>DROQ01000140.1 GCA_011321845.1 Planctomycetota bacterium | reverse complement strand
TGAAGCCTCTGGGATGCTTTCCCATCTGTTGCCAGTTTTTCTTCAAACTATCTTTTTGCAAGAGGAGGACATCTATTTCAATAACAACCCAGGTCGGAACATGGTTTTCTTCAACTGGAAGGTTTCGAGAATGACTCTCTGTTGGGTGGAAATCTGTTGGGTGGAAATAAGGCATGTCCAAGATCAGTGCTGTCCAAGATCCTTCGCCTCTCTCTCGAGAACCCCCTCCATTCTTAGTGGAACCCGCATTCTAAGCCCAAAACTCGCCCTTCCGAAACCAGGTTCCCCTTTTCTGCCGTCCAGGTTTAGGGGCTTCCGCATGAAGTCTGGGCGATTGGAGAATAATTCCATTGGACAGGCTTTGTCCTAGATAGCTTTTCCCCACACCCCCTTACAAAATCCTGAAGACCCAAATCTTGGACAACAGTCTGGGGGGACCTGATGGTCGGAGTTTTTTTTTGCTTAGAATGGAGCTTTCAGCGGGAATGGAAGGGATTTCGGGAAGAAGGCCGGAGGTGTTCTTCTGTGAAACTTGGGGGCGGTCCTGGATTCTCACATCCGCATTACTTGGGCAAATGGAAGTCCTGATTGGAGAAGGAGTTGGTCTGGCGGCGTTGGACGAGGTTGTAGGCGAAGGCGGTGGCCTGGTGGCAGGCATTGCAGGCTTGGGTGAGGGCGTCGAAGGCGGGGGGAAAGGCGGAGGAGTCCTTGGAGGCGATGGCTTTTTTGAGCTGGGCGAGGGGAGGGTCGATGAGGGTCGGGGTGACTTCGGCGAGGGAGACGGGGGAGCCTTGGTGTGTGGGATGGAAATGGAGGACGTCGGCGAAGCCTTCGCGGAGTTCTTTGCGTTCGTAGGAGGCGAGGGGCCAGTTTTTGGCGGTGCCGGCGAACCAGAGTTTGGCGTGGCGCATTTGGATGAGGGTCATGATCTCGCCGAGGCCGGGGGTGTAGGGCTCGGTCTTGGATTGGTTGCAGGAGGGGAGAAGGAGCAGAAGGGAAAGTAGGAAAAGTCGGGGGGGGAGGAGAAGAAAGAGGCGGAGGGGATTGGGGCGGCTTCGGCTGGGTTCCATCGGGTTCATTGGGAGTTCCTACTCAAGGTCTCATAGAGGGCAACCGGCGAGGGCGGAGAGGGATCGGGCGGCTTCGCTGCGGTTCCATTGGGGTCATTGGGGGTTCCTTTTCAAGCTCTCATAGAGGGTAGCGGCGAGGGCGGGGGGAAGACAGCCGGAGGATTGGAGTTCTTGGAGGCTGGCGCGGCGGAGGTTGGCGAGGCTGCCGAAGTGGCGGAGGAGGGCTTTGCGGCGTTTGGGGCCGATGCCGGGGATGGTGTCGAGTTCGCTGGTCAGGGAGGAGCGGAGTTTGCGGTGGAAGGTGATGGCGAAGCGGTGGGCTTCGTCGCGGACGCGGGTGAGGAGGAGGAAGGGGGGGCTGCCGGGTTCGAGGGGGATGGGCTCGGGGCGGCCGGGGAGGAAGAGGCGTTCGCCGGTGCGGCGGCCGCCGCGTTCTTTGTCTTTGGCGATGCCGACGACGGGGAGGTCGCTGGGGTCGAGGCCGCATTCGGCGACGCCTTGGAGGGCGGAGCTGAGCTGGCCCTTGCCGCCGTCGATAAGGAGGAGGTCGGGGAGGTCTTCGTCCTCGCGCTCGAGGCAGAGGCGGAGGCTGCGGGCGACGGCCTGGGCCATGGAGGCGAAGTCCTCACGCCCGGCGGCGCCGCGGATCTTGAAGCGCCGGTAGCCGCCCCTCTTGGGCGCTCCGTCCTCGAAGCAGACGCGGGAGGCGACGGTGTCGCGCCCCTGGGTGGTGGAGACGTCGAGGCAGTGGATGCGCCGCAGGCCGCTCGGGAGGCCGAGCAGGGCGGCGACTTCGTCCAGCTCGCGGCGGGCGCGGTCCTGGGCGCTGCCACCGGCCTCGAGGCAGAGGCGGGCGTTCTCGCTGGCCAGCTCGACGACCCGCCTGCGGTCTCCGCGCTTGGGGACGACGAGGTCGACGCGCCGTCCCCGCTTGGCCTGCAGCCAGGCCTGGACGTCGGCCAGCTCGGGCACCTCGAAGGGCAGCAGGATCTCCCGCGGCACGTAGCGATCCCCGGCGAAGGCCCGCAGCAAAAAGTTGTGCAGCACTTCGCTCGGCGGGAGCTGGGTCTCGAACTCGTGCAGCTTGCTCCCCTCGAGTTTTCCCTCGCGATAGAGGAAGTGCACGAGCAGGGTCCGCGTCCCCAGGGCGTGCAGGCCCAGGACGTCCCGGTCGGCCCGCCCGTCGTCGACCCGCTGCCGCTCGGTAATCAGGGCCAGGGCCTTGAGGTGCTCCTTGCAGGTCGCGGCCTCCTCGAAGCGCAGCTCCTCGGCCGCCTTGGCCATCCGCTCCTGCAGGTCCCGCACGAGGTCGTCGGAGCGCCCCTCGAGGATGCGGATCGCCCGATGCACCAGCTCCATGTAATCCTCGCGCGAGATCTCCCCCACGCAGGGGGCCGGGCAGCGCCCGATCTGCGCCTTGAGGCAGGGGCGGCTGCGCCCCTGGAACACCCCGTCGCTGCAGTCCCGCATGGGCGTCACCCGGTGCAGGATGCGCAGGGTCCGCCGGATCGCCCCCGCCGAGGCGAAGGGCCCGATGTAGCGCGCCTTGTCGCTGCGCCGCCGCCGCACGAAGCGAAACCAGGGCCAGGGCTCGCTGAGGTCGATGCGCAGCATCAGGTAGGCCTTGTCGTCCTTGAGTTTCAGGTTGTGCTTGGGGCGAAACTTCTTGATCAGGGTGTTCTCGAGGAGCAAGGCTTCCTGCGCCGTGTTCGTCACGACGAAGTCGAGGTCCCGCGCCTCGCTCTCCAGGAACCGGATCGAGATGCGCCCATCCCCCCCCGGCCGCAGATAGGAGGCCACCCGCTTGCGCAGGGAGCCCGCCTTGCCGACATAGAGCACCTTGCCCCTGGCGTCCTTGAACAGGTAGCAGCCGGGGCTGTCGGGGAGGCGGCCTGCTTTTTCTTGTACCTTGGGATGCATGATCAGCGCAGCTTGAGATCCATCTCCTCGAGGCGGAACAACTCGTCCCGGAGCCGCGCGGCCTCCTCGAACTCGAGCGCGCGCGCCGCCTCCCCCATCCGCTCACGCAGGGACTCCAGGTGCTTTTGCAGCTCCCGCTTGTTTCCGAACAACTCCTTCTCTTCGGCCACCATGGAGAAAACCTCCTGGACGCTCTCCTCCTCCTCGGTCCCGATCAGCTCCTTGATGCGGCTGATGATGGTCTTGGGCGTGATCCCATGCTCCTCGTTGTAAGCCAGCTGCTTGGCCCGCCGGCGCTCCATCTCCGAGATGGCCTGCTCCATGGAGCCCGTCAC
>DROQ01000139.1 GCA_011321845.1 Planctomycetota bacterium | reverse complement strand
TCATGCTCGAATCCTTCCAGTTGGTCGGCCGTCGGCAGTTTCTGGTGGATCAGGAGCCATGCAACCTCGAGGAAGGTGCTCTTCTCGGCCAATTCCTCGATGGGGTAGCCCGCGTAGCGGAGGATGCCTTGTTCGCCATTGAGATATGTAATCCTGGAAAGGGTCCCCGCAGTGTTCCCGAAGCCGGGGTCGTAGGTGACCGCGCCGGTCTCCTTGCGCAGCTTCCGGATGTCCACTGCGACTTCGTTTTCAGTCCCGACGATGATCGGGAGGTCGATCTCCTTGTCACCAATTGTGAGCTTGGCGGTTTTCGGATGGTCGGCGTCGGTTGACATGGTTCTCCTGGTTGGTTGGAGTTTCTGGATAAGAATGTTTCCAGGGGAGGAGGCCCTCATGAACACCCACTTGGGCATTTTCCTGGTGAATGCATGCCACGATAGGATTCTCCCCCGGGATTTTCATCCCTTTGCCTGACGAAAAGGGTACATTGCCGGGCATGTTTCGTCGCATCCTGATCGCCAACCGCGGGGAAATCGCCCTTCGGGTCCAGAGGACCGCCAAAGAAATGGGAATCGAGGTGGTCGCCGTCTTCTCCGAGGCGGACCGCAATTCCCTCCATGTCCGCTTTGCCGACCGGGCCTACCTCCTGGGGCCGCCGCCTCCGGCCGAGTCCTATCTCCGGGGGGAGCGCATCCTGGAGATCGCCCAAATCTGCGAGGTGGACGCCATTCATCCCGGTTTCGGCTTTCTCTCGGAGAATGCGGGTTTCGCCCAGGCGGTCCGGGAGGCGGGCCTGGTCTTCGTCGGCCCTCCCCCGGAGGCCATTTCCAGAATGGGGGACAAGATCTCCTCCCGGCGCGTGGCTCTGGAGGCTGGAGTCCCGGTGATTCCGGGGGCTGACGCTGATCTGGAGCCAAGGACCCTCCTGGCCAAGGCCCGGGAAATCGGCTTCCCCGTGCTGCTCAAGGCGGCCGCGGGAGGTGGGGGCAAGGGGATCAAGCTGGTCCGCGAGGAGGGGGAGTTCGAGGAGGCCTTCCGCTTCGCTGCTGCGGAGGCGGAGGGTGCCTTCGGGGATGGGCGGGTCTATCTCGAGAAATTCCTCGACAAGCCCCGCCACGTCGAGATCCAGGTCATGGCCGACCGGCACGGAGGCTGCGTGACCTACGGGGAGCGGGAGTGTTCGGTGCAGCGGCGGCACCAGAAGCTGGTCGAGGAGAGTCCCTCGCCCGCGGTGGACCCCGCTCTTCGGGCGCGGATGGAGGAGGCCGCCAAAAGGCTCACCCTGGCGGTGGGTTACGAGGGCGCCGGGACAATCGAGTTCATGGTCAGCCAGGGGGAGTTCTACTTCCTCGAGATGAACACGCGGCTGCAGGTGGAGCACGCCATCACGGAGGAGCGCTTCGGGGTGGATCTGGTGGCCGAGCAGCTCCGGATCGCGGCGGGTGAAACGGTCCGGGAGCCCTGGGAGCCCAGGGGGCACAGCATCGAGGTTCGGATCAACGCGGAGGATCCCGTGACCTTTTTTCCGAGCCTGGGGACGATCGAGCGGCTCAGCTCGCCGGGGGGGCGGGGGGTGCGCTTCGACTCGGCGATTTTTCGGGGGCTGGAGGTCAGCCCCTACTACGACTCCATGCTTGCCAAGCTGATCGTCTGGGCCGAGGACCGGGAGCGAGCCATCCAACGCATGCTTCGGGCCCTGGCCGAGCTGCGGATCGCCGGAGTCCAGACCTCGGTCCCCGCGGCTGTTCATGTCCTGCACTCCGAGGAGTTCCGCTCCGGTGACTACGACACGTCCATCCTCGAGGGCCTCGAACGGCCCCAGGAGGTCCAGGTGCTCGAAGTCGCAGGTCTCGCCGCGGCCTACGCCAAATACCGGGGCGCCCTGATCGAGGATAAACAGGAGACCGTCGCGACGGGCGGAACGGGGCTCAGCCCCTGGGTGCTCCGTGGACGCATGGAGGGGAGGGGCTGAGATGCGCTACTTCGTCAAGGTGGAGGCCGATGGCCGCCGGATCGAACGTGAGATCTTCTTCGAAAAAGAGGGGGATGTCCTGATGGCCCACCTGGTTCGGCACGACGAGGATGGGACCGAAGAGGTCGAAGTCTACCCCATCGACCCCTGCCTCCTCGAAAAGGGCCGCAGCCTGCATCTGCTCGTGGATGGTCGCGGCTTCGACGTCTACCTCCAGCCCACCTCCAAGGGAAACCTCGACGTCCACTACAAAGGCGACCTCTGCCACGTGGAGATCCTGGACGAGCGCGAAAAGATCGCCCAGCGGGTCCAAGGCAAGGGGGGAGGGACCGACCCCGAGATCCGCGCCTCCATGCCCGGCGTCGTCGTCGCCGTCGAGGTCCAGGAAGGCCAGCAGGTCCAGAAGGGCCAGACCCTGCTCGTCCTCGAAGCGATGAAAATGCAAAACCCCATTCAGGCCGAGGCGGACGGGCTCGTCGAGCAGATCCAAGTAAAGGCCGGTGACACCGTAACTGGGGGAGACCTGTTGCTTCGGGTGGTTCCGGCCTGAGCACGACATCTCGATCGGTATCCCCTTTGAAGCCAGGTTCCCCCCTGAACTTCTCCGAGTGATGGGGGATTTTTTCCGCATCCTGGATGCAGCCCCTTTTCCTGCGGTTTTTGCCAGGCGAAAGATTTCTTTGATAGGATCGACCCTCCCCGGGAGGTCTCTCCCGATCGAATCCCACCATGATTCTTCGCCTCATTCTTTCTAGTCGTTCAAAGGAAAGTAAAACAATGCGCGCTCACTCCTCCTCTCTCCTCCGCCGAGGAATCTTTTTTTTCTCTCTCTTCTTATTCCTCTTCCACTTCTCTGCAAAATCCTTTGCCGGGAGGGGAACGATCAAAAATGGGAAGCTCGATATCCTGGTCTACTTCGCTTACGACGAAAAAGACTTCAACAGCTGGAAACCCTTGTTCAATGCGGGTTCCAAGCTCCTCTACGACGCCACCGAGAAGCAACTGCAGCTCGGGACGGTCACCTTCACCACCTGCCGGCAGCTCAAGGACAAGGCCGATGTCTGGGTGCTCAATGACACCAGCGGGGCCAGGGCCCATGTCCGTGGCCTGGGGGTGGATGGCCGCCATGTCATCATCAGCCAAACCCACAAAAGCACGAGTGGGAATGCCCGGGGGCAGTTCGGCCTGGTCCACGAGATGGGACACTACCTCTTTGGGATCCTGGACGAGTACAAGGGCTATGTCGGAAACGTGAAAGGAAGGGACCCCAAGCACTACTGCGTGACGAGCAACTCATCGGTCTGTTGCATCATGGATGGTGGAACGACCATCACGAACAACAACCTCCGGACCGAATACTGCACCACCGGTTTCAATGGCACCAAGCACTTCAAGGGTGTCAACAACGCCGCGGGGAAGGCCATCAAGACGAACCAGGAGTACTTCCGGGGATCCAGCTGCTGGAAAACCATCAAGGATTCCGGGGTGGGGGGGCTCAAGGAGCCCAAGACCCAGCCCAGCTCCTCGACGGCTGGGCATGTGGCCGTGAAGTACAAGGTCAACAACGGTCCCCTGGCTGTCACTCTGGTGATCGACCGTTCAGGGAGCATGAGGGGTACCCGCATGACTCTGGCCATCCTGGGGTCCATCCTTGGAGTGGGCCTGATGGAGGATGGAAACTCCCTCTCCGTCGTCTCCTTTTCTTCTTCCGCCCGGGTGGACCTGAGAATGGGGACGCTCAACACGGCGCATCGCAACGCCGCGGTTGCCGCCATTTCCCGCTTGAGGGCGAGCGGCTCCACCGCCATCGGATCGGGGCTCCTCGCCGGCCAATCCCAATTGGGGCTCGTCAAAGGTTGTTCCGAGCTGATCATCCTGCTCTCGGACGGTTTCTCCAACAGTGGCCCCTCACCCCTCTCCGTGATTCCCAGCTTGAAGGCCAATAAGACGACCGTCTATTCCATCGGTGTGGGCACCGGTGTGGACTCCCGTACGATGACCCTGATCGCGACTGGGACGGGAGGAAGGTACTTCGGGGCGACCAACTCCTCGCAGCTCCCGAGCATCTTCCAGCGGATTTTCGGTGAGGTCCAGGGTGGAGGAACGGCCAACGAGCAAATCCAGGAGAACGTGGCTTCGGGCAAGAGCAAGACGATGGACTTCGAGGTCACCGGCCTCTCCGACCGCATGACGGTCAGTTTGGGCACGGCCTCGACCAACATGCTCGAGCTCAAGCTCAAACGCCCCAACGGCAAGATCATCGATCGCAACACCAAGGATCCCAAGATCAAGTTTCGGGGCTCGGCCCAACAGTTCATCTTCGAGGTTCAAGGACCCGAGGCGGGCAAGTGGCAAGCCATCGTGAGTCTTGGGGGGAGCAACCTCAAGACGGTCTATGATCTCACGGCCCTAGTCTTCTCCCAGTCGGTCTCCATCATCTCATCCACCGGGGCGACGGTGCACAACTATCCGAGTCCCATCCCCGTCTCCGTTGCTGTGAGCGCGGGCTGGCCCGTTGCGGGAGCGAAGGTGACTGCAACGGTGTTGGGGCCTGACGACAAACCGCTCCCCGGCACGATCCAACTCTTTGACGACGGGCTTCCCGCGCACGGTGACGAGTTCCCGGATGACGGGGTCTACTCCGCCCTCTTCTACGGGTACCAAAAATCGGGCAACCACAGCTTCCAGATCAGCGTGGTCAATGAGAAGGGGCGGGCGTCGGACTTCACCGAGTGCCCGCCGGCTGCGACCGGACAGCTTGTGACGATTGGCGAGGAAGGGGCCAAGCCTGTTCCGATCGCTCCCTTCAAGCGGAAAACGGCAATCTCCTCGACCATCAACGGGGTCCCTCGGACCTTGGTCGTGGGGGCTCTCAGTCTCGTTTCTAAAACAAGCCGTATCGACGGTCAGACCGTGAGCCAGAAGGCCCTGTCCCAGACTCCCGTCCTGGCCTTCGATCTCGTGGGTAAGAACGAGGCCATCCGGTTGAGCGAGCTTCAGGTCGCCGTGGACCTGGACAAGGCGGTCAGCCTGGGCGAGATCACCCTGCACCTGGACAAGAACCGGGATGGAAAGGTGGACAACCCCTCGGTGCCCTTGGCCAAGCTCGACCTCTCCTCCAGATCCGGGCTGGCTCGCTTCAAGGCCCTCGGCGGGAGCGACCTCCTCGTCCTGGCTCCCAACAAGACCTATAGCTTCATCCTGGCCATGGGCGACCCCGCTCTTCCGGCGGGAAGTGTGCTTCCTCCTCCCTCCGGTTTCGGTCCGAAGCCTGGGACCCCCTTCCCCATCTGGATCCTGGCCCTCGGCATCAGTCTCCTGCTCGCCCTCCGGCTGGCTCGGCGTAGCAGCAAAATAGGCGGCCTGGCCTCCAGACCCATCCCCTCCTGGGCCATGGTCGGCCTGCTCTGCATCTTCCTCGGCCTCGGCTCCTGCGGTGGCGGCGGCGGGGGAGGCGCTCCCGTTCAGCCCAGCGGCCCCGTCAACATGAGCCTCACCCTCGGGGCCAAGGGCGTGGTCGCCACCGGCGCGACCACCGGCAAGCCCATCGTCGTGGTGGGCAAGGACTTCAAGGCGAGGACCCGCATCCTGCGTTAGTCGCCCTGCTTCACCTGGCCCGCTTCGGGTTCCTCCAGACGCGGGCCAGGAAGAAGCGCCCCTCGAACTCCACGGTCCACTCCCCCGCCTTGGCCGGTTTTCGGCTCGGCCAGAAGAACCAGGGATGGCGCAGCGCCCTCCCGTCCCCATAGCTCCCCTTCTCCGCTTTGGTGAAGGGGAGCTTGTGTTTCTTGAGGAAGGCGCGGACGTCTTTCCGCTCCTTCTCGTCCAATCCCATGGCCAGGGCGTAGGGCTTGGCCCGAGCGATCCATCCTGGAAGTTTCAGGAGTCCCCCCTTGTTCTTGGCAGGCCCCTTGGCCGGAATCTTAGGTGGAACCCTGCCCGGGGCCTTGGGCGCGAGGAGGGCCGCGATGCGCTTTTGGACCTCCCTGGGCACCCCCCTCTCCGGCCGCTCGAAGCTCAAGACCGGAGCCGCTTCCCCCAATAGAAACCGGTATCGCAAGGGCTCGCTCTCCCCCGGATCCTCCCTCTGCCGCCGACTCTTGGGGTCCTTCTTCAAGACCCTAAGGAGCGAAGCCAAGCGCCGCGCCCCCTTCAGCCGCTCCGCGGACGGCGGCGCCAACTCCTCCTCCAGCACCCGCCCCCGGTCAAAGCGCAGATGCCAAAGGCTCCCATCCTCGAAAAACGTCCACTGCTCCTCCGCCACCCGCTGCTTGTAAACAACAAGCAGCGCTCCCGGCAAAGCCTTCGGCTCTTTTGCCCCTTTCTCCACCTTCCCCTCCTCCCCCCCTCCTTTCTTCGAAGCCCGTGAAGCCGGCCCCCCCTCCTGAGGAGTGCAGGCGAAAAGCAACAAAGGCAAAACCGTAAGGAGAGCACCCATTCCCCCATTCTGCCCGCATCCCCCCAAGAAACCATTCCCCCCCGACCCTCTCCCATCCTTGTTGCCGCCACGCGTTTTCTTGAAACCTTGAGAAGGCCAGAAAGACGGGGAGGAAAGGGATGAGCGGTCCCTTCACCCGGAGGGGCTGGCCCGGGACCCCTTGGCCCGTATAATCCCCTCTATCTCAAACCCATGAGGCCTCGATCTCATGGCCCTCCTTCAACCCCTTTGCAATGGAGAAAACAATGCTACCTATACCCTCTCTCCTCTCCTCTCCTCTCCTCTCCTCTCCTCTCCTCTCTGATTTTTAGCCCCTTCCTTTTTCCATCCCCTCCCATATGGATCCAAGTCCAAGCCAAGACTTTGACATCAATCGCTTGCGACGGAGTGGATCCACAAACCCTCCAACCTCAACGAAAGACCCTCTCCTCCTCCCTTTCTCTACCCAAGGGGAAGGTCCTTCATGTCGGGAAACGCGGATTCGCCACCCAAATCGGAATGGGGGTGAGTCACTTTGAAAACCCTTACCGCAAAGTCGTAGAGTGTTTTGTGTCCCATACCTTCCGAGCCAAGGTGCAGAAAAAGGACGCCAATGTCTTCCTTCGTGTTTCCGATGGTCAAGGAGTGCAGCCCGGCCCCATGGTCATGGAATACCAGCTCAGCATGCCCAAGGTCCAAAAGGGAACCCTATATCTCCGAATCTCCGCCCAGGGTACCAAGGGTTTGGAAGGGGATTTCAAAATCATGCTGCGGTCTGGTGAATGGACGGACACTTTGAATTGGTCGACCGGAAAGAGGTTGGTAAAGAAGACCATCCCCGGCTTTCACATGGGACCCACAGGTTTGCGGGTCCGCATCCTTGGTAAAGCGCAAGCTCTTTGCAAGGGACCTGGGAGCCTGTACGCACGGGTCCGTGCATCCGTCCGTTTCGAAGTCTCAAAGGCCGCAAAATAGGGGGAAGGAAAATGAAGCTGAGAAAAACCTATGTGAGTTTCTTTCTCTTGGCCTCTTTGCTCTGGGGACAAGGTTTAGTTGGGCAAGGCGCACCTACTGTCATCGACCTAAGTAGTTTTGGGGCTCATCCCGATGATGGCCAAGATGACATCTTGGCCATCCGAAACGCCATTGATTCCATGGTAAAGGGTGGGGGAGCCAACTACATCCTTCGTTTCCAACCTGGTGTTTACGATTTGAACCCAAAGGCCATCCTCGGGCCTCCAGGACCCAATAACACGGTCATTTTCTCCTTGATCGCGAACTACGAGTCCTATTTCTTTCTGGAGATCGAAGGGAATGGAGCAACCTTGAAATGCCATGGCTTCGACCCGTTTTTGCCCGTAAACAATTCCTGGTACGATCTCTTTTATTTTAATGGAATACGGGATCTGCAAATCCATGGGCTAACGGTAACGATGTCTCGCGTTCCCTATACCATGGGACAATGCAATGCAGTCTTTCGGGACCCGAATAACCAAATTGGGAATAACTTTTTTGAAGTAAAAGTTGACCCAACAACTTTTCCTTCTCCCTCTTCCTTAGCTAATTCAACCATCCACATGCTCCTTCACTATCCTTCCCCCTTTTACCCGAATGGGTTTCATTTTTTCTATGTGCAAGATTCCAATCCAAACCCTTTTGCTTCCATTGTTTCAACCTCAACTGCAAATCAATACAGGATACAGGGGGATACAAGTAATCCGGGGAGTCCTGGATGGAATTTAATGAATGATATCCCCGCTTCCCCTTCCTACGGAAAAATCCGAGTAGGCGACTATGTTTTAATCGACCACCAATTTGGAGGGTATGTCGTTTTTAGCATT
>DROQ01000138.1 GCA_011321845.1 Planctomycetota bacterium | reverse complement strand
GGACAGGCAGCTTGTCCGGGCTCCGGCTGACAATGGTCACCGCCTCTCCCCGCTCGATCAGCTCTTCGACCAGGGCCCTCCCTACAAAACCTGTTCCGCCTGTCACTGCGATCTTCATGGCTGAATTCTCCCGAGAACGGGGACGATACACAAGCCTCGCCTTTTTGTTTCCCTCCCCGCCCGGATAGGATAGCCCCATGGATCAAAACGACATCGCCAGCAACCCCACGATCTTCGGCAAGATCCTCCGGGGGGAGATTCCCGCCGACATTGTTCACGAGGACATCCACTGCCTCGCTTTTCGGGACATCAACCCGCAAGCGCCCCAGCACATCCTGGTCATCCCCAAGCGCCTCATCCCCAAGCTCTCCGATGCAAGCGAGGAACAGCGGACCCTCCTTGGGCACCTGCTTTACGTGGCGAGTGAGATCGCCCGCAAGGAGGGCTTCGCAGAGGAAGGGTTCCGGGTGGTCATCAACAACGGCGAAAACGCGGGGCAGGAGGTGCCCCACCTCCACCTGCATGTCCTGGCGGGGCGGGCCTTCTCCTGGCCTCCGGGCTGAGCGGCTTGCTCCGGCGGCACCCGGGAATCGGGAGAATCCTTGAGCCCTCCCTGGAGGGGGCCGAAAAACCGAGGATGGCTCCCGTTCAACTCATCTGCACGTCGATCAGCCCGGACCGTTACGTCGCCTTTTTCGAGGAGGCGGGTGAGGGGAGGGCTGTATTCGCCTATCTGCCTCATATTCCGGGGCTTAACCCCTTCCTCCTCAGGGTGGGGGACCGGATCAAGGGTTGGATCAAAGACCACCAGGGGAAGTGGGAACTCCTCCAGGCACAGGCCGAATGCCCGGCTTCGGCCGGAGAGGGGCAGGGCCCCAACGCGGAAAGGGTGTTATAGGGGCTTAGGGCGGCTATGGTTTGGGGAAAGCCTCCTGGATCGGACCGGGGGCCATTTCTGCCAACCTCATCAAAGAATAAACCGATGACCGTCAAACTGATCGCCCTGTTTGCCCTGGCCTCGATGCTGCCCGCCCAGGAGCAGTTGGAAGAAGTCCAGGAAGCCCACCAAGTCCAGAAGGCCAAGGCCACCGCCCAGTCCAAGCCGACATCCCGGCCGATGAAAAAGGCGGGGAGTAAAATCATCAAGCAGCCGGTCTGGAAGAGCGCCCCCGGAGTGGGCCGCTTCCAATTCAGCGGCGCCCCCTTCACCAACAAGAAGCTCAAATCCTTCAGCGCAAGCCAACTGAAAAAGAAGTTCAAGGATCTCCAGGGGAAACCCATCCGCCTCTACGGCATGGTGGAGAAGACCTGCCCCAAGAAAGGCTGCTGGATGTGGGTCAAGGACATCAAGGACCCCAAGACCAAGATCTGGGTCCGCTTCAAGGATTATGGATTCTTCGTTCCCAAGAAGGGCGCGGCGGGTCGCCTCGTAGTCCTCGAAGGAAGCGCCAAGGAAGTGACCTTCGACGTCAAGACCGCCCGCCACCTCAAGGAGGACGAAGGCGACCTGGAAGGAGCAAAAAAGATCACCAAACCAGTCAAGATGATCCAGGTCACCGCGACATCGGTGATGATCCTCCAAAGCAAGAAGGCACGTAAGGGCTCAGCCAAACCCGCCAAGGAGAACAAAGATGATGATGATTTCGCCGAGGTGGAAGAGGTCGAGGAAAAAGCGGAAAAAAAGCATGAGCACAAAGAACATGAGCACAAGGAACACGGCAAGAAAGGGGAAAAACACGAGCACAAGTAGGGCTCAACCCCTGGAAGTCTCCGCCAGGATCCACCAGGCGAGATAGACCAGAGCCGCGTTGCTGAGAACGGGAAGGAGGAGTTTCCACTGGAAGCTCCTCTTTTTCGTTTTATGCCGAAAGACCTTCATCCCCAGAAGCGCCCCCGGGAGCGTTCCGGGAAGAGCCAGGAAGATGAGGGCCTTTTCCGAGATTCGAGATCCCCCGCGCCTCGCCCGCCTCTTGTCGAAGCCATAGACGAAGAACACGACCAGGTTGGCCAGGAGGAGGGCGCCGAGCAACCAGAGCGCAGGGTTCTTCATTCGGCGTCGGCGCTGGGCGCGACCTTTTTCTTCCCGAAGAGCCTGGCGAAGAATCCGATGAGGATCGCGCCCACGACAATGAGCGGTTTGAGGAGGAGCTTGAAAAGACCCGCCTTGAGGGCGAGTTTGCCCGCGATCAGCGCGCCGAACCCATAGGCCGCCACCTTGTCCCCCGAAACATAGTCGGAGTATCGGTTCCCCTTGGTGAATTCGACCCTGGAGAGGATGGCCTTGGCTCCCCTGGAAACATCTTCGAGCCGGTCCATCGTGGAGACAGCATTCAGGACCAGGACTCCTCTGCGGCCTAAGCATCGGATGTTGTAGTTCAAGGTGTTCACGGACTTGTCCCCAAAGGCAAGGTTCTTTGCCCAGTAGAACTTCTTGGTCTTGGCATCATAATGAGGCTTCTCGGCCCAACCCACCAGGTGGACGGTGGGATAGCCCATCTCCTTGCGCTTTTTGTTGATCTCCACTTCCTCCTCTTGGGCCTGGGCGAGGATGGCATCGTAATCCATCTCCTCTGCTTCCTCATCACTGATGTAGCCATCCGCCTCAAAGCCTACGACGATGACCCAGGAGTCCTCCGCGAACAGGTCCTCTCCCTTGGGAAGGATCAGGCCGAGGAGGTCGGGGTTGGGAGGGTTCCCCCACACCTTCTCCACGATGAACCTTGCCTCCTTTTTCTGGAGATAGCGGTCCCCTTTGGGGAGATCGATGGTCGCCAGATGGTCGCCAACCACAACTTTGCCCGACTCGAAATGGAGTTTGGGAGGAGGAGCCTCCTGTTTTTCCCCCTGTTCCTGCGACTGGGGAAGGACGGAAGGAAGGGAAAGGACAAGGGCGGCAAACAGGCTAAAAACGGCCATGGATGGGTCCTCGAGAGGAATCGAAAAGGAAATGGGCCTGCTTGCCTCTCGAAACCCAGGCAGAGCAGGGGCGATCCTCCTACCTTACTGCCATGAGGTTGAAATATCGAGCGTCGGGATGGTGGCAGACCAGGGCGGAGGTGGACTGCTCGGGGAAGAGCTGCCATTCCTCGGTCAGTTCCACGCCGATGGCCTCGGCGGGAAGGATGTCCAGGACCTTGCCCTGGTCCTGGAGGTTGGGGCAGGCTGGATAGCCGAAGGAAAATCGGCTCCCCCGATAACCCTGCTTGAAGAGATCGCGAATCTCGGGAGCGTCCTGGTCGGCGATCCCCAGCTGCTGGCGGATCCGTTTATGCCAGTATTCGGCCAGGGCTTCGGTGGCTTCGACGGAGAGGCCATAGAAGTGGAGATAGTCCTCGTACTGATTCTCTCCAAAAAGTTTCTGGCAGGTCTCGGTCGCAATCCTGCCCATGGTCACGACGGTAAAGGCCACCACGTCCCGCTTTCCTCCTTCGGCCGGCAGAAAATAGTCGGCAACACAGAGGCGCTTGCCCTTGGGCTGGCGGGGGAGCAGGAAGCGGGCCAACTCCCCATCCCCTTCGGGATCGTAGACCACCAGTTCGTTTCGCTCGGCATTGCAGGGGAAGAAACCATAAGCGACCTGTGGCTGGAGGAGTCCCTCCTCCCGGGCCCTCCTTCCCCAGTAGCTGAACTTCTCTTCGGCGAGCTTTAAGTGCTCAGCGTAATCGGCTTCGGAGAGTTTGCCCTTTTTGTACTGCCACTGGAACTTGAAGAGAACGCGCTTGTTCACGTAGCGGAGGATGGTTCCCAGGTCCAGCTCCTCCGGACCGACCACCCTTCCCCCGAAGAAAGGGGGTATGGGGATGTCGCTGATCCTGCGAACGGTCGGCTCGGCATACTCGAGGAAGGAATGCTCCAACCGCGTCTCCCGCTCCAGGCGGGTCTCGTGACGGACAACCTTGTGGGGAGTCTCGGCCGTCAGGGTCTTCACCTGGCTGATCCCGCAGATCTCGTCCATGAGGTGGAGACCCGTGAAAGCGTCCTTTCCATAGAAGACATCCTTCCCATAGGCCTGGCGGAGATCTCTCTCGACATAGCTCCTGCTGAGGGCAGCGCCCCCGCAAATGACCGGTGTCTCCCAGGCCTTCTTGCTCATCAGTTCCAGGTTCTCCTTCATGACAACCGTCGATTTGACCAGGAGCCCGCTCATCCCGATAGCGTGAGCGCCATGCTCCTCGGCGGCCTTGAGGATGTTCTCGAGGGGTTGCTTGATCCCCAGGTTGATCACTTTGTAGCCGTTGTTGGAGAGGATGATATCGACCAGGTTCTTCCCAATGTCATGAACATCCCCGCGCACGGTGGCGAGAACGAGGACACCCTTTTCCGAGCCTTCGAGTTTGTCCATAAAGGGCTCGAGGAAGGCGACGCAGTGCTTCATCGTTTCGGCGGATTGGAGAACGAAGGGGAGCTGCATCTGCCCCGATCCGAAAAGTTCGCCGACCGTCTTCATCCCATCCAGCAGAATGCGGTTGATGATGTCCAGAGGCTTGTAGGACTTCATCGCCTCCTCGAGATGGGCCTCGATCCCTGTTCGGTTGCCGTCGATCACGCGCCGCTTGAGGCGTTCCTCCACCGGGAGGTCGTTCTCATCCTCCTTGTCGGCCTCGGCCTTGGCCGTCCGCGCTCCAAATCGCTCGATAAAGGCGAAAAGAGGATCGTAACCCTCGCGCCTCCGGTCATAGATCAGGTCGAGGGTAACCTCGAGGTCCTCCTCGGAGAGTTTGTGGATCGGGATGATCTTGCCCGAATTCATGATGGCCGAGTCCAGGCCATGCTGAATCGCCTCGTGCAGATAGACCGAGTTGAGGATGCGCCTTGGATAGGGCTTGAGCCCAAAGGAAATGTTCGAAAGACCGAGCAGGGTGCGCACTCCCGGGAGTTCCCTCTTGATGGCCTCCAATCCCTTGAGAGTCTGGATTCCGGCGTCCCGGCTGTCTTCGTCCCCCGAGGCGATGGTGAACGTCAGCGGATCGAAGAGCAGGCATTCGGAAGGGAGCCCATGCCTCTTGGTGACGATCTCGTGGATGCGCCGCGCGATCTCCAGTTTTTTTTCCCAGGTCTTGGCCATCCCTTCTTCGTCGATGGTCAAAGCGACCAGGGCGGCCCCATACTTGCGCGCGAGACGACAAATCTCGTCGGCCCTCGGCTCGCCATCCTCGAGATTGATGGAGTTGATCACAGGGCGTCCGGGAATCAACTTGAGGGCTGCCTCGAGCACATCCGTCTGGGTCGAGTCCACCATGATCGGAATGGGCACCTGGGTCACGAAGCGCTGCACCACTTCCGACATGTCGCGGACCTCGTCCCTGCCGACATAAGCCGTGCAGACATCGAGGATGTGCGCCCCTTCGCGGGATTGGCCCTTGGCGATCTCGACGAGACCGTCGTAGTCTTCAGCCAACATGGTGGTGCGGAATTTCTTGGAGCCGTTGGCGTTGGTACGCTCCCCGACAATGAGGGGTCCCGAGTCCTGATCGAGAGAAACGGCGCCGTAGAGGGAGGCCACCTGCGGAGGAAAACGCACCGGCCTGGGGCTGGGGACGATGCCCCGGACTGCCTCGGCCACCGCGCGGATGTGCTCCTGGGTTGTCCCGCAACAGCCACCCACTGCGCTCACACCATAATCCTCCAGGAAATGACGATGAAAGGTCGCCAGCTCCTTGGGAGTCAAATCATAGACGGTTTGCCCATCCACATTCCGCGGAAGACCCGCGTTGGGGAGGACAAGGACCTTGCGCGTGCAATGCTCCCCCAAAAAACGCACATGCTCCTGCATGAGGTCCGGGCCGGTCGCACAATTCAGGCCCACCCCGTCGACAGGAAGGGCCTCGAGAGTTGCAAGGGCGGCGGCCACATCCGAGCCGACAAGCATGGTCCCCGTGGTCTCGACGGTGATCGTCACGAAAATGGGGACTTCGATCCCCAGCATATCCATGGCCTCGCGGCTCGCGGCCACCGCGCATTTGATCTGCAGGAGGTCCTGGCATGTCTCAATCTGGAGGAGGTCCACCCCTCCTTCGAGCAAGCCCCGGGCCTGCTCCAGGTAGATGGAGTAGAGGTCGTCGAAGTCCACGTGGCCCAGGGTCACAAGGCGGGTCGTAGGCCCCATGGAGCCTGCGACGAACCTGCGCCTCTGAGGAGTGCTGCAGGAGTCGGCCACCTTGCGGGCGATCCGGGCGGCCTCGCGATTCAAAGCCAAGGCCTCCTTCTCGAGCCCATACTCGGAGAGAACCAGACTGGTCGCCCCAAAGGTGTTGGTCTCCACCACGTCGGCCCCCGCTTCGAAATAGGCACGGTGGATTCCCTCCACAACATCGGGCCGCGTCCTCACGAGGACCTCGTTGCAGCCTTCGAGACCGTCGAAATCCTCGATGCTGAGCTGGGCCTCCTGGAGCATGGTCCCCATGGCCCCGTCCCAGACCAGAACCCTCTCCTCCATCGCCCCTAGAACGGGGAAACGGCCGGCACGGTCCTGCGCGACAAAAGCCATCGGCTCCCCAAAGGCCTTGTAATCCCAATCTCTCATTCCTCTTTCTCCCCCAGTATGGACAAAACCATGAGATGGCTCGCCCGCGGATCCGCCAAGGCGCCGGAATGACGCTGCTTTACGAAGCCTGCCTCTCGCATCCAGCCTGCGAGCACGTCCTGGTCGAAACCCTTCCACACATGCCCATACTCCTCGCAAATCCTCTGGTCTTGGTGGCTTTCGAGGGTGACCACCAGGCATTTTCCGCCGGGGCGGACGAGCCGGCCCGCCTCCCGGATCACTCCCTCGGGGTCTCCGGCGTATTGCAAACTCTGGAGGAACAACACGGTGTCCATACATCCACCCTCCAGGGGAACATGCCGCATGTCGGCCCGGAGGAAGTGGACATTCGGGTGTCCCTCTTCCAGGGTGCGAGCCCTGCCCATCTCGACCATGCGAGGATGAAAATCCAGACAGACCAAACGCTCGGCTGCCGGAGCGAGAAGGGAGAGCAGGGCGCCGTCCCCCGAGCCCATATCCAGACAGACGCCCAAGTCCAGAAGAAGAGAGAGGCCAAAGGTCAGGGAGGCGAAGCTGCGCCCGGGAACCCAGCGCCGGTCCAGGCTTCCCGCCACCTGGTCCAGCCAGCTCCCTCCGCGCCGCGCGAGCAAGACCTGGTCCATGCGCTCACGGTCCCTGCCGAGGACGGGGTCCTCTTCCACGCTCCCCGAGATGAATTCCCAGAGGGGATCCCGCTGATCGGCCCGGAGTCGATAATAGGAGCGCGTCCCTTCCCGGCGGTCGAGGATCATACCGGCCTCTCGGAGCCGGGAAAGCTGGCTAGAGACCGTGGACTGACGCTGTCCCAGGATCTCGGACAGCTCTCCGACGCTCAACTCCTCCTCCCGGATCAGGGCGAGGAGCCGAAGCCTGGTGCGGTCCCCAAGGAGCTTGAGATGGTCGACTAAGGCGGGAAGATCATTCATCGATTCATTTAGATATACCGATGAATGATCGACCCTTGAAGGCCCGAACTGAAAAGTTTTCCTAATCCCTAGGAGGACCTCAACCCAAGGAGCCTTAGTCCCGAAGGGCTGGAAAGCGGCGAATCCAGCGCGCGAAAAAGGCCGAACGCAAGGGTGCGAGGGCCTTGGGATGGGGTTTTCCCACGATCTTGATCGGTCCCAGCGCGGCGGTGACCTCCTTGCTCTTGGAGTCGGTAGGCGTGGGTTGCACCCAGAGGATGGCCCCCGCATTCGGGAGACGTGAAGCCTTCAACTCCGTGATCTCATCCCCCTCCGAGCTGAAACGGATCCGGTCCCCCGAGCGGGAAAGGGTAAAGAAGGCATCATCCACGAGGGCCTTGCCGATCTCGTTGTTCAGCTTCAGGAAAGAGCGCGTGGCTTTGCGCTTCCCCTCGACATAACCCACGATCCCACCCATGGTGAATTGGGTATAGGTGTCGGGTCGTTGGGCCTGGAACAGGAGGACTCCCGGTGGAGTCAGTTGGATCGTCGGCTGCCCGTCATCGTCCAGATCCCTCTCGTAAAAGAGCTTGAAACTGAAGCGCCAGTCCCCCTCGAACTGGAGGACGTGCCGAAACATCCCCGTCCCCACCATCTCCACCCTTCCCCCTCCTTTGGCGATGCGGAGCTTGGCATTGGTCTCCGTTCCGGGTCGCCAGAACTTGGGAACAAAACCGACTTTTTCGGGGACCAGGGGGAGCCAGTCCCGGAGCTGCCCCCGGCTCTTCCAATCGTAACGGACCTCTATCATTCCCCTCGGAAGGAGGCGCACCTGACCCGCGAGAGGAGGCACCCGGCTTTTGCTGTGTTCGAAGGCCAACTCCAAGAGGGAAGGGAGGGATTGCTTCTGGAGCATCTTGGCCCAAGGTTGGGGAAACCGGCCCAGGTCCTGAGAGAGGCGCTCCAGGATGGGCCCCGAGTCCTTGGCCGTCAGCAGCTCCTCCTTGGCCGAGTAGAGAATGTGACGCAGCTCGAGGCTTGGTCCCACTTCGGTCTCGACCCAGTCCGGGAGGACGAACTTTTTCCGGGCCAACTTCTTTTGGGCCACCTTCTTCTCCTTGCCCTCCATTTCGTGGAGTTCCATGGCGAGAAGGATGGAGAGGGCGTCCTTTCGCTCGGGATCGCCGAGCAGCTTGGCCTTGGCGGCCGACTCCGCAAAGAGGTAGAGCGGGATATCCAGCAGGTTCGCCTCCTTGGTCTCCTTTTTCCGCTCCAGGGTCATCTGGAGCGTCTCGGGATCGAAGCTGAGGACCTTGTGGGAGGCGAAGACCTTTTTTCCCTTCTTGAAAACTGTCAGATAGATCCGGGGTTTCTTCTTTTTCGTGGCGGCGGCCTTGTAATCCTCGAGCAAGGCCTCGAGCCGTTCCTTCACCTTGGCCAGGGCCTCGAAGCGTCCACCCTTCCGCCCTTCGAGCCAGTTCGAAGCATCCTCGAAATCGAAGTCCCTGAGAGCCGCGAGGACAGCGCCCAAGGCGATCTGGTCGGGAGCGTTCTTGGGTTGGATCTTGAGGGGTTTGGGGAGCCGCACAAAGTTTTTCGCTGCTTGGACCGGCTCGGGAAAGAGAGTCCCCCCCGAGACAGCGGAAGGAAGGTCCACCCCTTTGGCGTCCAAGGCCTCGGGGGGGTCCGCCTTGATGATCTGATCCGGGTTGCGGACGAAATTGGCGAAGAGGCTGGGGAGGAGGGCTTTCTCCCGGGGGGTAAAGGCCTTGTTGATGGCCGAAGCCCCGTGATAGCTCTTGAGCTTGCCCTCTGCGTTGTATTCGAGCGCAAGGAGTTTAAGAAGGTTTTTGCGGAAGCGTCCCTTATAGGCTCGATCCAAAAAGGCCACCGTCGCGTAGGAACAGCGATAGAAGAACCCCATCTGTTGGCTGTAGTCCTCAGCGTCCTGCCGGCTGGCTCCGGTCGCCGCCATGTAATCGCCCAGATCCCGGAAGGTCATCACGTAGAGCGGATGGTGCAGCCAGGGAAGGCGGGACTTGTGTCGCCACTTGAAGGGTCTGCGCAGGTAGGGTTCCACATCCTTGAGGCGGGACTTGTCGATCCAGCCGAAGCCAGGGTCCTTGGTGAGAATCAGGGGCTCATGCGGCCTGGAAGAAAGATGCTCCGCCATCCCCTCCATCAGCCAGGCGCTCATCCGGTTCCTGGTCCAATCGTTTTTCGGATTGGTGTACGCGAACATGATCTGGTGCACCGACTCGTGCATGGCGACCTCGAAGGAGCGACGCACACCCTCCTTGCGATCGTAATAGGTCATGGTGTGGAGGAGGAGCAGGTTGAAATGAGCGGCGCTGAACTTGGAGCCTCCGATCTTGAGATAGGAGTCCCGGCTCTTCAAAATCCAAAAGGGTAGAGGACGGTCACGCAACTTGAGTTTCAGCGGGGTCGCGAAATCCTTGTCAAAGAGTTTCTTGATCGCCATCAGGGCATGGAAACGCAGCTTGGCGAGGAACTCCAGATTCCCCCTCCCCTGGTCCTCGATGAAGAACACGAAGGGAAGTTTGTCGACTCGCTGAAAAGTCATGGACTTGTAGGGTTCTGCTTGTCGATAGACCTTTTCGATCTCCTCCGGGTCCTTGGCCCTGGCAAGCGCTTTCCCTAGAGCGGAGTCTGGTTCCCTCTGGCTCTTGGCCTGGGGCAGAGGGGTAAAAAGCAGCATGAAAAGGAAAGCAAGGATGGAATTCTTTAGCATGTCGGTTTCAGACCTCATCCCATTCGGGTAAAGGGGACCCTCAATGATGCACCAAAGCGAGCAAAGGATCGAGGGGCAAAGCCAGAGGAATCGGCTCCCCCTCCTCCTCTCCCTGCTCGTGGTTCTCCTGGCAGCCTTTCTCTGCCACCCAAGAGGCGTGCTCGAATGGGATGAAGGAGAGTTTTTCCGGGCCATCCATCATTTCAAGATCGCCGAAGGCTACCCCCATCCCCCCGGCTTCCCGCTTTATGTCGTCCTTGGACAAGGCTTGTTCCGACTCCTCGGGGACGAGTTGACGGCCCTCTGGATCCCCAGCCTGCTGGGAGGCGCGATGGCGTTTTTGGGGATCTACCGGCTCGCGCTCTGGCTCCATGGGGAGCGGCGGCTCGCGCTGCTCTCCGGACTCGCCTTTGGCTTCCTTCCTCCCCAATGGTTCTTCTCGGCTGTGCCTATGAGCGATGGGATCTCCAATGGCATTGCCTATCTGGGACTCTCCTTCCTCGCGACCGCATGGTCCGGCCGGAACCTGAAACAAAGCCTCCTGGCAGGCCTTCTCTGCGGCCTCTCCCTCTCCCTTCGTCCGGCCACCCTCTTCTTTCTTTTCGCCCCCTGGTTGATCTTCGCCTTGCTCAGCCTCCGGCGGGGAAAACGCGGCCTCCTCCTCGCCTTCACCACCCTGGTCCTCGGAGGGCTCCCCGGTCTCTGGATCCTGATCGACAACCTGGGCGGGATCGACGAGTTGCGTGAGGTTTTTTCCACCTACTACGCAGCCGTGGGGTCCAAGGATCACATCTTGGCCTCGATCCGCAACGAAGGCCCTCTCCGCGTCCTCAAGTTCTGGATTCTCTGGCCCTTTGGCTCAGCGGTTACGGGAATGGTCCTCCAAGCCCTGTTCTTCACCGGACTCATCCCCCTCCTTCGCGGCCCCCTCGCGCGGAAATCCCTAGGGGTCCTCATCGCCATTCTCCCCTATGCGGCCTTTGCCCTCGTCAAAATGAACTTCCTTTGGGCCTCCCGCTATGGGCTCCCCATCCTCCTCGTCTATTTCCTCCTCCTGCCTCCCATGTTGAAACACCTTTTGGCCTCTCGGCTTGGGCCCAAAGCACCCAGCCTGGCTTGCGCCCTCTGGATCCTTGTCTCGGCTCTCTGGATGGCTCCCGTCATCCGCCAGATCCGCAGCACAGACCCGCCTCCGGAACAAGCGCTGCGATTCTGGAGGGAGAGAACCAAGCACCATCCCAGCATTCTCATCGCAAGCTCAGACCTCGGCGGCCACATCCCCTCCCTCCTCTGGGACCAACCCAGCATCCTCGACTGGGGGAGGCCCCTTGGCCAACCCTGGCTGGGCAGGACGACCCACTTGCTCGAGGCGTTCCCCGGAAAGAACTGGGGAGGGATGAAGAATCATGACAAGGGATGGTCAGGCCCCATCCTCTTTCATGCGTCCTGGGACGGTGAAAAACTGAAGCATTTGAGCCGCCCCCGCTTCAGCCGTATCTGGGTCAGCGACGAGTCCAGGAGAGCCATCCCCTGGACGGGATGGTTCAGCCCGAAAGAAAGGGGAACCTTGCCGGGAAGAAAGGCCGTAAGCCTCCTTCTCCCCCCCAATCTCCCGGGAAAGAGACTTCTGCTCCTGCAGCTTCGCCTGACGCCCCTTCCCGGCGGAGGAACGCAGGAGTCGATTCCCCTCCTTGTGGAACTGCTCGAGGACTGGAGGGTCCCAGACGGCGGAGGAAAAAAAATCTTGGAGGCCGAACTGGGTTCGGAACATTGGAAAACGATCCAGATCCCCTACACCGGCACTCGTTCCAAGGTCCTCGGCATCCGCCTGAGCCTCCAAGACCCCCGGCGCGCAGCGGAGGATGTCAGCCTCCTCGCCCGGGGAGGAGAGGTCCGGAAGCGCTGAGCCCGGCCCGGCCTACACTTCTTCCAGCAGCACCGGGGAAAAGTCCAGGTAATCGGCAGAGGCCATCACATAACGGATTCCATCCCGCTCTCCTACAAAGCCCGCTGCATGGTCCCGGCCGTGTAGATGCCCATAGACGCAGAGTTCCACCCCCGCCTCCCTCATCATGGGAACGAAGCCGGTTTCGAGCCCGAAAGAATAGAGCGGAGGATAGTGGATCATGCTCCAGATCCTCCGGTAGGACTTGTTTTTGAGGTCCTCCAAGGAGAGGCCGAAACGCAGCAACTCGCGATCATAGACCTTGCGGTCCTGGTCGCTGTACGGCTTGCCCTCGGACCGTCCCGGAGGATTCCAGCCCCGGGTTCCAACGATCGCGGTCCCGTCGGGAAGAACGAAGGAGTCGTTCTGGAGAATGGAGATGGAATCGGGGAGGGCGGCGACGACTTTCTTTTTCGTGTTCCACCAGTGGGCGTGGTTGCCCTTGATCATCAATTTTTTTCCGGGGAGCCGATCCACAAAAGCGAGGTCGGGCGCGACCTCGTCCAGGTTCATCCCCCAGGAGAGGTCCCCTCCCATCAACACATAGTCCTCCTCGGAAACCAGGCGAGTCCAAGCCTCTTCGATGCGCCGAGGATGGTCCTTCCAGTGATCGCCGAAGATATCCATCGGTTTATCGGATCCGAAGGATAGGTGCAGATCACTTATGGCGAAGATCTTCATTTGTTCCAACAATACGGGAAATGGAAACTCTAAGGCAAAGACTGGCGCGGGGCCCGCTGGATCCGGAGGAGTTCCTCCGCTTCGCGAGAAACCTCGCGGCCCTGGCCTGGGAGGAACACGCGCAAAACCTGCTCTTTGCCCCACTCTCCCCCGAACACATCCTCTGGGATGGAGCCCGGATCGAAATCCAAGCGGAGCCGCAGCCCTCGGAGAGGGCCGGGGAGGATAGCAGAAAGAACGACCAAGAGGAGGCTCTTGCCCTCAGAGAAAACATCCGGGAACTCGGGACTCTCCTGTTTTGGGCGGGAACGGGGGAAACCCCCAGGGATCCGGGCCCTCTTCCCAGCCATTTGCGGGAAGAGCTTCCTCTCTTTTGGGACGGCGTCCTCTCCAACTGCCTCCACCCCAACCCCATGGAGCGCTTCGCCCATGCGGGGGATCTCCTCCGTGCCCTCCCCCCCGCACCGATGCCCTCCCCGCCCTCCCCCGAGGATTCCGAGGCTCCCCAGTCCAGAACGGCGGCCTGCCTCCTTGGAGCGCTGCTCCTCTTGTTTCTCGGGGCCTATCTCCTGGGCTTCGAGATCCATGACCATGGTCGCAGCTATGATGACCTCGTGCAGCGGGGACGGGGGGAGGCGGTCCTCAACTTCCTGCGCAGCGGAGACCGGAGCATGCTCCCGGGCAAGGATCCCGAAGACTTCTCCCGTGGGGACCGCCTCTATGGTCCCTTCGCCGCCACCCTTTCGGTCTGGGCCGGGAAGCGGATCGCCCCATGGGTGGGAAACCCGGACATCGAACTCCACCTCCCCTTCCACACAGGACTCAGCCTCTTCGGAGTTCTTCTCGTTCTCTGCTGCTACCTTCTGGGTTTACGTCTCCTCAAGGATCCTGGCGCGGCCCTGGCCACCGCCCTCCTCTTTCTCGCGCTCCCACGCGTTTTCGGCCAACTGACCTCCAACCCGAGCGACCTCCCTGCCGCAGCCCTCATGGCCCTTTCCGCCGTCATGCTGTTTCGATGGTTCGATCGCCCCAACTTGGCGCGGACCCTTGGCTTGGCCCTGGCCCTGGGAGCCCTCGGAGCCACAAGGATGCAAAATGGAGGACTCATGGCGGTCCTTTGCCTGGCCCCCATCCTCCTCCGTTTCTTCCGGGGACCCGAATCCTCCCCCCTCCCCCTCCGAAACCTCCTCCTCCTTCCTCTCCTTTCCTATGCCTTCCTCGTCCTCTTCTGGCCCGATTTCTGGTCCGCGCCCCTGACAGGCCCCTTCGAGGTCCTTCGAGATTTCTTTCACCACAAATCCCGGTACAGCCAAGGGACTCTCTTCTTCGGAACTCTCCGGACCCAGGCCCCCCTCTATCCCATGGTTCTCCTCTTCCTCACAACCCCCGTCACCATCCTGGCCCTCTCTCTCCTCGGTCTCCTCCGGAAAAAGCCCAACCTCCTCCAGGTCTTCCTGATCCTCTGGGTCCTCCTCTCCCTCGGCAAGCACCTCACAGGCATCGCCAACCACGGAGGAATCCGCCATTTCCTGGATGCCTTCGTCCCCATCGCCCTCTTCGCCGGCATGGGCCTCCAGCGAGGACTCAAACTCCTCGGGATCCACCGCTGGCGGAAAACGGCGGCGCTGGGATCCGCCCTCCTCCTCTTGGCCCTCAGCATCTCCACCCACCCCTTCGAGAGCAGTTATTACAACCTGTGGATCGGCGGAACCCCGGGAGCCGTCTCCCGCTTCGACCTCGACTCCAACGGCTCCTCCTTTTTGATCTTGATGAAAGGTCTCCGCCCCAAACTCCGCTCCGGGGACATCCTCCTGATCCCCGGTTCCAAGGATCTCGTCACCCAGGTCCCACTCCCCCCGAACTGCCCCGTCTTCCCGCTCCGCCCAGGCCAACGGGCCTTGGTCGAAAAAGCCATCCAGGCCGGTCTGTTCCAAGGCCGCCGTTGCATCCTCCTTTTCCATCAGGGCATCCTCTGGGGCAAGCTCGACTCTCTCATCCGGACAAAGAGGTTGCAGCCGATCCTCCAGACAGGCCCCAAAGGCCTCCCCCTCTCCATGGCCCTTCTCCTTCCCGATCCCAGGGACCTTCTCGAGGTCCTGGATCGACTCGAATCACCCAAGTGATGACCGCGCCCGGATCTTCCTGGACCGGATCCGGGGGAATCGGACGGAACCCTCCTTCTTAGCTCAAAGCGCCCCGAGTCCTCTCTCCAGGACAAGATCGGCGGGAGCGAGACCCTTGTGAAGCAAGTCCTCGATGCCATCCAGATGGTCGGCTTCTTGGGGCGAATAGAGACCCTCCTTCGCCAACCTTCCCAGACCTCCGCGAGCGAGATCGACCATCCGGCCGCAAGCATCTCCAATGGAGAAGCCATCCTCCAAGCACCCACGAACACCATTCTTGGAAGCCTCTTCGTGAAGCCTGTTGATGCTGTCATCGCAGCGATAGGGATGGAGTTCGAGGGCAGCTTCCCGCGCCTCGGGGTCATAGAGGAGTCCCGCCATCAGAGCCGCGAAGGCGGGGACGAACTCGGGAGGGACCGAGTCCGCGGAGCGGATCTCCACCCCGTTCCGGATTCGGGCGGCGGGGAAGAGAGTGCTGGCATGGAGAGCAAAGTCCTCCAAGGTCAGAGTCTCCCCCGAAGCGAGATGCTCCCGAAAACTTTGATCGCCCTCACACTCCACCAGATGACCATCCCTCGGGAGAAACCAGAGATTGGCGTCCAAGGCGAAGTCGATATACGCACCAAGGCAATTCCCCGTTCGGACCAATTCCCCTGGGACGGCGCAACGCCTGGGGTCGGTGTGCCACCAAACCCTCTCCCGATAACTCGCGTATCCCGAATTTTCTCCCCCCACCCAGGGCGAATTGGCGAATAGACCGGTTACCAGGGGTGCGGTGATCAGGGCGGCCCGAAGGGTCTCGACAGCCTCCTCCTCGCTTCGATAATCCACAGTCACCTGCATTCCTGCCGTTGCGCGCATCATGTGGATCCCCAGCTTCCCCGAACTCCGGAGTTTTTTGTCCATGATGCGGTACCGGGGTTTCGCTCGCAGGGGGATCTCCTCGGGCATGGAGATGGGTTGGTGCCCCAGGTGGATGCACCGATAGGGGCTCCCCCTGTGGAGCAGGTCTACCCGATGGACAAAAGCCTCGAGAAGGGGAACAAGATCCCCGGGCCTCCCGACAGGGGGAAAAGAGATCTCCACCTGCCCGCCCGGTTCCAGCGAAACGCTCCCCTTGCCCACCTTGATCATGGAGAGAACCCCACCCTCCTCCTGTGGTGAAGCGGCCGTGACCCCCGGCCTCTCGAGCAGCGGGACCAACTCCCTCAGAATGGGATCAGGACCTCCATCTCCCATACTGGGTGCAGCTCGAAGACTCCCCCGCTCCACCCGCAAACACTCATATTCGACTCCCAGCAGTCGAGGCCGATCCTCGCGCGCATCTCCCAAAAAAAATCGCCGCAGGATAGGTCGCAGCTCATCTTCCTCTCTTGGGAGAATCGGGGAGGTTTCTTTCACGTTGAGGGACTCTGTCTATAAAAAATTTTCGAGCGCGAGAGTATAGCTTGGTACATCCGTGATCCAAACTGCCTGGCAACCACGCAAAACTCCGGTCGAGGTTCCAAGAGCAATCGGGACTTGGCAATTCGGGTAGCTTTGTCCACAATAGTTCCGTGTTTCCAACCACGGCCTCATGAAGAACTCTCATCCGCAAGATTATTCCGCTTACCTCGCGGAATTTGATCTCCAAAACAAAGAAGGAAAGCCTCTTGGGCTCGCCGCCTACCTCCTTCTTCGAGAGAAGCTCGATGAACTGAGTCTCCTCGAGATTCAAGAAGGCTCTCCCCATGGGATCGACAAGGAATCCCTGGAGACCCTCGGCTTCCTCACCGAAGAACTCTTGGCCGAAGGTTCGACCTACCATCCCAACTCTTGTGGAGAAGGACTCCTCTCCCTTTTTCTCGAGCAGGAATTCACCAGGGGGCAGGAAGACCCCGAGGAGATGGAATCTTCGGACTGCCTGCATGACGATTTCGAGGAGGTGGACGGCATCCCCCCGGAGGAGCTTCTTTTCGAAGAGATCTTTGGAGATCCCATGGGGACCCCGACCGACCTCACCGACCCCCATCCCACCGACCGCGACACCTTCCTTTCGGCCCTGGATGGGTTCGAAGAGAACTTGGACACTTCTTTCGAGGCTTCGCTCTCTCCAGGCCGCTCCTCTTCTTCTCACAGGGGGAGGGCGCCCGATTCCCGGATGCGAAGGGAGCTTTGGCGCCTTCGAAGGCGCCGGGAACAGGGCTAGCTGGATCCGCTCTAGGAGCGGCGGGTCGCCCGCCAAATCCCGGAGGTCGCAGGCGGTTCATGGCAACCCTTGGGATCCAGGTCCGCGGTCTGGTCCGAGCTTCCCTTGAGGCCCATTTCGCTCAGAATCCAGGAGAGGATGGTCTGTGCGTCCTCCACCATCTCCTTTGTGATGATCATTGGGTTCACCAGCATCCGGGCCGGGCGAAGAAGGCGGTTGCAGCCGAGCAAGATCCCGACAATCGGCTCATCGAAGGCCTTTTCTCCGAGGAGGTCCTCGGCGATTCTCATCAGATCCCAACGGTCGGGAGATTCGATCAGCTCCAACTTCTTTCGATTCCTGAGCCCATAGTCCACGAGGATGCCTTCGAGAATGGCACCGAAGTGTACCAACTGCATCCGGAAATCTCCGACGAGCGAACTCCGTTCCAGGCAGGCCAGTTCCAATTTGATCAAAGCCCGCATGCGGTGATCCTTGATCATGGAAGGATCGAGGATCCCTTCCAGTGGTGAAGGCCTTCCCTTTCCCTGGGACAGCTTCTCAAGAGCTTCGCGGTCGCTTTTTCTCCTCCCACCGACAATTCCTTGTCCCAGGTTTGTCGCTTCCATTCTCTGGTTCTCCTTGTCTTTTCCTCCAAGGGCCGGATTGGGACCATTCACGATGGCACTCCCAGAGAACATCCCCATGGTTTTGGGCTGAAACGCATCGATTTTCTTCGCCTTCTCTTCTTGTCCGGGGATGAATCCCAACAAGGCACGAACGCTTGGAGACTGGCTCGCCAAAGGACCCTGATCGAGGATGGGTTGGATCGGACGGGTCATCAAGGATTTGACAAGCCTGACAAGGTCTTTCTGGATCTCCTTAAGAAACTCCACCTGGGATGGAGGTTGATCGGGTTTTGCCACTTCTTGATCCAGGTTGGGGAGATAATGAACCAGGCAGGAGGCGAGGAGGTTCGCTTCCTCTTCCCCGAGCTGCATGGGAAAGGTTCTCGATCCCAATTCGGCGAGATTGGAGAAATAGCGATGAAGCCTCTGAACCTGACCGAATTGCCGGGCAAGCCCGAGCGGCTCTTCACATTTGCCGGCCTGCACTTCGGAATAATATTTCCGAAGATGATCCTTGGTGTGGACCACTGCATCCTTGAGGAGCTTGAGTGTCCTTTTGTCTATGATTCTTTCAGGCATGATTCCATTCATTCCTTTCGACACAGGAAAATCCGGGCTTGACCGTCATGGGCGAACGGAACCAAAACGTCCAAGTCACTGGGACAATAAAGCATGAAGAATAGGTTCGAGCAGAAGCTCTTGGAGCTCTTGGGTAAAGAGCGGGTCTTTTGGGATCCAGCGGCACGGCTTTGTTATTCGCTGGATGGTTATCCGATACAAAAACATACACCACGAGCGGTGGCCCTGCCGGAGACAGGCCAAGAAATCCAAGCCCTCGTCAAGCTCGCCCTGGAGGAGGGAGTCCCCATCCTTCCCAGAGGAGCGGGAACCTGCCTCAGCGGCGGAGCCACCCCTCCAAAGGAGCCCTGCCTCCTGGTCGAACTCGCCCGCATGCGAAACCTCCTTTCCTGGTCCCCCGAGGACCGATACGCCATTGTGCAGCCGGGTCTCGTCAACCTGGACCTCAGCGTCCTGGTGGGCCCGAAGGGCCTCTATTACGCCCCCGACCCCAGCAGCCAAAAAGCAAGCACCATCGGCGGGAACCTCGCCGAGAACGCAGGGGGACCCCACTGCTTCAAATACGGGATGACCACCGACCACATCCTTGCCGTTCGATTCGTGGACGGACGAGGAGAGTTCGTCCACGCCGACCTCGAGGACGGTCCCGACCTCGTGGGATTGTTCACTGGCTCCGAGGGAACCTTTGGAATCGCCACCGAGATCAAGGTCCGGCTCAGCCCATCCCCAGAGAGGATCAAGACCTTTCTCGCCTCCTATCCTTCCATGGAGAGCGCTTGCAAGGCAGTCTCCAGAATCGTCCGCTGTGGAATCGTCCCAGCGGCCTTGGAAATCCTGGACCGCCTGACCATCGAGGCCGTGGAGGCCAGCGTGTTCGCGGCAGGGTATCCCCGGGATGCGGAGGCCGTCCTGCTCGTGGAATTGGATGGCCCGGCCACCGAAGTGGAGGCCGACAGTCCAAGGGTCGTCGATCTCCTGGAGGAGGAACGACCTCTCGCCATCGAGTCCACCACCGACGCGGAACAGCGACTCCGCCTCTGGAAGGGGCGCAAAGGCGCGTTCGGAGCCATGGGTCGCCTCAAACCCAACATCTTCGTCCTCGATGGAGTGGTCCCCACCTCCAAGCTCGCGAGCACCTTGGAACAGGTCGCCAAGATCGGCAAAAAACATGGAATCGTCCTCTCCAACGTCTTTCACGCGGGAGACGGCAACCTTCACCCCAACCTGAGTTTCGACGGCCGGGATCCGGACGAGACCAAACGGGCCATGGCTGCGGGCATGGAGATCCTGGACCTCTGCGTCCGGGAGGGAGGATCGATCTCGGGAGAACATGGGATCGGCTTCGAGAAACGGGAGGCCATGCGCTTTATGTTCGACGAAGAGGACCTCGATGCCTTCGGGAGGCTGCGGGCCTGTTTCGATCCAAGGAGGGTCTGCAACCCTGAAAAGTTTTTCCCCACAGGGGGAGGCTGCAAGGAAGGAAGAAGCGCTCAATTCGGAGAAAAGTCCATTGTCTGAGAGAACCCAAGTGCTTCGGCCCGAATCCATCGAGGAGGCCATCCAGGCTGTCCGAGAACTCCAAGGGGTGCCCACCCTGGTCAAGTGCGGCGGAAGCGCCCGGAACAGAGGAGTGTCTCCGGGAGAGACCGAGGCCTGCCTCGATCTCTCCTCCCTGAACAAAATCACCCGGCTCGATCCCGACGATCTCAGCTGCGGAGTCCAGGCCGGAGTCTCCATGAAGGAGTTGGAAGAAGCCCTCGCCCCTCATGGTCTGGCCCTGGAATCCGGCCCCTTCGCCCCATCTCCTTCGACCGGGGCAATGGGGAGCAGGAGCATCGGGGGTGTCCTGGCCGAAGCCCCTCCCGCGCCGCGCTCCTTCGACCGGGGCAGGTTGCGCTCTCAGCTCATCGGACTCTTCGCGGTCGATGGACATGGGCGGAGCTTCAAGGCCGGAGGAAGGGTCGTGAAAAACGTGGCGGGTTACGACCTCTGCAAGCTCTTTGTCGGGAGCGGCGGGGCCTTTTTCGTCGGCCTCGAGTTCCAACTTCGCCTCATCGCTCTCCCCGCTCGTATCGTTCTTCTGACTTCCCCCCCCTTCGGTCTGGAGGAGGGGATCGCCAAATGGCGGGAACTCCGGAAGAACCTCCCCACTCCGCGGGCCATGGACCTCGTCTTCGAGGAGAACTCTTGCAGGATCGAGCTTTTGCTCGGGGGAAGCTCCGCCTATGTGGAGAGCCAGATCCGACGAACGGGATTCGAACCGAGGCTCGAGGGGGAAGCCGCGTGGAAGGGAATCGGGAAAGAGGGTGCGGATTTTGAAGGAACCGTTTTTCGAGGTTCCTGCCTTCCCTCCCGGCTCTCGGCCTGGTTGCAGGAGGGTCCCCTCCGGGGCCGGATCCACTACCAAGGGGCCTTCGCCTGGGACCGGGTCCCGGGGGGAGCCCCACCCGAGGGGATCCTGGTCCACCCCACCCAGCTCGGAGGAACCCAAGTCCCGGGAACCCCTCCCCGGGATCCGGGGGCCCGAAGGATCGCCATGGAGCTCAAACGGAGCTTCGGGGGAGGGCTCATGCCGGAGAGGCTCTCCTTTTTGACGAGCGCCGCTTCGATGGAACGCTCAAAGGAGGAGAGGTCATGAACCGGATCCCCGCCGAATCCTCCGCCTACCAGCACAGCCTCGACTGTGTTCACTGCGGACTCTGCCTCGCGGCCTGCCCCACCTACCAAACCCTCGGCCTCGAAACGGATTCCCCCCGTGGACGCATTCTCCTCATGAGGGGAGTGAGCGAAGGAGAAATCCAACTCCAGGAACCCTCCCTTGGCGAGGCCCTGGACCACTGCCTCGACTGCCGGGCCTGCGAAAGCGCCTGCCCTTCGGGCGTTCAGTATGGAAAGATCCTC
>DROQ01000137.1 GCA_011321845.1 Planctomycetota bacterium | reverse complement strand
CTTCTCCCCTGGATCGGGTTCTCTCGGATCCCGTTCTCTGGGGTTCTGTTTCCCGGGTTTCTGCTCCTGGGAATCCAGGAACACCGGAAACAGGGAGGGTTGAAAAAAACGCGGGGAGTCGGAGAGCCGGTTCTTTGTTGGATTGCAGGGACGAACTCCTTTGTTGGTCCTTTGGGGTTTCGATTGGATGTTCATCTTTGATTCCCTCCCATGATTCTCAAAACTTCATGCTTGTTTTGGGCTTCGGATCTTTCGAGCGTGAATCGTAAAAACGTGGATCGGCGAAACGTGGATCGGTGAAACGTGGATCGGCGAACTGTGGATCGGTGCAACGTGGATCGGCGAACTGTGGATCGGTGCAACGTGGATGGTTGGGTTTTGAATCGTCCAATCGTGAAAAGGGCCCATCCTGGGGGCGTCACTGGGGGCGTCCCATCCTGGAGCCATCACTGAGGGCATCGCTGGGGCCCTCCCTGAGGGCATCCCTGAGGCCATCGCTGGGGCCCTCACTGAGGGCATCCCTGAGGGCATCACTGAGGGCATCCCTGAGGGCATCCCTGAGGCCATCCCTGAGGCCAGCCCTGAGGCCAGCACTGCCTGGTGCATGGATCCGCTAAGCAGGGGGAAAGAATTCGCCTCGCAGGAGGGGATATCCATGGAATAGGCTGCGGTTTTCCCGACAATAGGTGCCTTCTTATTCTTTGCTGTTGTTTGCCTGTTCATTCCTTTCCTGCTTGGAGGTTCCCGGAAGATACGGGTTCTGTTAGGTTAGGCTTATGATAGGGCCTGTCAAGAAGGAAATTGATGATTCAGAGCAGGGTCCGCAATCTGGGGTTCTCCGAAGACGAACGTTTTCTCTTTCCTTTTCATTCGCGGCAGCTCCCTACCTACGCTTGGCCCATTGTGGTTGTCGGAGCGGGGGCTGCGGGGGCTGCCGCCGCTTTGGCGGCTTCGGAATCGGGACGTGAAGTCCTTGTTCTCCGAAAGGGTGGAGGTGAGGACTCCAACACCTTCCAAGCACAGGGGGGAATCGCCGCTGTTCTTTCGGCAGAGGATCACTTTGATCTCCATATCCAAGACACCCTGGAGGTTGGTTGCGGGCTGAGCGAGCCCGATGTTGTTTCCTATATCGTCCGTGAGGGACCCGAGGGGATCCGCTGGTTGAGGGAGTTGGGGGTGCCTTTCGATCAACCCGAAGACCACGGAGACAAGGGGTCTTCCCTTTCCAGGGAAGGGGGGCACAGCCGATCCAGGGTTTTCAGTTCGGGAGGGGATTCTACGGGGCAGGCGATCCAATTGCGGATGAACGCGGCTCTCCAGGGAGATCCTCGCATTACGGTGATGAACCATTTCCGGGCCGTGGACTTGCTTGTTTCCGAAGGGAGATGCATTGGGGTTCTTGGTCTGGATGCGAACGAAAACCCTGTCCAAGTTTTAGGGGGGGCGGTCATTTTGGCGACGGGAGCCTCAGGACAGATCTATCGGGAGACCACAAACCCGGATGTGGCGACGGCGGATGGATTGGCGATGGCTTTTCGGGCGGGGGCGTCTGTTCGGGATATGGAATTCTTTCAGTTTCACCCCACGACTCTTTACATCGCTGGGGCCGCCCGTGTTTTGATCAGTGAGGCGGTTCGGGGGGCGGGGGCGGTACTCAGAGATCGAAGGGGGGATAGGGTCATGGAGGGGGTCCACCCTCTGGGTGACCTGGCTCCCAGGGATGTGGTCTCCCGGGCCATTCTGGACCGCATGGTCTCCATCGGGGACACCAATGTCTTCCTGGACGCGACGGGGATTCCCGATGTGAAAAAACATTTTCCCCAAATCGCGAGAATGTGCGCGAGTTTTGGGATCGATATTACTCAGGATCCCATCCCTGTGCGCCCCGGGGCCCACTACATGGTGGGTGGGGTTCAGACCGACCTCAAGGCCAGGTCGGATTTGCCGGGTCTTTTCGCATGCGGAGAGGTCGCCTCATCGGGGCTTCATGGGGCCAATCGGCTTGCCTCGAACTCCCTGTTGGAAGCGATCGTTCTCGGAAGAGTCGCCGGCTGTGAAGCTGCGGAGGAGGCGATCGAACCTTCGAGCCTGAAATGCAATCCCCATATGCATTTCGCTCCCCGGCGGACCTCCGAACCTGGGGCCCCCCTCAACCTGGGCGATATGCTCTATTCGATGAAGAGTTTGATGTGGAGGGAGGCAGGTCTCCTTCGGGAGGGGGACCAACTCCGGGATTCGTTGGAAAAACTCCGCTTTTGGGAGAAGGTCCTCCTCCGCCGCGAAGGTCGCTCCCATGGTCTCTTGGACCTGCGAAACATGCTTCTCGCCTCTCGACTTCTCTGTCTCTCGGCCCTGTCCCGGGAGGAGAGCCGAGGGACGCATTTCAGAAAGGACTTCCCTGAGATGGCTGGGGAGGAGGGACGTTTTCATACGGTTCTTCGCCGGGAGCTTCATTCGTGAGTCAGGGCGAGACTGCTGTTCTCTTTTCCGTCTTGTCTTCCAAGCCCATGGAAGGCGAGGATCCTCTGGAGGAACTCAGGGCTCTTTGCGACACAGCGGGGGTGGAAGTTCGGGGGACCCTCACCCAGGTCCGAACGAACCCCGTGGGCTCCACCTATTTGGGCAAGGGAAAGGTCCAAGAGCTGAAAGAGCTGATCGAGGAGACCGGTGCATCTCTCGCCATCTGCGACTCCGAATTGAGTCCCGTGCAAGGACGGAACCTGGAGAAACTCCTTGGAGTCCGGATCGTGGACCGCAGCGAGTTGATCCTGGCCATCTTTGCGGACCATGCCCAGACCAAACAAGCACGACTTCAGGTGGAGCTGGCGAGGCGACAGTACGAGCTGCCCCGGTTGAAACGCATGTGGACGCATCTCCATCGGGAGCGGGGAGGCACTGGCGCCATGGGGGGGATGGGGGAAAAGCAGATCGAGGTGGATCGTCGCCTGATGAAGGGGCAGATCTCCACCCTGAAGAAGCGCCTGAAAGAGATCGAGAAGCGGCGTTCCCGGGAGGTTCGTTCCCGGGGGAAGCAGTTTCGGGTCTCCCTGGTGGGATACACCAACGCGGGAAAATCGAGTCTGATGAACCGGCTCACCGGGGCTCAAGTCCTGGCCGAAGACCAGCTTTTCGCCACCTTGGATACAAGGACACGGCGCTGGGATCTGGGAGAGGGGCGCCAAGTCCTCCTCTCGGACACCGTGGGTTTCATTCGTAAGATTCCCCATCACCTGGTCGCGAGCTTTCATGCCACCCTTTCCGAGGCCCTGGAAGCGGATCTTCTCCTGGTGGTCGCGGATGCCTCCGATTTGGATGTGGAGTCCAAGCTCCAGGCAGTTCACCAGGTTCTCGAATCCATTGGGGCGGGCGAAAAGGAGCAGTTGCTCGTCTTCAACAAGATGGATCTCCTGAAAGGGAGTCGGCAGCTTCCCCTGTTGAAGGGACCTTTTCCCGGGGCGATTCCTGTTTCGGCCTACAGTGGCGAAGGCCTCGACCTGCTCACCCAAAGGGTCCGCGAGGTCGCGGATTCCCATTCCAAGGATCTCTGGATCGAGGTTCCCTACGAGGAGGGGCAGATCTTGGCTCTCCTCCGGGAAAAGGCCACAGTCCTGGCGGAGGAATTCGAGAACCAGGGGATCCGCATGAAGGTCCGGATCTCTCCAGCCATGTTGGCTTCCCTCGAGAGCAGGGGGATCCGCAGGCTCCCTGCCTGAGAGCTTCTCTTATTCGGGAGGGGGGAGGAGGACCCTTGTTCCGGGCTTGAGGGAGCTCGCCTCCTTCTTGGTCCAGCCATTGAGCCGAAGCACTTGCTCCAACTTACGGGGATCCCCCAGGACCTCTTTGCAGATTCCGTAGATGGTCTGACCCTTTTGGAGCTGCACCCAACGTTTCGGCGGGTTTTTGGGGGAGGGAGGCCTGGGGAAGTTCCGGAAAAGTTTTTTTTCGGGGGATGGTCTTTGGTCAGGGCTGGGTGGGGGATTGGCGGGAGGGTTGGAGGGGGGGAGTTGCAGGATGGGGGCTTTTCCCCCCACCAGAAGGTCCAGGCGATCCGCGGGGGGGATGCGTGGAGCTGCCTCCGTTTCCTTTTGGCTGATCTTCCCCTGGAGTAAAAAGGCTGCCCCGAACAGTCCGAAGAGAACGGCAAGGAAGCTCCAGGTCCGGGTTTTCATAGGACTCCAGTTTAGCCGAAATGCTTCAGGGTCAAGAATCCTGCGGGGCAGCCCGCGGGATTCTTGAGCAGGAGCCATTTGGGCTAGGTCGCCGTTACTTGTTGTCCGCCGGAGGGCTGCTCCTTGGATTTGGTCGTGTGGGTCTTCTTCTCGAACTTGGTGAGCCAGACAACGATGGGGTTGGCGACCCAGATCGAGGAATAGGTTCCCACGATGATGCCGATCATCATGGCAAAGGAAAAGCCTTCGAGGACACTCCCTGCGCCATAGTTGAAGATGAACTGGCAGGCCACCACGATGAAGGTGGTCAGGGAAGTAAGGACGGTCCGGGAGAGGGTCTGGTCCACCGAGGCGTCTACGGTTTCGACGAAGGATTCCTTGCCTCCGAGCTTCTTCTTGAGATCCAGGTTCTCGCGGATGCGGTCGAAGACGACGATGGTGTCGTTCAGGGAGTATCCGATGATGGTCAAGAAGGCCGCGATGATGGGGAGATCCAGCTCTGCATGGATCAAGCCCAGCGAATGGAAGAGGACCAGGACGCCCAAGGTGATCGAGACGTCATGGACCAGGGCGACGGAAGCGGCGATCCCATATTTGAATTCATGGAACCGGACCCGGATGTAAAGAATGATGACGAGGAGGGAGAGGAGGATTGCGCCGATGGCCGCGTCCCTCAGCTCGCCCACTGCCCTGGAACCGATCAAGGACTCTTCCGGGAAGGGGGAGGAGAGGTGGAGGGGTTTGCCTTGGACGTCCGTCAGGTTCTTGATGGCGTCTCGAATACGGAAGGGGATGAGGGCCTTGGAGACCCCGGCTTCCATGTCCAGGTCGAGTTTGAGGGAACGCCCTTCCTTTGCCTCTTTGAGGACTTTCCCTGTTTTGTGGTCCACCACGACGATCTGGTTGACCGAATACCGGGAGAGGGCTTTGGCCACGGCTTCCTTGGAAATCGGCTGCGAGGCGTTGAGGGTTACTTCGACAATGGTCCCTGTTCCATCCGGATTCTCCGCGACCTTGATGTCGGAGAAGGGGTCCTGAGCCAGTTTGCTACCGAGAATCCTTCGGAGATCCTCGGTGTAGGGAAGGGTGAAGATCTTGCCCTTGGCTGCGGCTTCATCCTGTTTCTTGGTCAGTTCCCTGCGTTGTTCCGGGGTCAGCTTGAGCTTGATGGAGAACTCGAGCGCTTTCTTATCCTTGGTCGTGTCCCCAATGGTTGTGACCTGGGGATTGGGAAATTGCTTGTGGAACTTGGGGTCCTTGTCCAGCAGATCCAGGATTTCCTTCTGGCTCATGGGGTTTTTCAAGGCGACACGAATGGCTGCACCGCCTGTAAAGTCCAGCCCGAATTTTTCCTTTGGAGGTGTGGCAAAGAACACCGCAAGCATCCCGGTCACCATGGCGATGCTGAGGACGGAGGTGAACTTGCGGAAGCGAAGCAAGTGCAAATCCGGCTTGGTGAACAGCTTCATCATGGTCAGCTTGCTCACCATCTTCTTGGCCAGCAGGTAGTGGAACATCAGCTTGCCGCCATAGATGGCGAGGAAGACCGAGGTCACGATCCCGAGCATCAGGGTGACTGCGAACCCGCGGATCGGGCCGATCCCTACGTTGTATAAGATCATGCCGGTCAAAAAGGTCGTGATGTTCGCGTCCAGGATGGTGGACATGGCCTTTTCGAAGCCAGCTTCGATGGACCGCTTCAAGTCCTTACCGATGTTGAGCTCTTCGCGGATTCGTTCGAAGATCAGGATGTTCGCGTCCACCGCCATTCCGACGGTGAGAACGATTCCCGCGAGACCGGGGAGGGTCAGGGTGGCCCTCATGAAGGAAAGCCCCCCTGCGATCAGGGACAGGTTGATGATGAGCCCGATGGCCGCGATCACACCTGCCGCCCGGTAGTAGATCAACATGAAGGCGAAGACCAGGATGGAGGAGACGATGATGGAAATCCCTCCTCGTTTGATCGCCAGGTCGCCCAGGGTCGCTCCGATGGATGCCTTGCTCTGGAGTTCGGGGAGCACCTTGAGGGAGCCGGTCTTGAGGGTGAGGACCAGCTTCTGGACCTCGCTGACCTTGAACCCTCCGCTGATCTGCCCCTGCCCGTCGATGCGCCCTTGGAACACCGGGGCGATGCGCACATAGCCGTTCAGGATGATGGCCGAGCACTTGCCTTTGTTCCGCTCGGACCAATCCGCGTAGATTCCCGCCTTTGCGGGGACGATGGCGTAGCTGACCGCGGGAGAGTTGTCTCTGGGGTCGACCGTCTGCCCGATGCTCTTGGCGTCGAGATCCTCACCGGTGAAGAAGGGCTCTCCCTTGTAAACGTTGATCGGGAGGAAGTGGCGCTCAGCCAGGCTGTGGGGGGCCCAGATCCACTTGGGGACCGAGGAACCCGGTTTCCATTCCGGGTTGAGCTCCCGGTACATCGGATACCACTTGAGCCATTTGCTCTTGGGACCCTCCGCCGTCCCCCGCTTGAGGTTGAATCGCCGGATGGCGAGCGGGTCGTCTTCGATGAGCTTCTTGTTGGCGTCCAGCCATTTGTCCAGGCGCTTGCGCTCGGTGGGGAGGTCGAAGCGAGTCTCCGGGTAGTCGTCGTAAGCGACCATGCGCATTTCGAGACGACCCAGGTCGGTGATCAGGTTCTCGACCTGCTCGGCCTCCTCCTGGCTCATCCCCGGGAGTTCGATCAGGATGCGGTCCCGCCCCGCCTTGGTGATGCTGGCTTCCCGGATCCCGTTGGGGTCGATTCTTTGGGAGACGACGGTAATCGTCTCTTCCATGATCCTTTCGTCGTCCAGGTCCTTGGGGACGAGGCCCCGCTCCTTGGCGTCCTGGATGTTGACGCGGTAGACCAGCCGGGTTCCCCCTTGGAGGTCGAGCCCGAGCCGGAAACCCTGGGTACCTATGAACCATGCCCCGAGGGCAGTGAGGAAAACGAGTAGGAAGAGCCTACGTAGGGGATTCTCAACCATGAGTCCAACCGGGCATCAAGGGCTTAGCTCCCTGGAGAGGGGATCTCTCCAGGAGCTGTTCTTTTGGAAGAGGGCGTCCTCTCCCATCCATCACTCAGCGGAATCGCCGGATTCCGAATTTTTGTCATCAACAGAGAAGGAAGGGTCGATGTCGAGAGATCCCCGAAGCTTGGGGTCCACCCGGACCTTGGTGAACTCCTGCCGGACCCTGGTGGCCTTGCCGACCCGATCCCGGAGATAGTAGAGCTTGGCCCTGCGAACCCGGCCTCGCTGAACGACCTCGACGTCGCTGAGTTTGGGGGAGTGGAGGGGGAAGGTCCTCTCGACGCCTTCGCCGGCGACGATGCGTCGAACCTTCATGGTCTGGCCGGTCCCTCCGCCCTTGATGGCGATCACGGTCCCCTGGAACACCTGGATACGTTCCTTTTTGCCTTCGCGGATCTTGTAGCTGACCCGGACGGTGTCACCGATGGCAAACGCGGGGAGCTTCTTCTTCATGTGCTCCAACTCAATCCTGCGGATCAGGTCCATTTTTCTGCTTCCTTCTATGTGAGGGAGAAGAGCTGTCGCTCTTCTCCCTTTTGGTTTCCGGCTCCTGCAACTCCGGTGAATGACTTGTCAGTATTACGTGTTCTTCAATGGGGTTCGCCTCCGAGGGGCGAAGGACCCGACTAGTGTTCGTTCTTCTTTCTTGCCTGCTCTTTTGCTGCCATCTTTTCTGCGGTCAACCTCTGGCGCTGCCGAAGGCGCCAGCGGTCGATCTCCTTGTGATTCCCGGATCGGAGAACCCCTGGTACTTCCATCCCTCGGTATTCCAAGGGCCTTGTGAAGTGGGGATGATCCACCATTCCTCCTTCCTGGAAGGAGTCCTGAACCGCGGATTCTTCACTCCCGAGAACGCCTGGAATCAGCCTGGAGACGGCCTCGATGATCGTCAGGGCGGGAAGCTCTCCTCCAGAGAGGACGAAGTCTCCGAGAGAGATTTCATCCCATTCGAATCCTTGGCGGATTCGCTCGTCGAAGCCTTCGTATCTCCCGCAGAGGAGCAGGATTTTCTCCTTCCTGCTGAGTTCGGCGGCCTTCTCCTGGTCGAAGGTGCGTCCCCTCGGGCTCAAGAGAATTCGGTGGTGGGGGCCGAAACGACCTTCCACCTCCTCAATCGCATCAAAGATCGGCTCCGGTTTGAGCACCATTCCCGGCCCTCCACCAAAGGGGCGGTCGTCCACCTTGAGGTGGCGATCCCCGGTGAAATGCCGGAAGTCCACGAGCTGAAACCGGATATGCCCCGCAGCCTGAGCCTTTCCCAGGATACTGTCGTCCAAATAAGCCCGAATGGCGTCTGGAAACAGCGTAAGAACCGAGAAAAGCATGAGGCTCCACAAGGCAGAAAGGGCAGCTAAGTTACGCAGCTTAGGGGCTTGCGTCAAGCATTGGGGAGAGGTGGATTGTGGGTTCTTGTGTCCTGCCTGGGGATTCGCTACGAAAGGGACTGCTTCGGGGGGCTGGCCCCCCTCTTATTGGGAGGATTTGCCGATGTTTACGGGTCTTGTCGAGGGAGTGGGGCGCATCCTCTTTGTCCGAAGGCAGGGGGAGGGGATGGATCTCTCGGTGGATCTGGGCGCCCTGGAGGGGGACCTGGCCATCGGAGACTCCCTGGCCCTCTCCGGATGCTGCACCACGATCACCCGGCTTTCCGGGGGGCAGGGGGCGGGCCGCAAGGGGGAGGTCCATCTCACCAAGGAGACTCTGTCCCTGACCTGGTTCGGCCGGGCCTCGGCTGGGAGGATGCTCAACCTCGAGCGGGCCTTGCAGCCGACAAGCCGGATGGGGGGGCATTTTGTGCAGGGGCACGTGGACGGGCTGGGCAAGGTCCTGGGATGGGAGAAGCGCCCCGATGGCAGCGACCTGTGGCTGGAGCTACCCGAGACGGTTGAGCCCTACTGCGTTCCCAAGGGCTCGATCACCGTGGATGGGGTCTCCCTGACCCTTGCCGAAGTCGGAGGTGGAAAGGCCCGCATCGCCTTGATCCCCCACACCATGGAGGTGACGACCCTGGGGAGCCTCACCCCCGGGATGCAGGTGCACCTGGAGGCCGACCTTCTTGGGAAATACGTTGCCCGCTTCCTGGAGAGGAGGCAGGGCTAAACCCTCTCGCCGCGGGACCTACTGGAAAACCCCGGCGAAGACGGAGAAGAAGGTCTGGACCGGAGCCGCCTCGCGGACATCCTCGATGGAGCGGGAGATCTGCTTGACGATCCGCTCGATGTCATCCGCCAAGGCCCCGTCATTGATCAGGCGTCCCAGAGTGGATTCTTTTCCGGCGAGGTTGGTCGAGATCTTTTTGAGGTTGCTCACGAAGACGGAGGCCTGGTCACGCATCTGTTTGTCATGAAGCAGGGCTGCGACCAGACCGTCTCCCTTGTTGAGGGCGGCTGTGGCCTCGTCCACATTGCCCAGGATCTTGTCGAAGCGCTTGGAGGTGTCGGGATCGGAGATGAGTTTCCCCGCGAGCCCCACCCCCTTTCGGAGGTCTTCGCTCGTGCGCTCGAGGTTGTCGACCGTGTTCTTGACCTTCTTTTTGAACTCGCTGTCTCCGAGCAGCATGGCGATGGTGCCATCCCCCTTCTGGGCCTTGTCGACCGCCTCCTTCGCCGAGGCGAAGAAGCCCTGGGCGTCGTCGTAGAGCTTGGGGTCCACGATGAACTTGCCCAGCGACCCCTTGCCGGCCCGGGCGTCGGCGATGGCCTTGTTGAGCCCCTCGACAAAGGCTTTAGCGTTGTCATAGAGGGCGCTGTCCTTGAGCAGCTTCCCCAGCGTCCCGTTCCCCGAACGGACCTCGTTGACGATCTGGGCGAGCCCCTCCAGGATGGCCGTCAGGCTCTCCTTGGTCGAGCCCTTGGAGAACCATTCCCCCAGGGCTTCGAGAGGGGAGGCCGGGGCCTCCCCAACGATGAGGGCGCTCCCGAGCTGAAAGATCTTTTCCGACTTGCCCGGTTCGATCTGGATGATTTTTCCTCCGAGGAGGGAGGCCGCCGTGATCACGATCCGGTAGTCCACTCGAAGGGTCAGCTCCTTGTTGAGCTGGATCTTGACCTTAATGCGGTTGACGATGTTGCTGGGCTCGAAGCGCACGTCCGAGACGATCCCGTAGGGAGTCCCCAGGACGAAGACCTGGTCGCCCACCTTGAGGCCCCGGGCGTCGGGGAAGTAGACCTCCACGACCTGTTTGGGCTTGAGGGAGAAGTTGGAGAGGACCGCCGTTCCGTAGAGCAGCAGGATCAAGCCTCCAAAGAAGACCAGGCCCAGGACAGTGTCTTGTTTGATCTTAACCATGTTTGTTCTCCCGATGCTTCGGGTTAATCCACCACTCCTCCGAGGAAGCGGCGGACCAGGGGAATCTCGGAATTACGCATTTCACCGGGGGTTCCTTCGGCCAGGATCTTGCCCTGGTCGAAGACCGCGATGATGTCTCCCACCGTGAAGGCGCAGGCCCTCTTGTGGGTGACCACGATGCTTGTGACCCCGAACCGGTCCTGCACGCTCTTGATGAGGCGGTTGATGGTGTCGCTCATGATGGGGTCCAAGCCCGCGTTGGGCTCATCGTAGAGGATGATCTTGGGATCGTTGATCAAGGCCCGGGCAAGTCCGGCCCGCTTGATCATCCCCCCCGAAATGCTGTCGGGGAGGAGGTCCACAGCGTGTTCCAGTTCCACAAGGCGGATGACATCCATAACCTTGTCTCGGATTTCCGCCTCGGTCAGCTTGGAATTTTCTCGCAGGGGAAGGGCGATATTGTCGAAAACCGTCATCCAATTGATCAGGGCCCCATCCTGGAAGAGGTAGCCCATGTCCCTCCGAAGACGCATGAGGCCGTATCGATCCAGGGCCGGGACCTCCTGCCCCTCGACCCGAACGGATCCGGAGTCGGGTTTGAGGACTCCGATGATGGTCTTGAGGGTGACGCTCTTGCCCGTGCCGGAGCCTCCCATGATGACATAGGTCTTGCCCTCTTCGACCTGAAAGCTGATCCCCTGCAAAATCTTCTTGGAACCGAAGGTCTTGTAGACGTTTTCCAGAACGATCAGGGGCTGGCTCATCCTCAACTCCCCAGGAGACGGTAGAAGAACCATGTGACGATGTAGCCCAGAACGATGATCAGCAAGAAGGCCGTTTTGACTGCCTGACGGACTGCGTTGCCCACCCCGATCGCTCCCCCTCGAGCCCGAAGGCCACAGGAGCAGCCGATGATGGAGATCGTCACTCCGAAGATCCAAGCCTTGAAGATGCCTACGTACACGTCCTTGGGTAAGCCCTGCCCCATGCTGGTCAGAGATTCGCGCGCGCTGTTCAGGTAGTAAGGAAAGCTGATTCCCAACTGGGTGGTGGCCACGATCCCTCCTCCTGCGATCCCTACGATGTCCGTAAGGATGGTGAGGATGGGGCACATGAGGGTGAGGGCGACGACCCTCGGAAGTACCAGGAACCGAACCGGGTCGATGGACATGACCTCGAGGGCCATGATCTCCTCGCTGACATTCATGGTCCCCAGCTCGGCGGCCATCGCCGAGCCGACCGTGGCCGCGAGGATAAGAGCCGTGATAAAGGGGCCCATCTCCCGGCACATGGAGATGGCCACGATGTTTCCGATCAGGGTGTGCTGGCCGTATTTCTGGAGTTCGAGGCCGGTCTGGAGGGAGAGGATCATGCCCGCGAAAACCGCGACGATCAGGGTGACCGGGATCGTCTTGATCCCCGCCGCGAACATCTGGTCCAGGGTGAAACGGACTTTGAAGGGGAGGTGGGGCAGGGCCTTTGCCGTGCGATAGAGCAGAGTGAGGGTGTAGCCCGCCCCTTGGCAGGAACCCAAGACCAATTTGCCCGCATCATTGATGACGCCCAAAACTATCTCCGCTCCGCTCCGCCCAAGGCTTTGTCCCCTTTCGGGGTGGAAGCCTCCAATGGACCCCAGGAGAAGGGGATGAACTGAAAGAGTCGAAAGACTCCCGATCCATCCTCGTTCTTCTCGAGGTTGAAAAGGAATGGTACCGAAGCCTGGTATCTGCGGCCAGCGAAGTTACGGCTGGAAAACAAATGCGCGAAGCTCCGGAACCTCGAATTCCCACGCCGGTCCTCCTTCCTCGTCGCCAGAGTCCAGATCCAATCATAGGCGGGATCCACCCCGGCTGCGAAGGATCCATCATAGGGCCAGGGAGCCAGGATCTGCCAGTCCTTGCGTCCTTCCTCCTTCCGACGCCGGAAGAGAGGGTAGAGCCTGGTGTGTCTCCGGATCTGCCTCCCCTTGGTTCCATCCTTCTTTTTCGCGTGGACGGAGATGTCCCAGAAGAAGGGAATGAACCAGAAATCGTCCCGAGTCCTCCTCTTGTCTTCGAAGTGGCGCTTCCAAAGGAGGGGGTAGAGGAGGAGAAGGCTGCGTTGGGTCTTGGTGGTCGTGGAGGCGATCAGAGGAAGGATCCACCACTGGCTCAGATCCTTGCCGTCCCAGCTGTTTCGGAGGTAACGGACCAGGGGCCAGGGAAAATCCCAGAACTGGTACTCTCCTTCTTGTTCGCTTGCCTGGCGGGCATGCCCATGTTTGAAGAAAGGCCAGAGAAAGGTCCAAGACAAGAAGGCCGCGCTGGATTTGTACCCGAAGAGTGGAAAGAAGAAAAAGCTCGAGGCGGGAGTCTCCGTGTGAAGCCTCTCCCTCCCCCAATGGAAGAAGGGCCAGAGGGCGGTGTAGCGCTCGTAGCGTCCGGGGTAGATGCTCTCCCCGTAAAAGGGGAGCACTCTCCACCAGTGGGGTCTTTCCGGCCCCGCTCCATGCCCCCAGCCCACAAGGGGCCAGAGGTAGTAGCTGGCCTTGGTGTCTCCCCTCTCGGTCCAGAGATACAGGGGAAAGAGGGCGAAACCGATCTTGTCGTAGGTGAGGAAATTCTTGAGGACTCCGTAGAACGGAATGAAGGCGAAGTAATTCTCTCCTTCGGCGGAGCTTCCTCCCCAGATCAGGGGGGTGGCCATCCAGTCCCGGTCGTAGGAGCCCTTCTTGCCCTCGTGGAGGTGCTCCCGGTACTGAAACAGGGGCATAAAACGCAGGGAGTGTTCCTCCTCATCTTCGTAACTCAGCCCCAGCGGCGCGATGAACTCGCTGCGGATCTTCTTGCGGTCTTCCGAGGTCACTCTTCGCCAGAAGGGTCGGAGGCGCAGGTCATGGGCCCCGTCCTCCTGCCGCTCCCAGTGGAACAGGGGCCAGAGGATGTCCAACTCCGCCAATCGACCATCGGGAGCGACCCGGTGCCGGTAGAGAGGGGAAAAGTTCAGCTCATCCGGAAAGACACCACAGGAGGAGAGCAAGCCGAGCAGAAGCAGGAAAATGCTGTGTTTCATCCCTTGTCTCTGGAGGAGCGGCGCTGGGAAAGCTCGCCGGAAATGGTGAACAGGAATCAAGATAGCGAGGATGTCTCGGGGATCCATTTGGAATTTTCGAGAAGGCCCGCGTTCCATCTCGTGCTTGCCTCGCTACCCTTTTCCCTACGGAAAATGCGGGCAAGGTTCCCAAAACGTAAAGAGGTTCTTCGTGAAGCGTATTTTTTCTGGCATTCAACCGACTACGGACGGCTTCCACCTGGGGAATTATCTCGGCGCGGTGCGCAACTGGGTTGAGCTTCAGGACGAGTACGATTGTGTTTTTTGCGTGGTGGACCTCCATGCGCTGACGATTCGTCCCGATCCCGCCACCCTGCGGAGCAACGTCCATAAACTGACCATCGCCCTCCTCGCGGCGGGGATCGACCCGGAGCGCTCCCTCCTCTTCGTCCAATCCGAGGTTCATGAGCACGCCGAGTTGGCCTGGATTCTGGGTTGTGTGACGCAGCTCGGAGATCTCAACAGGATGACCCAGTTCAAGGACAAGAGCGAGCAGAACCAGGGCAATGTCAACGCCGGCCTCTACACCTATCCTGTTCTCCAGACCGCGGACATTGCGCTCTACCGCGCGACCCACGTCCCGGTGGGGGAGGACCAGGTCCAACACCTCGAATTGGCCCGGGAGATCATCCGGCGCTTCCATTTCGTTTACGGGGAGACCTTCCCCGAACCCCAGGTCATTCTTTCCAAGGCTCCAAGGGTCTTGGGGCTCGATGGGAAAACCAAGATGTCCAAGAGCAAGGACAACTACATCGGGATCGGCGAGGACCCCGACACCATCATGAAGAAGCTGCGCTCTGCCGTGACGGATCCGCAGCGTCTGCGCCGGAGCGACCCCGGGGATCCCAAGGTCTGCAATATCTGGAACCTCCATCAGTTCTTCACCTCCGAGGAGAAGCGCGAGGAGATCTACGAGGGCTGCGTGAGCGCCGGCATCGGTTGCGTGGACTGCAAGAAGATCCTCTGGGAGGGGATCACCAAGGTCACCGAACCGATCCGGGAGCGGGCGGCCCGGCTCGAAGCCGATCCCGCTTACGTGAACGCCGTCTTGGCCGAGGGGGCGGCCAAGGCCCGGGCGATTGCGAGGGAGACCATGGGAGATGTTCGCGAGGCCACTGGATTGACCAAGGGGGAGGGATGAAGCGTTTTCGGAAAAAACGAGGCCCTGGGCGCGGAGCCTGGCTGCTCGCCCTGCTTCTGGCGGGTTGCGTGACCCAAGGGGATGGAGGTCCCGAAAAGGATCCCAATGCCGAGGAACCTCCCAAGCACTTCGTGACCAAGGCCTACTTGGAGAGGCTGGGTCGGCAGTTCGCGCCCATGAAGAACAAGGACGCCATTCTCGCGGACCGCCTCGAAGTCACCTTGAGCGCCTCTCTCTGGGACCAGGTCACCCATCCGGCCGGGAGTGACTACCACCAGATCAAACGCTTGAAGAAGCGGGGGAGCCTCGATGCGGAGTACCGCTTTTTGAATCTGCGCGGTGGGACGAACATTCCCCTCAAGTTCCAGGTGGGCAAGGTGACGCTCATCATCCTCCAGACCGCCTTGTTCCACGTGAAGGGAGGGGGAGACCCCATCTTTCGCCTCAAGGCCGAGGGAAACGTCGCTTACTCCATGGCGGGGGGAAGAACACAGGATGGTCTGGGGGGCCTTCTGATCCAGGACGGAAGGGTTCAGCTGATTCGGAAATGATGGGGAGAGGGAGAAGGATCCGGTTTGGGCGGTCGGCGCTCCTTGTCCTTTGCCTGGGAGGGTTGGGGGGATGTGGGATCCCCGAGGGCCCTTCGAGCGAGTTGACCCGGGTCCTCGAGAGCTGCGCCCGGCTCAGCGACCAGGAGAGTCTCCGTCTTGCCGAGGAGGATTTCATGGCCGGCAGGGCGGAGAATGTCCTCGCGCGCCTCCAGGACCTCGCTCCGAGAAACCCCGGGAATGCCCGCATTCCACTCATGGCCGCGCGAGCAATCCACCGGCTCGCCTTGGTGCCGGATCCCGCCCGGATCCAAAACCCGCGCGAGCAAGAGGATCGAGCGCGAAAACAATGGAAGGCCCTCTACCAGGGATTGGAATCCAAGGATCCTCTTGTTCTTGGTAATCTGTACTTTGCCCGAGCCCTGTTCAGTCAGGACAGGGACGAGCGGGCGAGTCTGATCCACAAAGCCCTCAAGGCCAACCCCAAGCATTATTTCGCCATGGTTCTCGAAGGGGAGGAGCTTTGGCGCAAGGGGGAGACTCGTCAGGCGTCCAATCTACTCAAGGCTTCCGTGGCCCTCTCTCCGACTCTGGCGGAGTCCTGGCTCCTGCTCGCCCGCATCTCACTGGAGCGGGGGAGTGTGCGCCTTCCCCGCAAACACCTGGAGACCTATCTCGCCCTCCGCCCCCTGGACCGCAATGTCCGCAAGAACCTGGTCCGCCTCCTCGTCCATGAGTTGAACGACGGGGACGCTGCGATCCGCGAACTCAAGGATCTCCTCGAGGCCGATCCCAAAGACGTCGAGGCTCTCATGCACCTCGGGGCGGCTTGGTGGCGGAAGAAGGATTACCACAAGGCCGCCGAAATCTACCTGCGCATTCTCACTCTCAACCCCGGGGAGACGCGGGCCGCCCTCAACCTGGGCAACCTCTATTACGAGGCCTACCCCCAGCCTGTTCTCGCCTGGAAGGCCTACCACTACCTCATGAGCCTCCCGCCCTCCGATGACCCCTTTGGGATCATGAGCCAGAAACTCTTCGTCCCGACCCGGCTGAAGAAGATCGAGCAGATTCTGAAAGAAAAGAAGATCCCCATTCCCAGTCCCCCCAGGGGGATCTTGGAGCTTCGTCCACCAGGCAAGCCGGAGGAAGGGGAGTGATCGCCCTTCTGCAGCGAGTGGATCGGGCCGCCGTCCATGTGGATTCCCAGCTCGTGGGAGCCATCGGACGGGGCCTTCTCGTGTTCCTTGGAGTGAAAACCTCCGACTCCCTCCAAGAGGCTCGGCGTCTTGCCCAGCGGGTCGCCCAATACCGCTGCTTCCCCTCGGAGGACGGCAGCAAACCCATGGACCGCAGCCTCCTGGATCTGGGTCTCTCCGCCCTGGTGGTCAGTCAGTTCACTCTCTGTGCCCAGACGAACAAGGGGAGACGCCCCAGCTTCGATCCCGCCGCTCCCCCCGAGCAGGCCGAACCCCTCTACGAGGCCTTTATGCAAGCGCTCGTGGACTTGGGGCTCGAGCAGGTGGAAGGCGGGCGTTTTGGGGCCATGATGAAGGTCTCCCTCATCAACGACGGCCCGGTGACCTTCTGGTTGGAGACGTGATCCCCTTTCCCAAGCTGGGTTCGAAAAGGTCCTTTCCCTTGATGGGGTTTTCCTGGCCTTGTTTGATCTCCTTCCTTTGGTTGCTGGGTTGCGATCCAGCGGAACAGGCTTCTTCCTGCCCCGAAGCCTCTGCGAGAAAGCTGGAGCCGGGCTGTTCCTCCTGCCACGCCGATCTGGTCCAGGCCTGGAGCCGCTCTCCGCACGCCAGGGCGCTGGGGGATCCCAGGGGTGGGGGGATCCTGGGGGACTTCTCTGTGGGAGAGCTGCGCCTTGGAGGGCGGGGCTACCGCCTGGGGCGTTCCAAGTCGGGGATCCCCTGGATCGAGGTGGAGGATGGGAAAGGGAAGTGGGAGCGGTACGAAGTGGTCCACAGCCTCGGCCACGATCCCCTTCAGCAGTACCTGCTCCGGTTTTCGAGGGGGCGTTTCCAAGTGCCTCCCATCGCCTGGGACGCGAGGCCGAAGGCCGAGGGGGGCCAGCGTTGGTTCGCCTTGAGCGAGGCTCGCAAGCCGGAGGATCCCTTGCATTGGAAAGGGCGTTTCTTCACGGCCAACGGGATGTGTCTCGAGTGCCATGTGACGGGTTATCGCAAGGGCTTCGACCCGGAGAAGATGCGCTACACCTCGCGCTGGGACGAAGGGGGGGTGCGCTGCGCTGCCTGTCATCCGAAGGTGCCCTCGACCAAGGCCGTTTCCTCGCTGGACCTCTGCGGGTCTTGCCATGCCCGAAGGCTGCCCCTGCGGGATGGGGCCGCTCCGGGGAGCCTCTTTTTGGACGAATATGTCCCCCGGCTTCTCGAGGAGCCACTCTACCGGCCTGACGGAGGGATCCAGGACGAGGTCTTCGTCTATGGTTCCTTTGTCCAGAGCAGGATGCACCAGGCCGGTGTGGGTTGCCTGGATTGCCACGATCCGCACTCCCTGCAACTCAAAGCTCCCGGAAACGCTCTCTGCCTGCGCTGCCACAAGGCGGAGACCTTTGATCGCACCGGGCACCATCTCCACTCCGAGGGAAGCGAGGCCGCGCGCTGTGTGACCTGCCACATGCCCGCGCGGACCTACATGGGGATCGACCCCCGCAGGGATCACGGCTTGAGGGTTCCCCGCCCGGACCTGGCCGAGGCTTCGCACAGCCCTTCGGTCTGTATGGGTTGCCACAAGGAGCGAGGGGAGGCCTGGGCCGCGGAAGCCCTGTCCAAGGCCCATCCCCGCGGCCGCGTCGCCCGGGGCGGCCCGCGTCTCCCCTACGGCCCCATCCTCGCCGCCGCCCGGAGGGGCGAACCCGGCGCCGCCGCCGGGCTCGCCCGACTGATCCAGGATCCTCAGCAGGCTCCGATCGTCCGCGCCACCGCCCTCCTGGAACTCCCCCGCCTCCCCCTGGCCCCCGAGGCCAAGGCCCGGGCCCTCTCCCTCGCCTCGGAGGCGATGGGGGACACCCATCCTCTGGTTCGGCGGGCAGCTCTCGGGGCTCTCGGGCCCCTTGCCCCGCGCCTCGCCCCTCGCCTCCTGGACGACCCCCTCCGCTCGGTCCGCGTCGAGGCCGCGCGGGTGCTGGCACGCGGAGAGGGGAAAGCCTGGGAGCGGGCCTTTGCCGAGTACCGAGCCTCCCTCGCCGCCAACGCCGACCGCCCCGGGGCCTGGCTGCAACGGGCCATCCTGGAGCAACGCAGGGGAGAGCTGGCCCAGGCCCGGGCCAGCTGCCGCAAGAGCCTCGCCTTGGACCCCGGATTCGCCCCCGCCCTTGTCAACTGGGCCGACCTCCTGCGCATGGAGAACAAAGACCTGGAGGGCCTCCGACTCCTGGAGGGTTTCCGAAGCCGACATCCCGGCGCCCAGGTGGTCTGGCAGGCTGAGGTCCTGACCCTGGTGCGTCTCGGGCGCCGGAAGCAGGCCCTGGATCTGGTCCGGCGCGCCCTCCGCCGCTTCCCGGGTTCCCGGGAGCTTCTCCTCTACCAGAACCTGCTCGAGAAGAAGAAGTAGGGCTCAGCGCGCCCCCGGCCCCGTTCCCTCGCCCAACTCCAGCCCCACCTCGGCAAGCTCCGCCCTGAGCATGTCTCGGTCCCGCTTCCGCGCCCGGTCTCGGGAGGATCCTGGGCGCACCAACCAGGAGCTGCTCGAGTCGATCTTGGCGAACTGCAACCTTCCTCCGCGCTCGCGCACCAGGAAATTCCGAAGCCGAAAATCGGGATCCCGAAGCCCGCTGTCGTGGAGGGCGTCTACAAAGGCTGCGAGAGCCTGAAGACCTTTGGTGCCATGAGTTTGGAGCAGCTGGATCCCCTCGGGGGCGGCGAGGTCGGGTCCCCCGAAATCAAGGCTGAGAAGCCTTGCTTGGAGCAAGAATCCGAGGCAACGGCGCTCTTCTCGCCAGAGGGCCAAGTCGGGCTGGACCCCGTGGGCGGCCAGGTGTTTCAGGGCCCGCCACTCCCGCGCCACCCGGGAGGGAGCGAAAAGGGTGTTCCGAAAGATCCCTCGGAACGGACCTTTGGGCCAAGGGTAGAGGTAGGTTTTGAGAAAACAGGGCAACCCCGGCCCCTCGACCCGTTCCACCCAGGAGGTCCCCGACCCACGGATTCGCCGAAGCTTCCCAGCTAAGGGGATTGATAATCTCTTATGTTCCATTAACTTATAGCGGTGGTGACAGGGAGGACGCTCCCTGCGGAAAGACCCGACCTGGTCCTTTGTCCCGGAGATTCAAGATCTCGAAGCATCCGGGTTTGGCCCCATCCTCCGGGGTCCTCTTGGGAGAAGCCAATGCAAACGATTACGAAAAAAGACCTCGTGAACTATATCTCCGAAGCCCTCGCCAAGGAGGGTGGAAGTCTGTTGGGCGACGAAAGCCGGGCGAGCAGGGTCCGGGTGACCAAGGTGTTGGTCAAGGACGTTGTGCAATCCTTCCTCGACAAGATCACCGAAGAGCTGGCCAAGGGCAACCGCTTGGAGTTTCGGGAGTTCGGGGTTTTCGAGGTCAAGGAGCGGGCGGCCCGGCAGGCGCAGAACCCCAGGACCTTGGAGAAGGTCCAGGTTCCCCCCAAGCGGGTGGTCAAGTTCAAGGTCGGCCGCAAAATGCGGGAAATGGTGGAGAAGGGGATCCCGGAGACTCCTCTGGAAGGGACTCCTCCCCATTCCCCGGGGACCAGCAGGGGGGACATGGAGGAGGGTGGTCCCATGGGAGCTTCCGGCCTATAGGTTCCCGTTTCACCCCCTGGGATGAGTCATAAGGATCGGCTTGGTTCTTGACCGTCTTCGAGGGCACCTGGCCCTCAGGAGAAAAGGACAAAAGCGAGGGGAGGCAGATTCCACCTCCTCAGGAGGACGATGTCTTGAAGAGCCCGGGGGAAAGGAGGAACCAATGACGAGGATTCGGCCTGCCTACCAGGCAGGGAGGTTTTATCCAGCGGACCCGAGCGAATGCCGGGCTTTTGTCGGCCAGGACTTGGGACCGATCCCTGAGCTGCAAGGGAGGCTCTTTGGCGGGGTGGTCCCGCATGCCGGTTGGGTGTTTTCGGGCAAGGTCTCTCTCCGACTCTTCAAAACGCTGGCGAAAAAGGGGACGGTGGATCGCATCGTGATTCTGGGAGCCGTCCACGTACCCGGGGTGAAGGGGCCTTCGGTGGGAGACTGGGACGCCTGGCAAACCCCCCTGGGGAATGTTCCTGTCGACCGGGTATTCGAGAGGGCTCTCGTCGAGGAGGCGGGTGCGGAGGTGCATCCCAGAGCCCACGAGGGAGAACATAGCATCGAGGTTCAGGTGCCTCTGTTGTCCCAGGTTTTTCCCGGGGTTCCCATGGTTCCTGTCGCGGTTCCACCCAGCCTCGAAGCGCTTCGCTTCGGGGAAGCTCTGGGCCGGCTCCTACAAAAGGACAGCAAGACGAGCTATCTGATCGCCTCCTCCGACCTGACCCATTACGGGCCGGATTTTTACGGCTTCGCGCCAGCGGGGTCGGGGGAAAAGGCCCTGGAGTGGGCCGAGAAAAACGATGACCGCTTCCTGAGGGACCTTGCCCTGCTCGATGCGCGCGGGCTGTTGAAGGAGGCGGTGCAATCCCAGAGCGCTTGCGGACCCGGTGCGGTCGCTGCCGCGACAGAGGCGGCCAAGGTTCTTGGCGCCAAGGAAGCCCGCGTCCTGGAGCACACCAACTCCTACCTGGTCGAGAGCGCCGCCGGTGGCTTCGGTCGCCCCCTCGGCCCTGCCCGCAATTTCGTGGGCTATGCCAGCGCGGTCTTCGTCGGTTAGCAGGCACTCGGGCCTGGCCAGCCGGCCTTTCCCGCCACTGCCAAAACTCGCCGGGTTTCTCCCTGTTCTCGGGGCGTTTCGAAATCCAGCAAGGGCTTTGGCCTCAGGCGCTTTCGGCGTTGTCAGCCCAATCCAGGGAGGATTCCGAAGCGAGCGAAGGAGGGAGAACCCCTTCGGAAGTGGCGG
>DROQ01000136.1 GCA_011321845.1 Planctomycetota bacterium | reverse complement strand
GCTTTTTTCAGGGATGTCCTCGAACTCCCCTTCTTTGACGCAGGGGGTGGCTGGCTCATTTTTCGGCCTCCTGAGGGGGAGCTGGGTGTTCATCCTGCATCGGAGACAGGGGAAGGAGGCGAGCCTTCCGGGACCCATGAGTTTTCGTTCTACTGCGAGGATCTTGACGCCACGGTCCGGGAACTCAAGGACAAGGGGGTCGAGTTCGAGGGAGAGATCCAGGACCAGGGCTTCGGCCTGGTAGCTTTTTTCAAAGCCCCGGGAGGGCTGAGCCTCATGCTCTATCAACCCAAGTACGAAAAGACCTGAACGTTTCTCCTGGTCGGGTCCCGATCTATTTCAAACTGTCGATCCACTTGCCAATGAGATCGGCGGCTTGGGAGTCCACGACATGGCTTCCGAGGGGAGGCATGCGGTACTTGTCCAGTCGGCGCATCCGGAGCCAGAGGACGCTGAGTTCCTTCTTGCCCTTGGTGATCCGTTTTGCCGTGGGGAGACCGAGGTTGTTGGTCGTGGGGGCCACTCCTACAAGGTTCATCTTGGAAAGAGGGGTGTCGAAGCGCATGTCCATTGCCCCGGGGGCGGGGGCGCCAGGCTGATGACAATAGGAGCAGTTGGCGTCGAGGTAGGAACGGGCTCGTTTCTCGAGGGAGTCCCAAGGGCTGGCCAGGGGAGCCATGCGAGAAAGGGTCTGCGGGTGCCCGATGTCCTTGTCGAAGAGACCGATATGGTTCCAGGAACGCAGTTCGTTGTCGGTCGCGTTTGGATAGGGGAAGTCCCGATTGAGTTGGGCGGTTTTGGGCCCTAGCGCCCAGCCCGCGGCGCCGGTGTGGCACTGCATGCACTGGCTCATGTTGGGGAAATCCCAGGTCTGGGTGCGGAACCCCCCCGGAGCCTTGGGGTCCCGCACCCGGATGGTTGTACTTCCTCCATTGGGCAGGAAATCGGCGTCGGTTTGTGCCGCGTTCCAACGGTAGGTGTAACCCGCCCAACCCTGCTTTTCATGAATCAGTACGCGGGTCTCGAGGCGGGTGGGGGTCGGACCTCCGGTGTCTGCTTCGATGTGTTTGATCAAAACGGTTCCCACAGGGAAGGTCCAGGGCTGGTTGGGGTTCTTCAGGTCGAAGCCGATTTTGCTCGTACCGGGAAGGGCGATCCAGCGACGTTTTTTGGTCCCATCCGACCAGAGGATGGTGTTGACACGGTATTCGATGAGACCCGGGGTTGGGGTCAGAGTCCGGAGATTCTTGAAGACACCGGTCTGGGAGAGTTTCTTGGGGATCTTGCTCGTGTTTCCGTTTCCCCCGTCTTCGATGCGCATGATGGTGCCGTTCAAGGAGATGGCGTACAACTCTCCGTTCTGGTCTTCTCCAAAACTAGCGAGTGAGGAGAGGCGGGCGGCCTTGGTGTTGGAGAGGACCTTTTTGTTGGTCTTGTCATAGGACAGGACCCAGATGTTTCCCGTCACATAATCCCCATAGAGGTATTTGCCCTGGAGCTTCTGGATCCTGGTTCCACGGTAGACATAGCCGCCGGTGATGGATCGAGCCAACCCTGTGCTCTGCAGGATATCGATCACAGGAGGAATGGGGGGGGTGGGAGCCTTGTGGCGAGAGGAGCCAAAGCGGCGGTTTCCCTCCATGAGCCTCCAGCCATAATTGCCGCCCTTTGTAACGAGATCGATCTCTTCGACCGCATTCTGACCGACATCTCCGGCCCAAAGGTCCCCGGTCTTGCGGTCGAAGGAAAAGCGCCAGGGATTTCGGAGTCCATAGGCCCAGATCTCCTGCTTCCAACCCTTGTTGTTTCCCGCAAAGGGGTTGTCCTTGGGGATGCTGTAGGTGCTGCTGTTTTTCGGATCGATGCGCAAAATCGCGCCCAAAAGGGTCGCGAGGTTTTGTCCGTTATCCTGGGGGTCGCCACCCGAGCCCCCGTCCCCCAGACCGATGTAGAGCATCTGGTCCGGTCCGAAGGCGATCATGCCTCCGTTGTGGTTTCCATAGGGCTGGCGAAGACGAAAAATGATCTGCTCGCTGTTGGGGTCGGCTTTGTTCGGGTCGTTCGAAGATACCTTGTACCTTGCGACGATGGAGTAGTGGGTCCCAGGGGTGGAATAGTAGACGTAGAAAACACCGCTCTTGACGTAGTCCGGCTGGAAGGCCATTCCGAGCAGGCCTCGTTCCCCATAAGGGAAGATCTTTTTCGAGAGGTCCAAAAAGACCTTGGAAGTACTCGCCTGGGGATTGTTGGGGAAGACGAGGATCTTGCCTCCCTTTTGCACGACGAAGATCCTATCGCTGCCGTCGGGGGCATAGGTCAAAAAGAGGGGTTGGCTGAACTTGAGTTTGGGGAAGGCGGTGACGAGTTTGATCTGGCCGGCGGTTCCGCGGTCGAGGGGAAAGGTGAGGCCGCTTACCACGGTGCGTCTTTGAAGGCCGAAAGGGCGTGGCCCTGGGGTGACGATGGGGTTGGCTTTGATCGAGGTGCTGCCGTTGCTTGGGCCGCTCTTGCCTCCGCTGCCCGATCCTTGGCCCGAGCCCTGGCCGGGACCGGAGACCTTGTTGCTCGTAAGGTCGGGGTCCACTCCCGAACCGCAAGAGAAGAGGGACAGGGAGAGGACCAGGAGAATCGTGGAAAGGTGTCTGAGAGGGATCATTGCGGCAATGTCATCCAGGGGAAAGGTCCTGCGGGGGGGGAAGTTCGACGCCAAGGCATGTACCTGAGGCCCATCAGGGACCCAGCCGGTAGGACGCGTGCATCCTGTATCCTCCGAGCTGGGGACTGAGGAATTCTATACGGAGCCTCCCCCACAAGAGGCCGGAAAAAAAGGATTTCCTGGGAATTTGCAAGCTCCTAAGCTCCCTTCCTATAGGGCTTTACTCCACTGTTTGGGAAAGCTCCCTCCCATGGAGGGATCCCTTCAGAGCCGGAGTCTGCAGCTTAGGATCCCAGCCTGGTTTTCAGCTCTTCCTCGAAGAGTCGGATGCCCGAGGCGAGAGGGGCTGCGTCCATGGAGGGGAGTCCGCAGCGGCCCTTGCCCGCGGCGAAGGCGGCGATCTTGGAGATCGCCCCGGCGAAATCGCCGGGCTTCCCCGCTTTTACTCCCTGCATGACATGCAGGAAGTTGCTGGTGATCATGTTGCAGGGAGGACACTGTCCGCACTGCGAGTCGGCGAAAAATTTGGCGATGGTCATCAGGCGGGGAAGGGGGTCCTGACCTTCTTCGATCCAGGAGATTCCCCCGCAGCCCAGGGAGCTGCCGGCCCGGGTGAGGGCTTCGAAGGAGATTTCGAGATCGAGTCCCTCCGGCCCGAGGAAGGCGCTGGACATGGCTGGCTGGAGCGCACGGATGGCCTTTCCACTGCGGGTTCCTCCGCCCAGCTCTTCGATGAGCTGGCGATAGGTCGTGCCGAAGGGGACCTCGTAGACGCCCGGATTCCTGGCTCTTCCTCCGAGGGTGAGCAGCATCGTCCCCTTGCTCTCCTCCGTCCCGGTCTTGGCGTATTCCGATCCTCCCATGCGTAGCAGAACGGCCGCCTGCGCCAGCGACTCCACGTTGTTGATCGTCGTGGGTTTGCCATAGAGCCCCGCCTCGCTCGGATAGGGGGGTTTCCCCCGGGGTTTCGCCGGCCCTCCCTCGATCGAGTCGATGACCGCTGTCTCCTCGCCTGCCACATAGGTCGGGGGCGCCAGATGGAGGTGCAGCTCCAGCGAAAACTCCGTCCCGAGGATCCCTTCCCCGAGCAAGCCCGCTCCCGAGAGTTCCTCCAAAGCCCGCTCCACTGAGATCCGCGCCTCTTCCATCTCGTCGATGATGTAGACGAAGCCCTTCCTCGCACCCGTCGCGTAAGCCGCCAAAAGCAGCCCTTCGAGCACCTTGTGCGGATACTTCTCCAGCAGGAGGTGGTCCTTCTTGCTCCCCGGCTCATGCTCCCCGCCATTGGCGATCACGAACTTGTGCTCGTTCTCAATCGCCGCCGCGATTCCCCACTTGCGCCCCACGGGAAAACCCGCCCCCCCGCGCCCGCGCAGCTTCCCGAGGTTCAGCTCCTCGATCAGCGCCTCGGGCGGCCGCCCCTCCCCAAGGATCCGCCGCAGCGCTTCGAATCCCCCTTCCGCCTGATAAGCCTCGAGATCCTGCCGCCCCTCCTCGGGGGAACGGGTGAGAAGTAATGTCATTTGCTCCATCGCCTCAACTTACCGGGGATTCTCAACACCCCCAAGCCCATTTCCCCTAGCTCTATTCAAGGCCAAGGCCGTCGCTCAATACGGGCAGTCCAGCATCTGCCAGATGAATTCCTCCACGTCTGGTTTGACCACGCCCATCAGGCGCTGGACCGGTTCGCCGCCCTTGATGTGGGCGGCGATGTCTTCGAGGTCTTCGGGTTTGACGTGGCTGTAGAAGATTTTGTCCGGCCAGATCGTGATGTTGATCCCGTGCTCGCAGCCACCGAAGCAGGGGTACTTGCGCACCCGGATCTTCTCTTCTTTGGGGTCCCATTCGTGGAGAAGGTTGCGGAGCTGCTCGAAAAGCTCCACCGAGCCCTTCTCCGTGCAGTCTCCGCCCTCGCAGACGTAGACGAGTCTAGAAGTCATGAACGCGCTTCCCTCTCTCAATGGAACTTGACGTATTCGAAGTCGAAGGGCTGGCCGTTGACCCCGGTGGGGGGAGGGGAGATCCAGTTGGCGATCTTGCCCTTCTCGTAGACAGGGTGCATCAGGGACTTGACGTAGGCCCGGTCCGCGTCGGTGGGGAGCCAGTCGCCCTGCTTGGCCTTCCACTCTTCCTCGGTGACCGGGTTGCCCTCCGGGTCATAGAAGTGTCCCGCATAGATCCCCTGTTTGCGGTTGAAGCGCTTGCTGGGGAAGACGACGCGGAAATCGGTTCCGAGCTTCTCGAGGTCGCGGTTCCAGCGCATCGTGATGCGCTTGCAGTCCTGGACATAGGAGTCGAGGAGGAGGGCGTTCATCGCGCGGCGCAGGGGGATCTCTTTTTCCTCGAGCTTGCCCTCGGGAGTGGGGATCTCCGCCTTGTAGCTTTGTTCGAGGGCGCGGGGGTCGCTGTAGATCCCGTCTCCCTCGCGGTAGCGCCCTTTGAGGCCCATGGCGAAGCTCTCGGCCGCGTTGGTGGAGTCCTCTCCGCCGAAGAGATCCATCGAGGCCGAAGCCCAGAAGTTGATGTACTTCTGCATGATGTCGAAGGGCACCGCTCCCTCCTTGCGAGGGTCCTTGCCTTCCTTCTCTATCTCCGCCGTGCGGTGCAGGATGCGTCCCACCCCGTTTTCGCCGGTCTGCATGTGGAAGGCCTCCTCCGTCAGCATGAACTGCGTCGAACGGGCCAGGGGGTCGAAGGCGCTCTCGGCCAGGGCGGCGAGCTGATACTTGCCGTCACGATCGGTAAAGGTGGTGAAGCAGAAGAAGTCCACCCAGGTCTCGATGGGGTTGTTGAAGGCTTCCAGGATGCGCGGATTGTCCTCGTCCCCCGAGTGACGCTGGAGCAGGGCCTCGGCCTCCTCACGACCGTCCTTGCCGAAGTAGGTGTGCAGCAGGTAGACCATGGCCCAGAGGTGGCGGCCTTCTTCGACATTGACCTGGAAGAGGTTGCGCAGGTCGTAGAGAGAGGGGGCGGTCTTGCCGAGAAGGCGTTGCTGTTCGACCGAAGCGGGCTCTGTGTCGCCCTGGGTCACGATCAGGCGGCGCAGACGGTTGCGCATTTCGCCGGGGACCTCTTTCCAGGCGTTCTCGCCGAGATGGTCGCCGAAGTGGATCTTGCGGTCTTCCGGCCCCTCCGCGAGGAAGATCCCCCAGCGGTACTCCGGCATCTTGACGTAGTCGAAGTGCGCCCAACCGCCCTTGCCGACCCCGACCGCCGTCCGCAGGTAGATCTGGTCTTCGTTGAAATCGCTGGGCCCCATGTCCTTCCACCAGTCGAGGAAGGCCGGCTGCCAGGTTTCGAGGGCCTTCATCAGGCGCTTGTTGTCGCGCAGGCCGACGTTGTTCGGAATCTTTGCTTCGAGATCGACTTCGCTCATGTCCTTCTCCAATCGAATCGTGCGGGTTCGGGGTTGCCGTAGCGGACCAGGGCACCTTCTTCCCCGGTCGCGTTCGGACGAATGAAAATCCAGTTTTGCCAGGCGCTGAGCCGGCCGAATATCTTGGAATCGCAGGTCTCCGGCCCCGCAAAGCGGAGGGAAGCCTCCATCCCGGTCAGAGCGTCGGGGGAGAGCGAGGCCCTCTCCTCGATGGCGATCCTCAGCTCGTCATCCCAGTCGATGTCGTCGAAGAGGAAGGTCGTGAGTCCCAGCTCGTCCGCTTCCCTGGCGGTCATGCTGGGCTGCTCCGTCGCGAGCCGATCCGCTTTGAGTGGGTCGGCGAGGAACCGTACCTGCAGGCGCGTCGGCCCGTGCGACATGGGCAGTGCGCCATTGGACCAGGGGCCGACCGCGAAGCGCACCGGCTTCTCCTCGTTGTCGAGGGCGTAGATCCGGTCGGCGGCGAGGGCCATCTCGAGGAAGACGCCCGCCATGCAGCTCTCCTGGTCGGCCAGGGCGAAGATGCTCCGTGCGGTCAGGTCCAACCTCCGCAGGGTCCGTCCCCAGTAGGCAAGGATTTCCCGGCTCAGCCAGTGCCCCTGGTCGGCCAGAAGGTTTCGCTCGACCTCGAGCAGGGCGTCGACGTCTCCCCTGGTCTGGAGCTTGATGATCCCGATCTCCAGTTCATCGAAGCGGAGCCGGCAGAGGGCGTCGTCGAGTTGCCGGCAGGCGGCGATGGCCCAGGCTTCGCAGCCCTTCGCGAGATACTCATCGCCCGTCTTGGGCTGATCTGCGCTGGGACCTTGGATCGTCAGGGTGGCGACCCGCTTCTCGCGGTCCAGGTCCACGCGCACATGCTCGTAAACGATTCCGTCGTCTTTCCGATCGATCTTCAGCGGCTCCAGGGCCAGTCCGCCCGCGCTTGCTCCGGTTCCGCGCTCGGGCAGGCTCCGCGCCAGCTCCTGGGCCCGCTCCCCGACCTTGGCTTGGAACTTGCTCTTGGGGAAGGTGCCGTCGATGAGGTTCCATTCGACCGCCCGCTTGCCCTTGACCCCTTCGACCAGGGTGCAGAAGACATCGGCCAGGTCGCGGCGGACCTTGCGCTTGTCGACCAGGCGCGTCAGTCCGCCCGTCCCCGGGAGCACTCCCAGCAGCGGCACCTCCGGCAGCGAGACCGCCGAGTTGTTGTCATCCACGAGGTAGATTTCGTCGCAGGCCAGGGCAAGCTCGTAGCCACCGCCCGCGCAGATCCCGTTTAGCGCGGCCACCCAGCGGATCCCGGAGAAGCGGCTGCTGTCCTCGATCGCCAGCCGAGTCTCGTTGGTGAACTTGCAAAAGTTGACCTTGAAGGGATGGGTCGAGAGACCCAGCATGCGGATGTTGGCTCCCGCGCAGAAAACCTTGTCCCAGGCGCTCGTGATCACGACAACCTTGACCTCGGGATGCTCAAAGCGAATGCGCTGCACCGCGTCCGCAAGCTCGATGTCAACGCCGATATCGTAGCTGTTCAACTTCAGCTCATAGCCTTCCCCAAAGGGTTGGTCCTGGGCCACAGCCATCTCCAAGCGCGCCAGCTCCCCCTCAAAGGAAAGCCGCCAATGCTTATAGTCTTCCGGTCTCGTCTGAAAGTCGATCATCCATTCCTCACTAGCCAGGATCCGTGAATTGAGCTCCAGGACCCTAGCCCATACTCCCCTTCCAGCTCAAGGCAAAAGGCAAAATACTGCCTTTTTGTTTTTTAAAAGATGCAGTATAGTTCCTCTATGGTCCAGAACCTGAGCAAGCATGGTCGTCGCCTCATGCGTCTCGGCAAAGAAGTCCGTAGCCTCCGCGAGGATCGGGGCTGGACCCGCAAGGACCTGAGCGCCCGCTCCGGCCTCTCCATCCGCTTCCTCTCCGACATCGAAAACGGCCTCGCCAACCCCAGCCTCATCCGTCTCTGGGACCTCGCCGAAACCCTAGGCCTCCCCGCCGAAGACCTTCTCGCCGCCGCCCACCAGGAGACCAACCCTCCCAAAGCCCTCCGCATCGCCCTCCTCGGCCTTCGCGGAGCCGGCAAGACCACCCTCGGCACCCGCCTCTCCCAGGAATTAGGCATCCCCTTCATCGAACTCGACACCCTCGTCGAAGAAGAAGCCGGCATGCCCCTCCCCGAAATCTTCGAACTCCAAGGCGAAGCCGCCTACCGAATCCTCGAACGCCGCGTCCTCTCCCGCCTCCTCCACAAACCCCAGCCCCTCATCCTCGCCGTCAGCGGCGGCCTCGTCACCGACCCCCGCAGCTACGCCCTCCTCCGCTCCCAAACCCAAACCATCTGGCTCAAAGCCCGCCCCATCGACCACTGGGAACGCGTCCGAGCCCAAGGCGACCTCCGCCCCATGCAAGGCCGCGACAAGGCCTACCAAGACCTCGTCCACCTCCTCGAACAACGAGAACCCCTCTACCGTCAGGCGAATCTGGTCATTGAAACTAGCGAAAAACCAATTGAAGCTATCGTAGGGGAGCTTTGTGATGGGGTTTCAGGAATTCGATAGGGGGCCACAGTTCTTTATGTGGAGAAGAAGATCCAATTAGAAGTAATCTTGCGATCTAAAAAGCTATGAAAAGCTTTATCCACTTACCATAGAAGAATGGATGAAATAAAACGATTCAACGGAGAATGGTTTCCAACCCCATTCCTTTCTTCCGGAGAACTTCATCATACCTTTCCAGTATCCATTCAACTTTTTTTTGCCAATTCCCAAGCAGGTTTGCCCTGCTAAGGGCACGAATAGCCATGGATTGGAGGTCTTGTTCTCCTAACTGGATCGAATCGATGACTCTAGCAATTGTTGTGCAAAAGGAATCTCGGGAGCAAACCGGAATTTTCCAACCGCATTCCTTTGTTACGAGATAACCGGGTCCTCCGTAGTCTGCAACGATTGGGGGAACACCATAGGACAATGCTTCCATTACTACATTTCCGCTAGGTTCTCTGTAGCTAGGAAAAAGGAAGATGTCATGGGCTTGAAAAATCGAAGGAATTTTT
>DROQ01000135.1 GCA_011321845.1 Planctomycetota bacterium | reverse complement strand
TCCATCCACTCCATGGCCTGGAGGATGAAGGGGGAGATGGCGTCTTTGGGGATCCCACCCGGAAGGTAGGGGGAGGTTTGGGGGGAGGAGAAGAAGTTGTTTGTGATGGGCTTCCACGAGGGTCCCCATGGAGGATTGAAGGTTTGAGGAGGGGGCAGCTCCTGAAAGGTTTGGGCAGAACTCGGAATCCTCCAAGGGCTTTGGGCGACTTCGCCGAAGGCGCCTGAGGCCAAAGCCCTTGGAGGATTCCGAGCCGGGCGGAGAAAGGGAGCGGGCTGGTGGGAGGGGAAAGAAAAGCTGAGCTTGAGAGGTTGAGTCCGACAGACTCCTAACTCATGACCCAGGTCAACGAGACTTCTATCGAGATGGTCGAAGGAACCAAGTAGGTCAACGAGGTTTTGAAGGAGATCAGCAACGGCTCCTTCCAACAAGCTCAGGGTGTGGAATAAAAAAGTGCTTTGGTCTTCCACATAAATCAGAATCTCAAGGGAACCGCGGCTCAAGACGAGGAATGGACCGCCATCGCAAAGGAAAATTCCAACTAGAGGAAAAACCTCCAGGATTTGGTGGGGCAGTTGAATCTTTCAAACGGATGGGGAGAGTCTCCATCCCCTACCAATTCCCAGCTCTTTGCTTCCTCTTTCTCCTGGAATGGAGCAAAATCAGGGAGTCCCACTCCCTTCTTGTTTCTTTCAGGAGATTCCTCGATGAGCTTTTGTTTTCGATCTTTGATTCTCTTTGCCTGTTTCGTTCCTTCTCTCGCGGCGCAAGTCGTTCAGCATCCTTCCAAAAAAGTGCCCCTGCATCTTGATTCCGGTGTCCGGGCCAATCCCTTGCTTCTTCCTAAACGGATCTACAGCCAGACGATCGAGGTTCCTGGAGCCCTCTGGCTTCGCCTCGAGTTCGACAAGCGGACCAGGCTGGAAGGAGAGAGCATCCTCCGGATCACCTCGATCGAAGATGGGGCGGTCCAGTTCTTCCAGGCGAAAAGCCTCTCCGACTACGCCTATCTCTCCGCTTTCTTCAATGGCTCTTCGGTCCGGTTGGATCTCCTCGCCGCGGGCCGGACCTTCGGAAACCGGGTCCTGGTTCGGTTCGCCGAAGCCGGGACCATCCCATCCCCGGGGAGACCGACGACCATTTGCGGGCCGACGGACGATCGGAAACCCAGCAAGGATCCCAGGGTCGCCCGTCAGTATCCGACAGGATGCACGACCTGGTTGATTTCGGCCTATGCCGGATTGACCGCCGGGCACTGCACCAGGAACACGAGGCAGATGATGCACTTCAACGTGCCTCTCTCCTCCTCCTCGGGGAGGATCCGCTTGCCAGGCCCTCAGGACCAGTACGCCTACGTCGCAAGCTCCGTTCTTCGCCTCAGCTCCGGTGTCGGGAGGGACTGGTCGGTGTTTCGGGTGGTCCGGAACAGCAACACGGGCCTCTACCCGGGAGAGAAGCAGGGCTCCTGGTTCAAGCTGGGCAAGATCCCCTCCAAGGGAAACATCCGGATCACGGGGCACGGTGTCTCCTATGTGAACAGGCCCCGCAGTCAGACCCAGCAAACCCATTTCGGACCCCTGGTGCGGGTCGCCAGCACCTATCTGGGATACCGTGTGGACACCACCGGAGGGAACTCGGGTTCTCCCGTGATCGATGAGGCCACCGGCCACGCGGTCGGCATCCACACCCACGGAGGTTGCCGAAGCAGCGGGTCGACCAGCTTCAACTATGGGACAAGGGTGGACCGCAGCGATCTCCAAAAGGCGATCCAGGCGGTCCTGAACCAGGTCGTTCTCGCCATCTACCAACCATTCGGCAAAGGCTGCTCGGGGACGGCGGGGATCCCAAGCCTTGTCAAGGTGCAAACCCCCGAACTCGGAGGGGCGCTCAAGGTCAGCGCCACCAACCTTCCAGGAAGCTCCTGGCTGATGTTTGGAAGCTCCAAGAGCAAGTGGCTCGGCCTCACCCTCCCCTTTTCTCTTACCGGAGCCGGGGCTCCAGGCTGTTCCGTTCTCGTTTCCTTCGACCTCTACGCCGCACCCCTCTCCGTCGTTTCGGGCAAGGCCCAATTCAACCAGGCCATCCCCAACGACAAGCGCCTCCTCGGCATTCGCTTCTACAATCAGGTCCTCAGTCTCGATTCCCGCGCCAATCGTTTGGGCCTGGTTCTCTCCAATGGCGCAGAAGGCGTCATTGGGGGGCTCCGCTAACCCCTTCCCCATCGATGCTTTTTCCGATGGAAGCCTCCAGCCGAACTCTCGGACCCTTCTCTCGAAGGAGCCCGAGAGTCATGGTCGATCCACGTTCCAGGTTTTAGGGGGGGAGCTGGGCTCCCTGGCATGGGCGCTTCAGCGGGCCACACGAACGACACGGAGACCCAAGCGGAAATAGCGGTAATTGGAGGACCAGGGGGCCCGGCTGGCGGACCTGCAAGCGCTTGCCAGGGAGAGAATGTCTCCTCCGCGATAGACTCTGTATTTTCCTTTTGCCGGGCCTTTGGGGTCGGTCTGGGGACCTTTGGGGTAGGGACCGAAATAGTCCGAACAGGGTTCGGACACGTTTCCATGGATGTCGAAAAGCCCCCAGGGATTGGGGGTTTTTTTGGCGACCATGTGGGGGTTGCCATAGCCTCCGAGCCGGTCCCAGGCGTTTCGGAAGAACCATGCGTGGGACCGGAGGCCGGTATGGATCTGGTCGTCGTCCCCAAAGGAGTAGATGGTGTTGGTGCCGGCACGGCAGGCACGCTCCCATTCCGCTTCGGTGGGGAGGCGGTAGAGGACCCCCTCCTTCTTGGACAAGGCCTCGCAAAAGGCGACGGCGTCCTCCCAACTGATGTAGCAGGCGGGGTAGGTCGGTCCCTCCTTGCTGTGCCTCTTTCCTTTCCAGGGTTGGGTCCCCATGAGGGAGGTCCACTGGGCTTGGGTTACTTCGGTTTCACCGATGTAAAAGGGTTGGGTGAGGGTGACCTTGTGCCTCTCCTCGTTCTTGGGGTCTCGGCCGGGTTCGGTGCTGAAGCTTCCCATCCAGAAGGTCCCGGCGGGGATGAGCCTGAGGGTCATTCCCAGGGAGTTGACGATGGTTTTGGAGCCGGTGAACTGGGTCCCGATGAGGACGGTTTGGGTGAGAGAGCTTGTCATCCGGTCGCTGTCCATGACCTGGAGTTTGACGACGTAGGAGCCTGGGCTCGGATAGACATGGATGGCCTCTTTGACATCGAGCCACTCGGTGTCCCAGGTTCCATCGTTGGTCCAGTCCCAACGGACGAGGAGTCGGTCGGAGGGAGTTTCCGCGTCCTTGCTCGTCGTGGCGTCGACCCGGATCTCCCTTGCCTTGCTGCTGTAGAAGAAGTTGGGTTGGGGAGCGCTCCCCTTTTGGACGATGATCTGAACTTCGGCGGGTTCGCTTTGTTGTTTGCCATCGAACACGGAATAGCGGAAGCTGTCTCCACCGAGGAAGCTGTCCTTGGGAGTGTAGACCAAGCTCCCTTGGTGGTTGTCCAGGATGCTCAGGATCCCGCCATCCGGCTGGCGCAAAATCTTGTACAGGAGAGGATCCCCGTTGAGGTCCTGTCCCTTGAGCTTGAGGATTCCTCCCCCTCCAGGGACGAGGGCTTGGAAGTCCAGGGCCTGGGGAGGAGTGTTGGGGGGTGGGTTCCCCCGGGGGCCGAGAAGGTCGAACCCCTTCATCTCGGCGAAGAGCTGGGGGCTGTCCATCTGCTTGATGCCGAGGAAGGGGGGAGTCAGACTGCTCCCCAACTCGATTCCGGACCGGCCCGAGAAACCGATGACGAGGTCGTTGGGGTCGGGACCCCAGGGAATGCCTACCTGGTTGCGGGCGAAGAGATCGAAGGCGAGGTAGGGACCTCTCTGTTCAAAGAAGGAGAGTTGGCAGTGGGGGGAAATGGACCATGCGCCGGATACCTTGCCCTTTTCGTCCCACTGGATGTCTTTGAGTTCGCTGAAGGCCAGCAGGGAGCTTTGCTTGCGGAAAGGTTCCCCGGTCCTGCTGGGGTCGAAGTCCAGATTCACCCGCAGCTCGCGCTCCCGCCCGAAGAGAAAACGGGTCTTGGTCTTGGAGCTGCTCTTGAAGGCGAGATCCAGTGGGACGCGCAGTTCCAAACGCGCCTTGAGTCCGGTTAAAGGGATGGAGACACGGAGTGGTTTCAGGAGTTCGTCCTTGAGGGCCAATTCCATCGGACCGCTGGTATCCAGCTGGATCTGAAAGCGGTAGAGGAGGGTCAAGGCGAAGGAGACCTGGGCCCGGGCGTCCCAGGGAGTGGCGAGTTTTTGGAAGCGATACTCGCCCGTGGGGGCGATCCGCAGGAGACCCTTGGTCAGGGTAATCCGGATGTGCCCGTTCCGGATCTGTTGGGTCTGGATCCTTTCCAGCTTTCGTTGCTTCTGAAAGTAAGGGGAATTGAGGAGGATGCTGTTGTCGGGAGCGATCTTTCCTTCTCCGTCGATGGAAAGGTCGGCGAGGATGTAGTTGTCGAAGGCGATGGTTCCGTCAGGAAGGATCTGGGAGCCACCGGAGGGGGCGGGGGCCTGGCTCGCCTTCCTCCAATCGGGAGTGAAACGAAAGTCGATGTCCCCGGTGGACAGCATTTGGTGGAGGTCCAGGGCTTCGACTTTGAAACGCAGGGGAGGAGTGGAGCTGAGGACGGCGGTGATCCGGGCGCTGAAAGGGGCCGCGTCGTCTCCCACCAGCAGGGTTCCGACATCGAAGTTGCGAGAGGGGAGGGGTTTTGCCACGCTCAGTTCGTGCTGGGTCCAGTCCCAGATCGGTTGCTCGGAGGCCTGCAGATATTGGATCCCCGGTTGCAGGAGATAGGTGGAGCGATTCTGGAAATTGCCGGGGAGATCGGGGCGCTTCAGGTTGCCTCCAGGGCTCGAGCTGCCCCCACTGCATGCTGTGAAGAGGAGGGGAAGGAGAAAGAGAGGTGGAAGCTGGGCGAGGTTCATGAATCCATCCGGGGTCTGAGGATGCAGAGAATTGTACAACCGATTCACCCTAGTTGGGAAGGGAATGTCGGGTAACGGGTATGGGGCCGGAGGGGACGGATTACTTTTTCGGATCCCAAAAACTGCCTTCGGCCCGGAGCATGCGCTCGTCTTCCTCCAGGGCTTTGAGCATGCGCTGGACGAGGGCGGGTTGCTCGGCCGCGCGATCGATGCGTTCCCCTGGGTCTTCTTCCAGTTGGAAAAGGAGGGGGTGGGAACGGCTGGCCTTGAAGCCGTAGTTTGTGCGGAGTTGGGAACCGAGGCGGATGTGGAGTTTCCAAGGGCCCATGCGAAGGGCGGAAGGTCGGTTGTCGGAGTAGGAGTAGAGGAAGTGGAAGGGGGGAACCCTGGTTCCCGGGGCGAGTTTGGGGGAGAGCAGGGGCCGGATGTCGCGGCCGTCGAGGTGGAGGTCCTTGGGGAGGGGGACCCCGCAGAGGCGGAAGAGGGTGGGGAGGATGTCGAGGGTACTTGCCGGGCGGAGTTCGCGCCTTGGGGAGATGGTGCCGGGCCAGTAGAAGATCCCAGGGACTCGGTGGCCCCCCTCCCAGGTGGAGCCCTTGCCGTCACGGAATGGATAGGCGTAGCCGACGTGGAGGCGAGCCTCGCCGTACTTGGGGTGATGCTTGGTGTTCCGAAAGCGGACCCAGGGGCCGTTGTCGGAGGAGAAGATGACGAGGGTGTTCCGATCCCGTCGCGAATCGCGGAGGGTTTGAAGGATTTGGCCGACGGAGTCGTCGATCTCGGCCATGACGTCGCCAAGCAGGCCGCGGCGGGAGCGGCCCCGGTAGGCGTCGCTGACGTAGAGGCCCAGGTGGGGTTGGTTGTAGGCGATATAGGCGAAAAAGGGTTTGTGGCGGTTGGCCTTGATGAAACGGATGGCCTCGCGGGTGTAGAGGCTGGTGAGAGACTTGGATGCTTTGGGATTGCTGGGCAGGCGATCGGCCAGAAGCCGGTAGCCAGGGATGGGTGTGTTTCCCTTGGGGTCGCTGCGGAGGAGCTGGGCCTGGTCGTAGTCATGGCTGACGTTGGTCCCCACCCACTGGTCGAAACCGTGGGCGAGAGGGAAGGCGTCCTTGGTGTCTCCATTTTTTTTGTTGGGTGTGCCCAAATGCCACTTGCCGAAAAGAGCGGTGGCGTAGCCTGCGGACTTCAGGCCTTCGGCGAGGGTGAACTCTTTGGGGTGGAGATAGCGGGGGGATTTCGGGCCGATGACCCAGGAGCCGAGGCCGGAGCGGGCGGGGTAGCGGCCGGTGAGGAGGGAGTAGCGGGAGGCGCTGCAGGCGGCGGTGGCGACATAGAACTGGGTGAAGGAGAGGCCCTGGTGGGCGAGGCGGCTGATGTTGGGGGTGGAGATGGTGGGGTTGCCGTTGTGGCTGTAGTCTCCGTAGCCGCTGTCGTCGAGGAAGATGAGGACGATGTTGGGCCTGGGGGGAGGGGGCTTGGGGGTCGGTTCTTGCCGGCTCGGAGGCGGGACCAAGGCAAGTGCCAGGGTTGTGAAGAGGTTGAGCATGGGGGTCATTTCTGGAAGCGGAGGAGGCGGCGTTTTCGTTCCCCGAGGGGGTAGATGAGGTCGTCGCGGGGATGGAGGCCGAGTTTCTTGGCCGAGATGAGACCCTCCCGGCGCTCCTTTGCGTCCACGGTTTCGGATTTCCAGTGGAAGATGGAGCCGCCCGGCCTCAGGAGGGGGGCGGCGAGACGGTTCATGGCGGCGATGGGGCCGGTGGCCCGGGTGAGAACGAGGTCGCAGCTTTCCCTGAGGTCCTTGTGGTGGGCGGGGAGGGCGGCGGCGTCCTCGGCGAGGACCCTTGCATTCGAGAGATGGGTGTCCCCCAGGCAGGATTGGATGGCGCGGGCTTTCTTTTGGGTGCGCTCGACCAGGAGGCACTCCGCCTGGGGCCAGATGCAGGCGGCGATGGCTCCGGGGAAGCCGTTGCCCGAACCGATGTCGAGGATGCGCGCGGGGGCCTCCCGGACGGCCCCCGCGATCCAGAGGCTGTCGAGGAGGTGGAGGATGAGGGCCCTGTCCAGGTCCCGGATCCCGCTGAGATTGAGCTTTTTGTTTTCTTCCAGCATGCGGACCAGATAGGCGAGGCCCTGGCCGAGGGTTTCCCGGGGAAGGTCGATGCCGGCCTCCTTGCAGGCCCCTTCGAGCCGGTCGAGTGGATCGGGTTGGAAGGGGTTTCCCCTGCCCCTCCGAAGGGGGTTGGGGACGGGGCGACGGCGCATCATCGTTGGCTCTCCTGGGGAAGAAGAATGGATTCGAGTCTTTCAAGGACCGTTTCCTCGGGGCAGTTTTCCGCTTGGACCGGCACCAGGCCGGGGAAGGTCCGAAGCCAGGTGTCCTGGCGACGAACGAGGCGGTGGGTGTTGGAGCGGACGCGGTAGACCAGCTCCTCGGCGGGGAGGGAGCCTCGGAGGAAGGCGAGGACCTCCCGATACCCGATGGCCGCCTCGGAGGTCGGGCCGAAACCCTTTCCCTCGCGGATTCTCCGGACTTCGTCCACCAGTCCCTGGTCAAACATCTTCATGCTCCGTTCGCGCACCCGTTCCCTCAGGCATTCCCTGGAGAGCACAAGCCTGGCTCCGACATAAGGATAGCGGGACTTCCCCTCTTCGAATTGGCGCTGGAGCCGGGAGATGGGTGTCCCGGTTTTCTCGAAGACCTCGAGGGCGCGGACGAGGCGTTTCGTGTCATTGCGGTGGATGCGCTGGGCGGCGTCGGGGTCGACCTTGCTGAGGCGGGCGTGCAGGGATCCGGGCTCGCTGCGCTCCCGCTCCCGCAGTTCCTTCCGGAGGTCGGGGTCCGCCGGCGGCCCCTCGAAGAAGCCTTTGAGCAGGGCCATCAGATACAAGGGTGTCCCTCCCACGACCAGGATTTCTTGACCGCGGGCGTGGGCCTCAGCGATGACCCCGTCGGCGTAGGCGACATAGCGGGCGGTGTCGAAAGCCTCCTCCGGCCCTACCAGGTCCAACCCGTGATGGGGGACACCCATTCTTTCGCTGGGGCTGGGTTTGGCCGTTCCGATGTCCATGCCGCGGTAGATGCTCATGGAATCCGCCGACAGGATCTCCCATCCGTGGCGCTGAGCGAGGAGGACAGCCATTTTCGTCTTTCCCGAGGCGGTGGGGCCCGTGAGGATGCGGAGCAGGGGGGGCTTCATCGGAGTTCCACCTGGTACTTGGCGAAGAGGCGCTTTTGGATCTCCCGCTCTTCGAAGCCGTCGGGGGGAGCGCTGAGAAAGCGTCGTTCGCAGTCGTCCCGCACATCCTCGAACCGGGTCCTGGTTTTCTCCAGAACCTGGATCAGGTGCCAGCCATGGCTGGAGCGCACCGGGGGGGACACCCGATTTACGGGGAGCCCTCGGACCGCCTCGGCGAAGCCGGTCCCGAAGCGCTGGAAGTTGTAACCGGGAATGAGCCCCGCCTGGTCCCGGAATCGCGAATCCTCCAGCAGGGTTCGGGTCGTGGGATCGTCGGAGTAGGGGAGGAGTTTGGCGAAGGGTTCGCCCTGGCGCAGCTTCGTGGCGAGGGCGTCGATTCGCTTCTTGGCCGCTTCCAAAACTTCTTTCTCCGCAGGCTCCCTCCCCAGCTTTTTCCGTAGCAGCTCCTTCGTCCCGACGAAGGAGACCAGGATGTGTCGGACCCGGACCCGCAACCCATCCACCCCATAGACCTGGTCAAAGACCCGGCGCAGCTTCTCCTCGGTCACTTTGCGCAGGGTGGGCGCCAGGGCCCGCAGGCGGATTCCATGCAGGTAGAGGAGGGTGAAGCGGGTCAGGAGATCCTGTCTCACCTTCGCGGGAAAACGGTCGCCTCGGCTCTCGATCTCCTTTTCGGCCTGGGCCCGGGCTTCTTCGAGGGCCTTGGGAGCGAGGTTTCGTTCGCGGCAGGCCCGGGCCAGGCAGAGGTCGAAAAAGAAGGCTTCCTGCTCGGCCCGCCCGAATTTGGCGAGAAGGTAGGACTTGTAGCTCGCGAGGGGTTCCGATACGGCTCCCAGGCTCCCGATGGTCCCTCCCCCCTTCTCCAGGGGGTGTTCGGGCAGAGATCGCCCCAAAAAGGGCAGAAAAAGAAGAATAACCAAGGCTTTATGCTGCACTGGAAGCTCCCCTGCGGATTCGTTGACCTCGTAGAGCCTAGCATCTAAGCTGCTCCGCTCGAAACTGCGGAATCCAAAGAGGCTCCAGCCTACATGATCGCTCTTATCTCCGATATCCACGGCAATACGGCCGCTCTCAACCAAGTCCTCGATGACGCCAAGCAACAGGGGGCCGACCGATTCTTCTGTCTCGGGGACGTGGTTGGATATGGGCCGGAGCCCAGGGAGTGCCTCCTGACCATCATGGATCTCTGCGAGGTATGCCTGATGGGCAACCATGAGCAGGCCGCGATGTTTTACGCGGCAGATTTCAACCCCAAGGCGCGCCAGGCGATCGAATGGACCAAGAACACTCTGAACTCCCCCGATCGCCCCAAGGAGGAGAACTTTCGCCTCTGGAACTATCTCGACAAGATGCCCGAACGCTACGAGGAGGGGGAACTGTTGCTCGTTCACGGCTCTCCTCGCGACCCCATTCGTGAATACATGCTCCCCTCCGACGCCATCGATGATGTCAAGATGAAGGGCTGCTTCGCCAAGATGGGGGGGGCGGCGATCTGCTTTGTCGGCCATTCGCATGTCCCGGGGGTCTATGAGGAGGGTGGGGGCTTCCTTTCGCCGCAGAGCTTGGGCGGGACCTACGAGCGTCGCAAAACGGGCGAGGGTCCGACCCGCATCATCGTGAACATCGGTTCGGTGGGGCAGCCCCGCGACGGCGATCCCCGCGCCTCCTACGTGTTATTCGATGGAGACAAGGTCCACTTTCGCCGCGTCGCTTACGACGTCGAGGCCACCGTTCAAAAGATTCGGGAGACTTCGCTCCCCGAGTATCTCGCCGATCGCCTGATCGTGGGCCGATGAGGCCGCGCCTTAGCCGGATCTAATTTTCAGGAGCATCCCAGGAGTATCTCAATAGGTTCCATGGAAAATCGCATTACTCGATTCCTCTTCCCGGTCCTGATCGGAATCACGGCCTTCCTCCTCTTCAACCAGTTCATGGCCCCCAAGAAGAAGGGCCAGCCTCAAGAGGGACCCAGGGCCCAACTCCCAGCTCTGGATCTCAAGACGGCACCGACGGTCTTGGAGCCCCCCAAGCAGGTCTGGGAACGCCTGCCCAAGGCTTTCCCCGACACGATCCCGGAGGACCGGGTGGGCAGACCCGGGTTCCTGGTGCAATTCGATTCGCTGGGTGGGGGGATTCGAAGCCTCAAGCTCACGGATTTCTACGCGCGCCCCAAGGTCCCGGAGGAGGCCAAAGCCAAGACCAAGGAGCTTTACCAGGCGATCTCTCCCGAGGAGGAGGGGCTCTATTCCTTTGTGGCCGAAGATTTCCTCGGCAAGTTTCTGGTCAAGAACCCCAGGCGTCCCCAAAGCAAGGTCGGTCTCGCCATGCAGCAGCTCCATTGGGAGCGCGTGAAAGTTCCGAGCGAGGGGAGCGATGGCAAACGAACCATCCGCTACCGTCTCGCTCTCTCCAACGGAATCATCTTCGAGAAGGATTTCGTCCTGACGGAGGGGAGCCGGGAGTTCGGCCTGGTTTTGCGGATCCGAAACCGGGATCCAAAACGGGAGGAGGAGTGGTTCCGTTTCAAGTTTCGGGGAGCGAGCGTGATGAGTTCGGACATCGAAAAGCCGAGCTTCATCCAGCCACCCAAGGTCTTTGTGGCCTATGAGGAGGGGGGGCGGCTGCAGATCGCCCAGGCCGCCGCGGACGGGAAACCGAACGGGGGGGACTTCCAAGATGTGTGGCGGACCCAGACGGGCAAAAAATTCCTCTACGCCGGCTCGGCCAATCGCTTCTTCGCCAACATCATGAAGCCGATGGACGAGGAGAGCACCCGGGGAATCCAAGCGGTCGAGATCGTCAAGCTGCCCCTGGAGAAGAAGGGGAAGATCGAGCCTTTCTCCAATTGCGCGACCTTCTACACCATGGAGCAGAAGATTCCCGCTGTTCCCAGCGGTCAAAAGGAGGCCGTCTCGGAACTCCGATTCCAGGTTTTTGTGGGACCCAAGGACAGGGATCTTTTCTCCGAGGAGCAGTTTCGAGAGTTTTTGCCCGTGGCGGATCTGGACTTTTCTTCCGGATGCTTTTGCGCTCCCGGAGCCGAGTCTGTGGGCAAGTTCCTCCTCGTCCTGCTCAAGCTTTTCCACGCGGTGGTCGGGAACTGGGGTGTCTCCATCATCATCCTGACCATCCTCGTGCGTGGAGCGATGATGCCGCTCAATCTCAAACAGGCCAAGGCCATGCGCTCCTACCAGCAAAAGATGACCCGGCTCAAACCGCAGATGGATGCGATCAAGGAACGCCACAAAAAGAATCCCCAGAAGATGAACCAGGAGCTGATGAAGTTCCAGAAGGAGAACAAGGTCTTCCCTCCCCTCATGGGTTGCCTGCCCATGCTGTTGACCATGCCGGTCTTCCTCGGTCTTTTCACGATGTTACGGGCGAGTTTCGAGCTTCGGCACCAGCCTTTTGTGGGATGGATCAATGATCTATCGCAGCCCGATCGTTTCCTCTTCCTCGGAAACCACAACCTCCCGATCGTGCCGCACTACCTCAACTTGCTTCCGATCCTGATGATGGTGTTTTGGGTCTGGAGCGCGTTCAGCCAAAAGCCGGCCACCGATCCGCAGCAAAGACAGACCCAGCAGATGATGCGTTTCATGCCCCTGATCTTCGGGCTCATGCTCTACAACTACGCTTCGGGCCTCGCGCTCTACATGTGCGTGTCCGCCATTTGGAGCCTGCTCGAACAAAAGATCGTCCGCAAGCGGATGGGCCTCGAGGAGCAGGGCTTCACGGGACTGTAGGCAAGGAGGCCGGGGATCCCTATAATCCCCCTTTTTCGGGGGAATGAGGTATGCGGATCCCTGTCTCGACCGCCCTTCTTGGGCTCTTGCTTTGCGGGCCTTCTTTCTCCCAGGCGGGAGGAGGGGGACTGCGCCTGGAGGAGCTGTTCCCCAAGGGGGGGCTCTTCGGGCCAGGCGCCCGTGGGATGGCCTTTTCGCCTTCGGGGCGCTTCGCGGCTTTTCTCTACCGGCCCTACGCGGAGAAGCGGCATGGGAATGACCTCTACCTGGTCGAGCTGCCTTCGGGGCGCGTCCGGAGGCTGACTTCGGCGGAGCTGCTCGGGAACTTCCAGGAGAAGACGCGCAAGCTGCTGGCACTCCGAAAAAAACAGAGGGCCGCGCTGAAAAAGAAGGGGCTGAAGGGGGCCGCCCTGCTCCGGGCTTTTTGGAAGGCGGACCGCAAGGCGAAGAAGGCGCCCCGCTACCCCGGGGTCGCCCGCCTCTTCTGGAACCCCAAGAAGGACATCCTCTACTTCCTCTCGCGCGGGGACCTCTACAGTTTCGGGGACTTGAGCGTCCCCAAACCCAAGATCCGGCGCTGGACCCGGCGCAGGGAGGGCGTCCGGGATCTTCGTTTTTTCCCCAATGGCAAGGGTTTCCTGCTGCGCACGGGAGACCGGGTCGAGCTCTGGTGGGAGGGGGCGCTGCGGGGGGCGGAGCTTCCCCTGGGCTTGAAGGAGGGGGACCGGCTGAGGGAGCTGAAGATCTCGCCCGACAACAAGTTGCTGGCCTTTCGCTACACCCACGCGACGGCGCCCAAGGGACCGGAGCGCAAGGTCAAGATCGCCTCCTACAAGGAGCGCTTCGCCAAGGTGCGGGAGGTGCCGAGGCGGGTGGCCGACGACCCCATTCCCAAGGAGGAGGATCGGGTGGCCCTGTTTCCCCTGGGTGGTCTCCTGACCGAATCCCACAAACCCAGGATCCTGTTTGCGGCGCCGAGGACAGGGCCGAGGGACCGGACGAGCCCGCTGGAATGGTCGCTGGATGCCAGGCGCCTGGCCTTCGCCCGCTTCACCCAGGTCGATTCCAAGGTAGGGATCTACCAGTACGAGACGAGAAGCGGGACGCAGAAAACCAAGAAACCCAAGGAAGCCAACAAGGCCAGGCTACTGCTCTCCTTCTTGCACACGGGCGGTCCCAACACTCCCGGCCTGATTCGGCCTTCCTACCTCGCCGATGGGAGGCGGCTCGCCTTCGTGACCGAAATCAGCGGATACCGCCAGGTCCATGTCTTCGACCCGAGGGACGAGTATCTCCGGCAGGTCACCGACGGGCGCTTCGAGCTCTTCCCCGAGGGGATGGACCCCCAACATCGCTCTCTTTATCTGCGCGGCAACCGGGAAGGCGTCGAGCGGGTGGACCTCTATCGCCTGGATTTCGCCAAGGCCAGGCTAAAGCGCCTGAGTCCCGAGCGGGGGAGCTATGAGCGACCCGCCTTCGGTCCTGAGGGTCGCTTCGTCCTCGCCAATTTCAGCGCCTGGGGCCGGCCCCGGGAGCTGGTTCTCATCGACCTCGTCCGCGGTCGGCAGAAGACTCTGACCCACTCCCACCCGCGGAAGACCCTGGAGCTGACCCGCGCCCGGCCCCGGCTCTTCCGCTACAAGAACCGCCATGGCCAGTGGATCCACGGCCTCGGCTTCGCCCCCAGGGGCTGGGATCCACCGAAGACCAAGGCAAAAAAGCTTCCCCTCCTGATCTATGTGTACGGGGGACCCCTCAGCAGCTTCCAGAAGAATGTCCGCGAGGGCAACTTCAACGGCTTCGGCTACTTCTTCGCCCGCTACATGGCTGAGCGCCATGGCTTCCTCGCGGTGACCATCGATCCCCGCGGCATGTCGGGCTACGGGGCCATGTTCGAGAAGGCCAACTACGGCCGGGTGGGGAGGCCCCAGGTCGAGGACCTCGTCGATGGTGTCCGATACCTCGTCAAGACCCAGAACGTGGACCCCCACAAGGTCGCGATCCATGGCTGGAGCTTCGGCGGGTTTCAGACCCAGCTCTGCCTCTACACCGCTCCCGAGGTCTTCCAGGTCGGGATCGCGGGGGCGGGCCCCACCGAATGGGAGAACTACAATTCCTGGTACACCACCGGCACCATCGGCAAGTCCCGCGTGGGTGTCCCCGATCTCCATCGCTTCTCCCTCCTCCCCCTCGCCAAGAACCTGCGAGGCCGGCTCCTCCTCGTCCACGGCATGGAGGACAGCAACGTCCTCTACCAGGACACCGTCCGCGTCTACCGCGAACTCCTCAAGGCAGGCAAGGAGACCCAGGTGGAACTCTTCCTCGACCCCACCGGCGGCCACGGCCTCCACGGCGACGTCAGCTCCCTCGCCCGTGCCCGAAAATACGAAGCCTTCCTCCTCCGCAGCCTCCCTCTTCCCCCCAAACGCCGCATGTAAGCGATTCCTCCGTTATCCCCCCTGCCCGCTCCTCCAATTCCAAAATCCGGCCCTCCTCCCGAACAAGGTTCTCTTTGCCACCCACACCAAGGCCCTTGGCGAGAACCTCGATGTCAGTGACGGGACCCCCGGGGGTTCCGGGCTCCTGAAGGATCTCCATCCCGCTCCCTTCGCCTCGAGCCCGAGAGGCTTTCATCAGATGGGGAGCCGGGTCTTCTTTGGAGTCTTCTTCGAGGTGAGCAACGCCTATGTCGCGACCTTTGGGGATGGGTAGGTGAGGTGACCCTGGAGCAGGTCCTCGGCCACCCGGACGATGGAGTCCCGTTGCTGGGGACTCAACGCCTCGGTGCTGAGGATGCCCAGGGTGAAGGACTGGTCCTCGCTGGGCCTGAAAAGGAGGCCGGTCAGGGTCTTTTTTTCGAATTGGAAGACGATGGATTCAGCGCCCGCTTCGCGGTCGATCCTCCCGGCGTGCTCGAAGGAGATCATCAGGCGGGTCCCCGCGTTCTCGACTTCCTCGGCCGAGATGGGGCCCGCGCTGGCGATGGCGAGCCCCTGGGTGTCCATGACAAAGGCTGCGTCCGCCTTCGCCGTGTCCCGGCAGTACTGCAGGATGCGGTCCCAAAGGGCAGGGCCGAAGTCTTCTTCCTCCCCCGAGGCAGAAGCCTTGCCGACCTGGACGAGGACGCGGGTGGCGAGGCGTTCGAAGGCCTCTTTGTGAGGCGCTTCGCAGGTGGGGATCTCCTGGAGACTCAGTCCCAGCCGGCTCGCAGCGGGGTAGATCGCACCGTAGGGGATCTCGATCCCGAGACCAGCGGGGTCCAGGGCCCGGATTTCTTCGCTGACGGTCGTGGAGAGTCTGCTCTTGCTCTTGACCATGGTGGAAAGGAGGCCGAGAAAGGTCGCGGGGTCTTGGCCGGAATCTTGCATCTCCTTCTCGATGTGGTCGATCCAGTGCAAAGCCGCCTTGGCAGCTTCTCCTGCCAAAGGCTGGGCCTGAACGCAGAGGAAGCAGAGCTTCGCGTTCCGGATTGCCGCTTCCGCCCCCGGATGGAGTCCTCCTGGCGCATCGAGGAGGATCAGGTCGAAGGCTGCATGGTCCTGGAGAGCATCCAGGGCCTTGCCCAGCCTTTCCGGGTCCGCGAGTGCTTCCTGGTAGCTGGTCCATTCCGATGGGGAGAGGGGTCCCCTGGGTAGGATCGAAAGGCTTGATTCCTTCCAGGGATAGGGCTCGAGCGCTTTTTCCCCGGGGTAAAGGAGGAGGTCGGCCATGCCTGTTTCGAAACGGGCTTCCTCTCTCGCGTGTTTTCTCCCCTGCCTCAGATGGATCCCAAGGGATCCAGCGGGGTCGAGGTCGACCAGGAGCACGCTGCGCCCCTGTCCGGCCAGGGTGTTCGCGAGGTGCCAGGCCACGGTCGTGCCGCCAACTCCCCCCTTAGCCCCGAGAATTGCAATCCTCTGTGTCATGATTCCTCCCTGTCGCCTTCAGCGTCCGATGCCTGGACCCCCATTGCCTGGAGCCTTTCCAAATTTGCTTTTACCAGCCCATTTCCCGGGGCCTTTTTTTCGGCCTCTTGGAAGAAAAGAAGGGCGGCCGAATAGTCCTTGGTGAGCAGAGCCTCGGTTCCAAGATCCACAAGCTCTTCGAAAGGAATGTCCTTTTCCTCCTGGCTCCTCCGCGGGGGAGCGTCCCCCCCCTCTTTCTCCGCGTTTTCCCCTTTCCCCGGAGGTATGTCGAAGCTGTCGTGCCTTGTTTTCGTGTAAGGCGCCCGCTCCTCGGGTTCGGCCTGTCCTTCGTCCATCATGGCCGCGGCCCGGATCATGAGGCTCTCCCAGGAGTCGAAGATACTGCGCTCGGGCACATCGCTGTTGTTGCAACCCGAACAGCCGACTCCTTCGGTGGCCAGGATCAAGCGGTTGAAGGCTTCGGGACCCGTTCCCTCGGAGTCTTCGGCATGCCAGATTTCTCCGCGTTGGACGAGGATCTTCCCTTCCATCCCCTGGCGATCCTTTGCAGTGATCTTGACGGAGTGCCTCCCCAAACATGCCAGCTGGAGATAGTCGAGGATGCCAAAAGGTGCCATCTCCTGACTTTTCTCCTCTGTCCCGAGTTTGCGCTTCAGGATCTCCCTCAGTTCGCTCAGGGGGACGGGTTTCTCATATACTTCATAGCTTCCATTCGGAGGAAGACTCGAACGATAGGCTTCGAGGTAGGCCGAGAGAAAGACGATCGGGATCTGGAGTTCGCGCCTGGCCAACTCACCGAAGAGTTCGACTCCGGGCCGACCGGGAAGATCCAAGTCGGAGAGGATCAAATCCACACCCTTGGAGTCGATTTCCGCCAGGCCTTCGTCGAGGGTGCCCGCGACCAGGACCTGGAGATGGTCCAACTTCTCCAGACCCCGGGCCATGCTTCCCCTCAGGGTGGATTCATCTTCGATGATCAAAACTCGGTTCACGACACTGCTTCCAGTAGGGGTGATAAACGGCCCTTCTTCCAACCACTTCTAAACCAGCATGATTGGAGGAGGGGGATCCTGGGGCTCAAGCCTGGGCGGGAATCGCCATCTTGGCCGCCATGAGGTCGATTCCGCATTCGAGTTCCTCGCACCAGTCGATGAAGCGTTCCACCATTTCCTTGCCCTTGAAGATGGCGCCGTGTTGGGGAGCGATGGTCTCGATGTCCAGGTTACGAACCATGGCGGCCCAAGCGCGCATAATGGTGTTGCTGACGATGTAACGCTGGTGGAAACCCTCCATGTAGGGGAGGTGGGCGTCGAAATCGGGGACCTCGACATAGTTCTGCCCCAGCGAAGCCCCGAGGTCGCCCGTGTAGAGGATCTTGGAGGCGGGATCGTAGACCTGGTGGTTGCCGCAGGAATGCATGAAGTGGGCGGGGATGACGAGGAGGGGGCAGCCCCCGAGGTCGAGGACCATCCCTTCGTCCGGGATCCCGTGGAGGCGATCGGCCACGAGGTTGTCGAGCCCGAAGTGGGGAACGAAACGGGTCCAAAGCTCCGAGCAATAGGCAGTCGCGTCGGTGGTCATCAGCCAACCATTGCAAGCCGCGACGATGTCCGGATCCTGGTGGGAGAGGAAGATGTACTCGAGCTTGCCGCCGCCCAGCTGGTTCATCGTCTCGGAGAGGACCTTGGAGTAGATCTTGTGTCCCCCCGGATCCAGGATCATCCCCTTTCCGTTGTGGATGATCAGATGCTGGTTGGCTTGGACCGCACATCCGCCCTCGCCGGCGAAGTCCTCCAAAAGGATATTCTTGTGGACTCCATCATCGAATAGAACTGTGTTACCCATTTTGAGACTCCTGGTGCAATGGTTTCCTGGGCTGATTTGATTGAAGTTTTGAAGGTTGAAGGGGAACGCTCAACAGGATGCTTGTCCCTGTCCCTTGTTGAGATTCGATTTGGATGTCGCCTCCCGCCCGGCGGAAGGAGTTGCTGCAGAGAGCCAGTCCGATTCCACTCCCTGAAGACTTGGTGGTGAAGAACATCTCCAGGCATCTCTCCTGGACCTGGGGGGACATGCCTTCGCCATCGTCGATGACCGCGATCCAGAACTGTTCGTCCTCGATGCCTGCTTGTACCTGGATTGTGCAACCCCTGGAACAGGCATGAAGGGCATTGGTCACCAAGTTGTAGATCACCGCCCGGATCACCGATGGATCCAAGGGGAGGAGGGGGAGGTTCGGGATCTGGATCTCCAGCGAGATTCCGGCTTCCATCGCCCGGCTCTGAAAGATCCCCAGGGCTTCTCGGATCGCGTGATCGATCGCCGCGGGAGAGGAGGTCCGGAGCTTTCTTCCCGAGATTCCGATTCCTTCGAAGGCGAGCTTCATTCGCCGGACTTCGGTGAAGACGAGGTGGAGCTGTTTCTTCAGCTCTTCCTCCTGGATGTCTTCGAGGAGGACTTCGACGGAGGTCGTGATCGCTGCGAGGGGGTTCTTGAGTTCATGGAGGATGGTGGGCATGACAGCTCCCACGGTTGCCAGCTCCAAGAGTCGGTCTCGCTCTTTCCTCAGTTCGAGGAGTTCGGAGATCTCGTGAAAATGGAGGGTTGTCCCGGTTTCTCCCTGGGAAAGGGGAACCGGGGCCGCCTGAATCCCGAGAAAGACCTCCCGGTTCCCGGGAAGGATGAGGGAGAGTTCTTCTTGTTCCTCGGGGTTTTCCTTCTCGATGAGCTGTTGGATGAAGGGGTAGGGGAGAAAAACCTCCTCAACTTGTTTCCCTACGATCCGATCCTGGTCCCGTTGGAGGATCTTGGCCGCTGCCCGGTTCGCGAAGTGGATGGTGCCCCCGGCGTCCAGCGCGAGAACGGCCGAAGGCAGGGAATCCAGGATGCGCGCATGCTGGATGCGCGATGACAGGGAGGCCATGGGAGGGTCGGAGGAGTTCTTCATGTTTCCTCCTCCCTCTGTTTTTGGGCGGCCTCGTTCCGGGAGGGTAGACTTCTCCACAAGCTCCCCTTGAAAGGATTCCAATGTCGCGAGACCCCTTTTCCGAAACTCCCCAGCCCGAACGGGCTCCCTCTTTCCGGTATCGCCCCCGGTACCGGCTCCCCTTTGAAAGGGATGGGAAAAGCTATTTGCTCTTGGTCTGGCCGGATGACCGGTACACCCTTCATTCCCGTGGGGAAGGAGAGGAATGCATGGACTCCAAGAGCCTCTCCGCCGAGGAAGCCGACGAGATCATCTGCAAGCACGTCCTGCACTCCGATCGGAGCCTCCAGGCCGCGGGTTTGCATGCAGCCTTTCTCAAGGCGGCCGAGGGTTTTCGTATCTTGTTCGAAGCGGAACATCAGATGGCCGAAGAGCTGAAAAGGCGGGAAAGGAAAAAGGGCTAGAGAACCTTTGCGATCTCTTCGACCGCCCGCCCCATGTCCAGGAAGATGAGGCCGAGCTTGGCGTTCTTGGTGGTCAGGCAGAGAAGGAGGGTCCCTTCGGACGCGGTCACCATGACGGCGTATCCGTCGGATCCACGAATCAGCACCTGCTGAAGTTTGTCGAGGTTGAGTTCATTGGTTGCTCGACTCCCCAGGCTAAGGAGGGTCGCGCTCATTCCCGCGATCCGGGTCTCCTCGATATGCTGAGGAAGAGCGCTCGCGATCATGAGTCCGTCCTCGGAGATCAAGGCGCTGGCTTCGATATCCGGGCTTTCGGTCTGGAGGGAACGAAGAACTTTTTGAAGGGTGTCGGTTCTGGACATGGATCTACTGCCTCAGATGTTGGAACCATGAAGAAAAGGGGGCCACCAAACGGTTCAGTGGATGTATCAATTCTCATCGGTTTGGTCGCCCTTGGGGCTTAAGGAGCTTTTGGATGGGAGCCGAGTCAGCTGTGTCTGTTTGTCACAGCCTTTTCTCGGTGTTTTTCTCCGGGGAAAACCTTCAGCAGAGGCGGTCTTCGTCCCAGTAGATTTTGAGGCTCTGGTTGCGAGCGAAGCCCACGAGGGTCATTCCGGTTTCGCGGCAGATGTCGAAGGAAAGGGCCGAAGCGGCGGAGATGGAGACGAGGATGGGGCAGCCGACGCGGAGAGCCTTGCAGATCAATTCGTAGCCGGCGCGTCCGGAGAGGATTACGAAGCTGGCGGCAAAGTCCTTTTCCCTGGAGAGAGCCTGTCCGATGGCTTTGTCCAGGGCGTTGTGCCTCCCGATGTCTTCGCCGAAGCCGAGAACGCTTCCATCCTCGGTGGAGCAGACCGCGGCCCCATGACAGCCCCCCGTGGTCTTGAACAGGCCCTGCCGCTTATGGAAACGTTGCAGGGTGTCGAGAAGGACTTCTTGCGAGAGTTTCGGTTGGCCGGGTCGAAGTGGGGAGCCCTGGGGAAAGAGTTTCGGGAGGTCCTGGATTCCGCAGATTCCGCAAGAGGGGCGGATTTCGTGGATCCGGGTACGGCCCTGGGAAACCCGTTCTCGGGGTGCTTGGGCCAACTCGACCCGAATCCAGTCGATGGAGAGCTGCTGATCCTGGGTCTCGGTGCTGGGAGTTCCTTTGCGGAAGTCCATCCCGAGGATCGCTTCTCTGCCGGGGATGATTCCCTCGGAGACCAGGAAACCCAGGACGAGGTCGGTGTCCTGGCCCGGGCTTCGCATGGTGATGAAACGAGTGTCCCCGAGTTCGATCCCCAGGGGTTCTTCGTGGACCAGGTGGTCGAAAGCTCCGCCCTTGAGGCGTCGGCGGCCAAAACCTTCGTCGGGGAGGGGGGAGGGACGATCCATAGTCCCCATCATGACTCAGAGCGCGGGTTTTTTCTTGGATTCTCCGGCAATCGAGGGGGCGTGAAGGAGGGGGGTCCCCGCGACAAAGCGGATCAGGATGGTCGTTCCCTTTGGGCCGGTGGATTCGACTTCCAGGGAGGCGTCGATCCCCTCCAGGCTGAGCTTGGCCAAGGGGAGCCCCATGCCAAGGCCGGCCTTTTTCCCCACCAACAGGTTCCCATCCTGGCTGAGAGGGGCGAAGGCCGACTCGAGGGTTTCGTCGGAGATCCCCGTTCCCTGGTCTCGGATCCTCAGTTCGATGGAGCTCCCATTCTGATGGGCTTCGATTTGAATCTTTCTGGAATGGGCCGAATGTTCGAGGGCGTTTTTGAGGACCTCCAAGAGCGCTCGGCGGATCCGGCTCTCCTCTCCTCGGATCCAGAGGCCATCCAGGCCCATGAGCCCGATCTCGAAATGGCCTTGGGAGACTTCTTGCTTGAGGGACTCGAGCGAATCCTCGACCGCCCTGGGGAGGGGGATGTCTTCGAGTTGGTGGGGCAGGGGTCTCGCCTGGAGGGCCGAAAATTGGATGAGGCGGTCCAGGATGGCCGCCATGGAGTGGCTCTGGAGCAACAAGTCCTGTGTGAATTCGAGTCGTTCCTCCTCGTTCAATTCGATGGTGGCAAGGAACTCCGCCGCAGCAACGATTCCGGTGAGGGGAGTTTTGAGTTCGTGGCTGACCACGGTGATCAAATTCCGGCGCAGGACATCGGTTTCTTCCAGAGTTTGGAGCTTTTCTTGAATGAGCTGCTCACGGTCCCTCAACACATGGGCCAGCTTGGAGAGCGCAAGCTGCAATTCATGGATCTCCAGGATTTTGGATTCCGGAAGAGCTTCGAAGGGTTTCCCGTTCTGGATGCGCCGGGTCATTCTGCACAGGTCCTTGATGGGCCTGGTGAGGGAGTTTCCGAATCGGATTACGAAGGGGAGGGCAATCCCGAGGATGGCGAGAGAGAAAAGGAATGCCTGCCACCCTTCCCGGTAGATGAGGGCGGCAAGATGACTCTCTCTTTGGTCCACCTCCAGTACCGCAACGACACGTCCGTCCTTGGATTTGATGGGGGCATAGGCGCTGACCCAGGACCCATGCTTGTCCGCATAGGGAGCGGAGGTCTGGGGCTTTCCCGACTCGAAGGCTCGCCAGAGCCCATCGGTTTCCGGGTAACGATCTCCGAAAAAGGGCTTTTCGTTGGTCATGACCACAAAGCGGGTCATCCGGGGGTTTTCCGGGTCCCGGGCCAGGGTATAGAGTTCTGTCTTGAGATGGTTGGCCCTCTTGATCCTCCGAAGAAGGGAGCGGAACTTGAGGAAGGCAGGATCCTCCGGTCCACGGATTTGTTCATGCTCCTCTCCGGAGATGGACTGGGCTGCGGTGGCCGCGATGTGCAAAAGCTTGTCCCTCATTCCCTGTTCCAAGAGTTGGTACTCGCGGCGGAGGAAGTTGAGAGTGAGGGCCAAGAACACCAGGGCCAGGGAGCCGATGGTGAACACGAGGACCCGTTGAGTGAATCGCTTTTTGGGCGGCATTCCTCGGTTCCTATCGGAAAAAAGGGGAAGCTTTCCTAACCTGCCTTTCCCATGATCTCGGGTCAGGGGGAACGGGAACATTTGACCTCTGGGACGGACTCCCCAGAATGGGGGACACCCATTCCTGGGATCCGCACACCAACCGCCACCGCATCGGAGAACTCGGATGTCAAAGAACCTGATCGCCCTTCAAAACAAATTCCTCGGGCGGGGAGAGACGATCTACGATCGCCTCGCGAACATGCGAGACGAGGGAAGGCCCCTTGACGACGCCGCTTTGGCGGAGCTGGCGGCGGAGACGGGGCTCCCCAAGGCCCATGTGCGGAGCGTTGCCAAGTTTTATGATGAGCTGCGAAGGGGGGAGGCCGCTTCTCTCGACCTACGGATCTGCAACGGGGAGGCCTGCCAGGTGGCGGACGCTGGGCTCCGCGCCCGGCTGGAGGAGGCCCTGGGCATCGATCCGTTGACGGGGAAAAGCGCGGACGGGAGATTGTCCCTGGGCCAGGTGACTTGCCTGGGATACTGTTCCCAGGGCCCCAACGCCTTGAGCGTTTCCGAGGGGAAGATGCAGGTCTTTTCCCTGGCCCCGGAGGGAAGGGAGGAGGAGCTTGTGCGGGGTTTGGAGGAGGGGAAAGCGCCTGCCTTCGAAGAGCCGCGGAACGCCTTCTACCGGAGTGAGGATCCCGGGGGACGGTTTTTGTTGGAGCGCTTTGGCAAGGGGGCGGAGGTCCTGGCCAAGGCCAAGGAGCTGGGCGCCTATGGGGCGCTGGCGAAGGCTCTGGAGCGGGGGATCCAGGCAGGGGGGCAGTGGGTCCTGGACGAGATCCAGGCTTCGGAAATCCGGGGCCGGGGAGGGGCGGGCTTTCCGGCCGGACTCAAGCTGAAGACGGTGAAGGAAGCGCCCTGCCGGGGAGGGACACGCTATGTGGTCTGCAACGCGGACGAAGGGGACGCGGGAGCCTACATCGACAAGGAGCTGATGGAACAGGACCCGCACGCTGTGCTCGAGGGCATGCTGCTCGCGGCCCTGGCGGTGGGGGCGAGCGAAGGGTTCCTTTATTTACGCAAGGAATACCCGAGGGCCCGGCGGCGGATGGGACGGGCGGTGGATGAAGCCCGTGCTGGAGGCTACCTGGGTGGGAACATTCTGGGGAGCGGGTTTTCCTTTGACCTGCGCATTGTGGACGGGCAAGGGGCTTATATCTGCGGGGAGGAGACCTCTCTTCTCCGGAGCCTGGAGGGGGTTCCCGCCCAGGTCTCGCCCAAGCCGCCTTTTCCGGCTGTCGAGGGATACAAAGGGGCGCCGACCCTGGTGCAGAACGTGGAGACGCTTGCGGCCTTCCCCGGGATCGTGGAGCGGGGCGGGGCGACCTTCGCGGCGCTCGGGCATGGGCGGAGCCGGGGAACCAAGCTGGTCAGTCTCAACTCGGCGGTGGCTCGACCGGGACTCTACGAGGTGGAGTTGGGCCTCAGCCTGCGGGAGCTGATCTTCGACCGGGCCGGGGGAATGGCGGAAGGAAGAACCTTTCAGGCTGTGCAGGTGGGCGGGCCGCTGGGCGGGATCTTCCCCGAGTCCTTGTTGGACACGAAGTTGGACTTCGAGGACTTCGCCGCCCACCGGGGTTTGCTCGGCCACGCGGGAGTCGTGGTCTATCCCGAGGGGGTGGACCTTGTGCGCGTCGGCCGCAACCTGATGGCTTTTTGTGCGGTGGAATCCTGCGGCAAATGCTTTCCCTGCAGGATCGGTTCGCTGCGAGGGACCGAGCTTTTCGATCGGATCCTGGGAGGCCGGGGGAGCCAGGCCGACCTGGATCTGTTGGCCGAACTGGACGAGACCATGCTCTATGGTTCCCTCTGCGCCCTTGGGGGAGCCATCCCTACGCCCATCGACAACTTGATGATCCATTTCATCGAGTCCTTTCGAAAGTACATTCCCGACGCCAAAACTCCCGAGCGGGTGTTCCGGCACCTGGAGGCCTGAGATGAAGACTGAGCAAAACACAAGCGCCATGGTCGAGGTCAGGGTGGACGGCAGGTCCATTCGGGTCCCCGAGGGGACGATGCTCCTGGAGGCCTGCCGAAAGGCGGGGGCCAAAGTGCCGACTCTCTGCAACTCGGACAAGCTCGCCCCCTACGGGGCTTGTCGCATGTGCCTGGTGGAGGTGGAGGGCCGTCGTCCCGCCGCCTCCTGCCACACCCCGGTTGCCGCCGGGATGGTGGTGCGCACAAGCAGCGAGGCTCTTTCGCGCATCCGCGGAAACATCCTCGAACTGGTGATTTCGGACCATCCGCTCGAATGTTTGAGTTGTCCCGCCAATGGGCGCTGCGAGCTGCAGAGCGTGGCGGCCGAGCTGGGTTTCCGGGAAAGCCGCTACCAGAGTCCCGCGCAGCATCGGCCTCCCAAGGACTTTTCGCACCCCTTCCTCAAGGTGGACATGGAGAAGTGCATCGCCTGCGCGCGCTGCGTCCGGGCCTGTGACGAGTTGCAAGGGAGTTTCGTGCTCGGGATGGAGGGACGTGGATTCGACATGCGGGTCATCGCCGGGAACGGGGAAGGATTCGCGGATGCCGGATGCGTGAGCTGCGGGGCTTGCGCGGTCGAGTGCCCGGTCGCCGCCATCATGGACCGGGCCTGGGTCAGCGATGGCCTGCCCGACCGGACGGTAACGACGACCTGCTCCTACTGCGCCGTGGGATGCAGCCTGAATGTGCAGGTGAAGGGGGAGCGGGTCACCATGATCGAACCGAGCCCCCTGGGCTCTGCCAACCGGGGACACAGCTGCGTCAAGGGGCGCTTCGCCCACGAGTTCGCGGGATCCCGGGAGAGGTTGCGTTCGCCGCTGATCCGGGGGGAGGACGGAGAGCTGCATGAGGCGAGCTGGGACGAGGCCTTGGACCTTGTGGCGAGGAAGCTGACCGAGGTTCGGGACAGCCACGGTCCCCAAGCCTTTGCCGCGATCGCCTCGGCCCGATGCACCAACGAGGAGGATTTCTTGATGCAGAAGTTCACCCGAACGGTCATGGGGACGAACAACATCGACAACTGTTCGCGGGTTTGCCACAGCCCGAGCGCTTTTGCCTTGGGCAAATCCCTGGGCACCGGCGCGGGGACCAATAGCTTCGAGGACGTGGAGCACACCGATTGCATCATTCTGATCGGTGCCAACCCTACGGAGGCTCATCCTGTGTTTGGGGCAAGGATCAAGCAGGCTGTGCTCAAGGGAGCCGAACTGATCGTCATCGATCCCCGTCGTATCGAGCTTGCCCAAATCGCGGATATGCACCTTGCCCTCAACCCGGGCGCGAACGGGGCGGTCGTGAGCGCTCTCCAGCACGTGGTCCTGGCCGAGGGGCTCGTGGACGAGGACTTCATCGCCCGATTCACCGAAGGTTTCGAGGAGGTGAAGGAGGCCTTCAAGGACAAGACCCCCGAGTGGGCGGAGGAGATCTCGGGCGTCCCCGCCGAACAGATCCGGGAGGCGGCCCGGCGCTTTGCCAAGGCGGGGCGGGCCATGATCCTCTGGGGTCTTGGGGTGACTGAGGCGGCCCATGGGAGCAACACCGTGTTCGGGCTCATCAACCTCGCCCTCATGACGGGGAACCTGGGCAAGCCGGGGACCGGAGCCAATCCGATTCGGGGCCAGAACAATGTCCAGGGAGGCTCGGACGTGGGGGCCCTGCCCAATGTGTTCTCGGACTATCGCTCGGTCGCGGATCCTGTCGCGCGCAAGGAGCACCAGGAAGTCTGGGGGACTCTCCCTCCCAGCCAGGGGGGGCTGACCCTGCCGCAGATGTTCGACGCGGCGCATGCGGGAACGCTCAAAGCCATGTGGATCACCGCCGAGGACGTGGCGCAGTCCGATCCCAACACGGAGCATGTGGTTGGGGCCTTGCAGTCCCTGGATTTTCTGGTTTGCCAGGAGATCTTTTTGAACGAGACCACGCGCTACGCGCATGTGGTGCTTCCGGGGGCGACCTTCCTCGAGAAGGATGGGACCTTTGTCAACTCCGATCGACGGATCCAGCGAGTGCGGCGGGCCATCCCGCCCCTGGAGGGCTGCAAGCCGGACGGGGACATCTACCAGGAGGTCGCGCTGCGCATGGGGGGGGACCTGGGCTTCGGGACTCCTCCGGACCCCGCCAAGGTCATGGAGGAGCTGGCGGCTCTCTCCCCCAACTGGCGGGGCGTGTCCTATGAACGCCTGGAGGGAGAGGGAGGCTTTTTGCAGTGGCCCTGCCGCTCGCCGGAAGATCCGGGAACGGCGATTGTGCACGAGGGGGGAGCCTTCTTGAGCGGGAAGGGGCGCTTTACACCCTTCGAGTGGCAACCGCCGGCCGAATTGCCCGATGAGGAATATCCGCTTTTCCTGACCACGGGGCGGCAGCTATTTCACTACAACGTGGGGACGATGACGCGGCGGACGGCGGTGACGCAGCTCCTGCCGGCCCAAAAGGAGAGGCTGCGCATCCATCCCAAGGACGCGGCGAAGCTGGGGGTGGAGAATGGTCGGGAGGTGCTCGTGATCTCGCGGCGGGGGCGGGTGACCGTGGAGGCGGAGGTCACACGCAAGGTCAAGCCGGGAACGGTGTTCATGACTTTCCATTTTCCTGAGACGCAGACCAACCTCTTGTTGAGTTCGGCGGCGGACGAATACACGGGCTGCCCCGAATACAAGGTCTCAGCCGTTCGGGTACAGGCCCTGTGAGGGTGCTCCTCGGTTTCGCCTTTTTGGTGGCCGGGCACCTGGGCCTCCCTGCCCAGGTGCGGCATGTCCGTCCAAGCCCCAGGGCGGCCCAAGTGGGGGAGGACCTGCCCTGGATCTCCGACATCGCGACCGCGTTGAAACGTGCCGAGAAAGAGGGCAAGAAGGTCCTCTGGTACGTCCCCCGCGTTCCGGGGACACCCATGGACCGCTTGCCGGAGCTGGATCTCTATATGCGGGCCGGCTTTTTTTCCGAACCCCTTCTGCGGCCGGTATTTGCGCGTTTCGTGCTCTGCCGTGCCCGGCCGACTCCCAGGGAGGCAGGGCGCTGGGCTCTTCGGCCCTTCCAATTCATCGAACCCGGTTTCTTGGTCCTGGACCCCGGCGGAAAAGAACTGTTGCGCCGGCATGGTCTGTCGACCTTCTCACCCTATTGGCTACGCGAGCAACTCGCCCGAGTGGCCAAGGTTCCCGAGCTTCGCCCCGAGCCCGCCGTCGCCTCCTTGCTCGCCGCCCTTGGCCGTGGGGATGCCGAGGGGGCCTGGACGCTCTACCAGAAGAAGCCCAAGGGTTCTCCCTCCTGGCGTTTTCTCGGGGCGACCGCCGCCTTTCTCGCCCACCACGAGAAGGACTCCGACAAGCTTCTCCGGACCCTGGCCCATGGACCCAGCCCCCTCGCCTCCCGCGCGGCGGCCGAGCTGGAGGGTTTCGGCCCTCTCCGCCGGGGATTCTGGACTTGGCGTCGGCTGCCGGAAGACCCCGACCCCGAGGCACCCGGCACCACTCGGAACCGAAGTCCCAAGGATCTTCCGCTGCTCAGGGAACGTTCGATTGCCTTCCTTCTCAGAATGCAGCGGGCCAACGGAGGTTTCGAAGACAGTAACTACGATTTCGGGGGGCTCGACAGCCTTCCCAATGTGCACTGTGCGGTGACGGCTTTGGCCCTCCAAGCCCTACTCGAGCATCGCAAGGGGCGTGAAGCGCTCCTGGACCCTGCCATCTCCCTGGGCCTTGCCTACCTCCTGGATCCCAAGCATTACGCCGACGCCGATCGGGACGAGTGGATCTGGGCCAAGGTCTACCCCATTCAGCTCTTCGCCCGGATGTTGGAGACCCGACAATTTTGTGGTCTCAAGGAGTCCAAGCTCCGGGCGGCCCTGCAGCGCTTTGTCCAGGAACTGGGGGCCAGGCAACAGGGTGACGGCTCCTTCAGACACGAGTACCGCAATCCCTTCGTCACCGCCAGCGTCCTCCACGTGATGAACCTGGCCAAGGCCCAGGGTGCCAAGCTCCCCAAGGACCTGGTTCCTCGAGCCCTTGTCTCCCTCCAACGCTGCCGGGCCAGGAACGGTGGCTTTACCTATTCCCAATGGGCTGGGCGCGCCCTCCCACGCGTGGCCCTCATCCGCGCGGCGGGCCGCATGCCCCTCTGCGAGTCCGCCCTCTTTGTCTGGTCCGCCTCCGACAGGAAACGCCTCAGGACCGCCCTCGACACCGCCCTCAAATTCCACCAGGAGATGGAACGGGCCCGGAAATACGATGACCATACCCCCCCCAACATCTATGGGGGTTTCTTCTACTTTTACGACCTTTGGGGCCGCGTCCTCGCCATTCGCTCCCTCGCCCGGGTCTCCCGCTCCCTTGCCGATCGATACCGCCAGGACTTGCAAAAACGCGTTCTCGCCACAAGCGAGATCGACGGCACCTTCATCGATTCGCACGAACTCGGCCGCAGTTATGGCACCGCCATGGCCCTCCTCTGTCTGAAACATTGCTCAGAGGCATCGTCCAGATAGAGCGAATTTTTTTTCCATTTTTCCCATTGGAATCCTTGGAGTGGGTCCTAATCAAAGCGCCGCGGATCTCGTGCACGGATCCTCCTTTCTACTATTTTTTTCCCGGGTCATTCGAGTTCATGAAGGATCCGGGGTAACCCCCATCAAGGAGGAGGTCGACAATGCAAATCAAGGGAATGGTTGCTTCATTGGTTTTTTTAGGTTTCCTGGCGGTTCCCGGGACCCTTCTTTCCCAGTCCAAGGGTTCGAAAAACCCGGTCCAAGCGGAATCCGTCCAGAATGCCTCGATCAAGAAGGCCAAGGACCAGGATCGCCAGACCAAGAGAACGCAGGACCGGGCCCTGAATCAGACCCAGGGGCAAGTGACCCAAAAGCGGGAACATATCGTCAAGGAGGCGGTTCGCGCTCTCCAACTTACCAAGGACGCCTTGGATTCCCTCAACAAGGGAAATCAGGAAAAAGCTTTGGATGACCTTGCCATGGCCATTGGAAAACTGGAACTCGTGGTCGCCCGTTACCCCGATCTCGCTCTCGTTCCTGTATCCGTGGAACTCAGCCAGGTGGATCTGGTCCCCAACGAGGAATTCATCAAGAAGGCGGTCGAGCGTTCCAAGGCTTATCTCGACAGCGGTGAACTCCAAAAAGCCCGTCATCTTCTGGGGGGCCTCGCAAGCGAACTCATCGTGAGGAAAACGAATATCCCCCTGGGGATCTATCCCTCGGCGATCAAGGCCATTGGTCCCTTGCTCGACCGGGGGAAAATCGAGAAAGCCAAGACGGCTCTCACGAACGTCCTCAATACCTTGGTCGTAACTGAGACCATTGTTCCCCTTCCTGTTCTTAGAGCCTCCATTCTTCTCTCCGATGCCGAAGTTCTCGCCGAGAAGAAAAACAGGAGCGACAAGGAACAAAAAGAGCTTGAGGAGAGTCTGGATCTGGCAAGGGAACAAGTGCACTTTGCCGAGTTGTTGGGTTATGGATCCCCCAAGGAATACCAGGCCATCTATGATCAGATCACCGAGATCGCCAAAAAGACGGCGGAGAAAAAGCAGGGAACGGGCTTCTTCGAGAAAATCAAAAAAAGTTTGAAAGCCCTCAGGCGGCATAGTCAAAAGGCTCCCAAGAACAAGCAATAACCCGGGGATTTCCTTCATTTCAGACAAAAGTGCTTGTCTTGGGGTTCGGATCGCCCCCTTCGAATTGGCCCTGATCGCCTGCAACCGATCTTCTCTGAGGTCTTTGCGGGTTGTCAGGGCCCAGGCCTGGACCTAAGCCTTTTTTCTGGGGGTTCACGAACGCTCCTTTCAGGGATGCGGCATTGCTTGTTCCCGGAGGAGGGCGTCCGCCCCCACAGGTTTCCCAATACCCCAAGGAACTTGGAGGGATAAAAGCGGGATCGCTCCCTTTCCTGCTTGTTTCATTCCCATGGCCCCTTCGGGCCTGGATTCAGAAGCAGGGATGCGATCGACGACAGGTTCTTGAACGGGCCCATCCATGGAGTCCGGCCAGTCGTTCATCCATGCGTGAGTAGGGGGGAGCAGTGAGCAGTCCGAAAAAAGGTCTTGTCAATTTTCTTCAGGAATTTTCCATCCCACTGATTGTGGGGGTTTTCGCGGCCCTTGTAGCCGCCAACCTCGCACCCGGTTGGTACCACCACTTTTTTGGACAGATCCACGGGGAGCACGGGGACTCGATCTGGAACCTGCACTTCTCGGTCTTCGGGCATGTCGTCGGCCTGCACTTTTTGATCAACGACGTTTTCATGGTCTTCTTCTTCGGGATCGCGGCCAAGGAAATCACCGAGGCCTGCCTGCCGGGAGGAAGCCTCAATCCGATCAAGAGCGCTGTGAACCCCCTGTTGGCGACCCTGGGTGGGGTCATGGGACCCGTTCTGGTGTTCTTCAGCGCCCTGCTCCTTGTCCACGGAATCGCCCCCGGGGTTTTTCCCGAGGGCAGCAAGCTCTGGGGGGATGGAGGCCTCTCCAAGGGCTGGGGCATTCCCACCGCCACGGACATCGCCCTCGCGTGGCTGGTCGCCAAAGCCGTCTTCGGCAAGGGCCATCCCGCGATCAACTTCCTCCTCCTTTTGGCGGTCGCGGACGACGCCATCGGCCTGGGGATCATCGCCGTGTTCTACGGGGATCCCGCGAACCCTGCCAACCCTGCCTGGCTGGGTCTCGTAGGGGTGGGCGTGGCTCTCGCCTTCGCCATGCGCAAGATGGGCGTCAAGGACTGGAAGCCCTATATCTTCATTGCGGGGCCCATTTCCTGGGCAGGCCTCATGATGGCGCATTTGCATCCCGCCCTGGCCCTCGTGCCCATTGTCCCCTTCCTCCCCGCCCCTAAGCGGGACACCGGTCTCTTCGAAGAAGCCGAGGGGGAACACGCCGCCCTGCACATGTTCGAGCACCAGACCAAGCTCTTTGTCGACTTCGGCCTCTTCTTCTTCGCTTTCGCCAACGCCGGGGTGGAGCTTGCCGGAATTGGACCCATGACCTGGATCATCCTCGCTTCGCTCGTGATCGGCAAAACCTGTGGCGTGACCCTGATGGGTTGGCTGGGCGGAAAAATCGGTTTTCCGCTTCCCAAGGGCATGACCTTCCGGGACCTCCTGATGGCCGGTTACGTGGCCGCGCTCGGCCTGACGGTCGCGCTCTTCGTGGCCGGCGCGGCCTTTTTCGACCCGGTCATGCAAGGGCAAGCAAAGATGGGCGCCCTCTTTTCGGGCTTCGTGGGTCTCAGCGCCATCCTCATCGGAAAAATGATGGGCTTCGGCAGGACCAAGGCGGAGGCAGCATTGGAAAGCGAGCTTGCCCCATCGGCTCCAACCTCCACAGGCGAACCGGTGATCGAGGTCTCTCTGGAGGATGCCCCTTCACTGGCTCCAGGAAAGAAAAACGAGCTCGAAGTCTAAACCTTGTTGAGCCTCTCCGAGGAAGGAGACCTTCGCTTCCTTCCTCGGAATTCGGGCTGCCATCCCGGGCTGGGCTGGACCTCCTGGACAGCTTGGAATAGACTCCATGGAGCAATGTCCACCCCCAAACTCCAACGCTGGATCTTTTACTGTGGAGCCACCCCCCTCGTTCTGGTTTCCCTCACCTTTGTTCTTTGGGCTTTCAACCCGACAACCCTATGGGCCAGGGTATTTGGGCTGGCGCTTCTTCTTGAGATCCTTCTGGTGGTCTGCGGATTTGTCCTGTACGGCATCATGGTCCTGCACAGAATCCGGAAGAAGCGAAAAGGGGGAAGAGAAGGCTCTCCCTCTGGAATGGGGCTGGATGAGACACCCTCTCCCAAGGGCCTGGCCCGGGGGACTTGGCTGGTTCCTTTGAACCTTCCCTTCTTCTTCGTCGTCCTGGTCGCCGCCTACTTCGTTCAGGGTCTCTGCTGGGTGACTTTTGAGAACCATTCCGGCAAAGTGCTGAAAAACCTGAGGATGATCGTGACCAGCAAGGAGACAAGGTATGGGGATCTCCTGCCCGGACAGGTTGCCTATGCTTTCGAATGGCCAAGTGGAGATGATTGTGTCACTTTCTTCTATACCCCCGAAGGCGACAAAGAAAAACGTATCGCCTTCGGCTACGTGGCTTCCGATACCGGTGGAAGATGGAAGGTCCGCGTGGAGCCTGATGGAAAGGTCCTGGGTCAGGACCTTCTGCATCCGGGCTCGAAGGTTTTTCCGATTCCAGTTTTTTCCAGGTAAGCCGCCTGCATGTCCAGGCTGGAAGGACCCGGAAGCACGCCGAAGCCAAAGCATGCCTGAAACTTCCCAGGGAAGGTTCCGGGCAAGGCTCTAGACAAACAGCCCTTGGAGGGTCACTTTCATCGTTTTTCCACGTAGCCGGCTTGCATGTCCAAGTCGGGGAGGCCTGAGGTGGCGTCAAATCCCCGGACCTGGACATAGACGAAGAAGAGGACGGTCTTGCCCTTGATCGTGGCGATGGTGGGCTCTCCGACGGCGATGATTTTTCCCAGGGCGGCCGTGCTCGTGTCCTTTCCCAGAATGATGGAAGAGCTGGTCCACAGGCTGTCGTTGGCATAGTCGGTGGCGCTGTCGGTCCCGGAATAGGGGCAGTAGCGAATGTTCACATCTTGGGTGAAGTAGAGGCCTTGTCCCGTGAAGAAAGGCTGGATCTGGTTTCCTCCTCCGTTGACTGTGGGGGGGAGAACGACTTTCGTCCAGGACCCATTCGGAAAGGTCCCCGAAGTGAGAACATAGACGGAAATGTCTCCAAAGTCGGCGTCGTTGTCGGGGTCGCTGTCGCTGTCGTCGTATTCGTCGTCCGTCCAGATGGATTTGATCGTTCCGTCCGCCAGGGTGTAGAGGTGGGGGTTGCCCTGGGTCCCATAGATCCCGTTCTTACCTGTCCTTCCGAATTCGACCAGAGTGGAAGGGAATTGGGTTCCTCGGCTGGGAGGATTCCCCTGCTGGAATACTCCCAGGATGTTGTTCTGGCCAAGAGTGGCTTGAAAGGTGTAGACATCGAAGCGAGGGTCTACATCGAAAGTACCGTTGCTGTTTTTGTCCACTTTGACGGGGTCCCCTGGATCATCCAGAGAAAAAAGAACTGTAGCCTTGTTTCCTCCGTCCATCCTGAAGCTGAGTCCAAAGGGGTTCATGATGGCGTCGTTTGCGTCTTCAAAGGCCAGGTAAAAGGGTTCCCGGTAGCTGCCGTCACTTTGCCTCTTGAAACCGTAGAACATCGTGATCGGGGCAAAAAAGGTTGTTTGATCCACTCCGATTCCCCAGAGGTTGGAGTTGTGGAGAAGGGTGGTTCCCGAGAAGCGCCCGTTGAAAAGACCGGGACGCTCCGGAGAGGTGGTGGGGCCAATGGTGGTGTCAATCCATGCATGGCTGAAGCGGGTTGGGGAGAGCCGGTTCCCCCCGGCTCCCCCTGAGGCCCTAGGAGTGTTGAAGAGCTGGATCGCGCTGAAGCGCCATGGGCCATATTGCACAAAGAGGTAGCTCCCATCTGGAGTAATGGTCACTCCATCCTCGTAGCCCTCCGTGTTGACGAGCCCTTCCACGGCCATCGGTTGCTCCCAGCTTGGATCCACCGATCCGAGTACGATGGGGGTCCTGCTGACGCTCTGCCCCTCGAAGCTCGCAGTGACCCGGTGCTCCCCCGTTTGGGTGGGTGTAAGAGTGAATAGATAATCCCCCGCCCCAAGCTCGGTGACAACTCCCAGGCTCCCCCTCGACGCGGTCACCGAGGGGCTAGCCCCTGTGATTGCTGTACCTCCCCTGCTCAGATGAAGGGTTCCCTGGATCGAAGAGAGCCCGGATCCATCCAGACGCTTAAAGCTGAGTGTCAAGGTGGGGGGCTGGCTTCCGCCCCCTCCACCACTCCCACCGCCACAACCCGGTAGAAGGACAAGCAAGCCGAATACAAAGGACAGCGGGGGGATTCTTAGCATCCACTTGACCCAGTCTAATGAAGGTTGTTGGCTTCTTCCCAGAGGAGAAAAGGAGACATCTTATTTCCCTGAAATCATCGGAAAAATCCGGAGAGAAGGTGAATTCCCTTCGAACTCGCCCGAAAGATCCATAAATTTGTTCCGGATTTTTTTCTTTTCACCCATCTTTTTCATGAGATCGAAACCGGTTCATGAGATCGAAACAGGGTGGACTTCAGGAGCCCAAAATGAACCATCCCACACCCTCGCGGACCTCCTCTCTCGATTCTCTTTCGACCTCCACCCCCATGAGGACCGAAACCAGAATCGTGCGGACGGTCCTCCGAACCATTGCCGTTCTCATGGTTGTGTACGCCATTTATCGCCTTGGTTCGAAAAGCATCATGCTTGCCGGGATTTGGAAACATGCTTCTTCCTTCAGGGGTTTCTCCGACTCGTCCTTTCAAGGAAACCTTGGCCAAATGAGTTTTTGGACCCTGATCGTCGACATCTTCCTCTCCTTCCTGGGCCACCTCCTCTTCAAATTCAGTGAAAACCTCGCTCTCCTGATCACCCGAGACTGAGGTGGTTCGCAGGGAGTGTCTTTCGCTTCCCACCTCAAGATTGCATCGAGCCCCTGGTCTTGGAGGCTCCCTTCGACGAAGGTGGCAATGGAAAAGGGAAGGGATGAGGGTGGAAGAGAACCCCAGGAAAGGGGGGATTGAGGGTCGGAAACTTCGCAGGCCTTTGGCCGACGTTGCCGAAGGCGCCCGAGACCCAAGGGCTGCGAGGTCTCCGACCTATTCCCAGAAAAGGAGGACTCTCAAAGAGATTGCAGCCTTGGGCCAAAACCCGGCACAGGGTCCTGCCCAATCTTCAGGGGGCATCCCCCGGCGGAGCCCGTTCCGACCCCGCCGGTCAGGGAGGCCAGGGAAAGATCAGAAGTTGAAGACCGAGAAGAACCAGACCTTGGTTGTGTCCGTCTTGAAGCCGTCGGAGTTGTACATGGCCGCCTTGAGGCCGAAGACCTGCTTCCAGTCGGTTTTGTAGGTGATGACGCCGTCGATTTCCGTGCCGTAGTCACCGCCGCCACCGGAGGCCGAGCTGAAGTCGTGGTAGGCCAGGGCCCATTTGGCCTTCTTGGCGAGGGGGCCGTTGATCTTGATGTAGAGGTCGTCCAGACCGTTGGTCGGCGTGCTGAGGAACATGTCCGCCCAGCCGTTCATTGCGTGGAGGGTTGCAAGGGGGGTCTGGAACTGACCGTCGGCGGCACTCCCTTCGAGACGTTCCCAGCCGATCTTGACTCCGAATTTCTCATACTTGCCCCCGAGGGAGAAGTGGAAGTAGTTGGCGTCCACGTTGAGCGCGCTGCGGCTGTCTTCCATCTGGTGGGCGAACTCCGCCTCGTAGTTGATGGAGGTCTTTTCGTTGACCTTGCGGGAGCCCTTGAACTCCACGCCGAAGGTATCGGTGGAGGCGTTTTTGAAGGCGTTCGCCCGGTATTTCAGGATGTAGGCGTAACCGGTGATGGTGCCGATGTCCTTGAGTTTGTACTGGGCGTTCAGCAGGTGGTGGGCGGAGTCGACCCGCTGCCGGAAGATTCTGTTGACGCTGGTGATGAAGGCGTAGTTGATCGTCAGGTTCTCGATGTCCTTGTTGGTGTAGCGGATCGCGTCATAGGCCTGGTGGTGCTGGCGCCATCCGACGTTGCCTACAAAGCGCGCATTGTCGAAGATGATCTCCTGGACACCTAACTTGACGTCCGAGCCCTTGTTCTTGTAGTGGAGATAGGCCTGGAGAAGCTCGGTTCCATTGGGATCCGCAATCACCGGACGGTTGGTCACGCCGTTGCTGAATCCGCCTGCCCCTTTGTTGTTGTACCGGTTCCCCAGGCCGATGTCGGTGACATCCTCCATCTGGATGAAGGCGTCGAAGCCTTTGTAGGTTCCCGTCTTGTATCCCAGGGCTGTGCGGATCGTGGAGGCTGTGGCCGATTTGGAGAAGTTGTCGGCGTCCACGTACTCGAAGCGATAGCGGAGATTCAAGGAGACCTTGCCCCCTGTGAGAGCGTCGATGACGGTTTCCCCCTTGCCCTCCTCAGAGCCGGGTTTGACCTGCGCCCCAAGTTGGGATCCGAGCGTGGAAAAAAGAAGAAGGGTGAACAAGCAGCTTGCTTTAGGAATGCTCTGACCAACCATGATTCTGAATTCCTCAATAAAGGTTTGGAGCAAAACAGGGGGAACTTCCGTCCCCGGACGAAGCGCCCATGTTGGGCAAGAGCCCTCGGTTTTCCTTCGGCTTTTTCCCAAGTTTCACCGGGCATAGTGTCGCAGGCGCTTTGCCTATTTTTTTGCGACGACGATGAGGCTGTGACCCGTGGGGAAGTTGAGGCGGGGGAGAAGGCCCGCTTCGCTGCCCATGACCAGGGCGAGGGCTTCGTTGAGGAACTTGGGGATCTTGACGGAGAGGTTGGTGTGATCCTCGTTCTTGAGGCCGAAGACCTTGTCCTTGACCTTGGTGAAGAGGACAGCGGGGAGGATGAGAGGGAAGAGGAAAAGGTTGAAGTAGGTCGCTTTGATGGGGGTGAGTCCTGCCTCCTTCAGGGAGGCTTGGAGGCGGCCCTTGGTGTAGCGGCGGCAGTGGTGGGCAACGCGGTCGTTGTTGGAATATAGGAACTGGTAGGCCGGGACCGAGAACATGACGAGCCCGCCCGGCCGGAGAACTCGCTGGATCTCCCCAAGAGCCTTGGCTTCGTCGGGGATGTGCTCGATGGTGTCGAAGAGGCAGACCAGGTCCTGGCTCTCGTCGGGGAGGGGGAGGTGGTACGCGTTGGCGCAGAGGGTGGGGCGCCTGCTGCGCTCCTGGCAAAGGGTGGCGAGTTCCCGGCTCAGTTCGAGTCCCTTGGTTCGACCATAGCGGGAGAGACGGCGCAGGAGGTTACCGGCGCCGCAGCCGATCTCGAGGATTTCGAGAGGCTCTCCTTTTGTTTCGGCCTCCTCCAATCTGGAGGCGAGGAGGCGGTCGAGGAGGGCGAAGAAGATTTTGCGCCGCCCGCGAAACCAGAAGTGCTCCTCCTCGAGGACGGCGAATTGGCGGTAGGCTTCGGGCTCCATCTTGGTGCTAGCTTTGGGAGGTTTTTGCTTTGCGCCGGGCGACGAGGATCATCTCGTCGTGAGGGTTGATATAGAGGTTGAATCCGCTGAAGGGAGCGAGGGGGAGGAGGAGAAGGCCAAAGGCCTTGTGGACCCGTGTCGCCCGCTCGCGAATGAAACCGAGGCTCACGTGCTTGCCTCCCCACTTGGAAGTGAGGTGGAGAACCTCCATGCCGACCTCCCCCAACAGGCGTTCGATGGTCGAGGGGTTGAAGTGGTAGAGGTGCTCGAGGTGCTTGTAGTGCTGCCACTTGGGCCCGAGCCAGCCGGCGAAACGGCTTCGAACGTTCTGGGTTTCGAGGATGAGGATGCCGTCGGGTTTCAAAAAACGCAGGGCCTGGGTCAGGAACCACCTGGGGTCGGGGACATGCTCGATAACATCCCAGAGGGAAACGAGGTCGAAGCTTCCCTCCTCGAAAGGAGCCTGGGTGATATCCCCGATGTGGATCTTGTCTTCTCCCAAGGCTTTGACGGCCTCCTGCCCGATTTCGGGGGACAGTTCGATGCCCCGCCCCTCCCAACCCTCCTCGTGGAGGACCCGGAGGAAGTAGCCTGCCGCGCAGCCGATGTCCAAGGCGCGGCCGGGTTCGGGGTGGTAGCGTCGAAGCAGGGCCATGCGCTTGCGAAAGGTCTTGAGGTAGAGTTCCGCTTCGCTGCGGTAGTCGGCGTAGCCCCGGGTTTTGGGGCTCTTGCTCGACCAGTAGTCCTCGTTGTAGACCTCAGGGAGGACCTCTTCCTTGAGCCGTGGGGTTACATAGACGAGGCCGCAGCCCTGGCATTCGACGATGTGAAAGGGGGGTTCCTGGAACTTCTCGCTGCGTTCCATAGAGCCGCAGAGAGCACAGCGATCGATTTCACGAAACCGGCTGGTGTCTAACAGGGGTTCCCCGGTCATGGAGCCTGATCTCCTGATTCGCCGGATTCTTCGGTTTTGGCTTCGGCGGCGATCTCTCGCAGGTCCTTGTCGATCTCGAAGAGTTCATCTTCGGTCGCCACCTTTTCGAAATCGTGACCTCCGCGCCCCTGCTTCTCGGCCTCGGCGATCTTGCGACCCATCTCGATGGACTGGTCCATGTTGTTGTAGCGGAAGAGGCCCTGGCGCCCGCCCGACTTGAGGTTGTCCAGGCTGTGCACGAAATCCATGATCTTTTTCAAGTGGCCACTGTAGTGCAGGTCGTAGATCGGATAGGCGAAGGGGATCTTGCGGGTGAAGGTGTCCTCGACTTCCTCCGCCTTGAGCAGCCCCACGGTGGTCAGGTCCCTGATGGCGATTTCGCGCAGCTTTTCGGGGCTGGCCTTCCAGATCTCGTCGCCGACCCGGCAGGTGATCTCGGCGCAGATCATGGTCTTGCCCTTGGGGGCGCAGTGGGGACTGAAGTTTTTGAACTCCGAGATGCGGTGGACCGTGAGGCGCTTCTCGGGGAGATAGACCCAGTTGTCGGGGGAGACCTGCTCCTTGTTGATCTTGAGGTAGACGAAGACGATGGCGACGTAGTCGAGGCCCTCGATGGCGTCGAGGACCTCTTGTGGGGGAGCGGGCCTGACGCTCTTGGCCATGGCGGTGACGGGGATGGTGGAGATGTATTCGTCTCCGGTGATGAATTCGGTCTTGCCGTCCTTGCGGATCTCGATCCTGGTTACGGTGTTCCCCTCCCGGTGGACGCGGATGGCGGGGGCTCCGCAGATGATGCGGCCGCCCATGCGCTTGATCTCACGCTCATAGCCCCGAGCCAGTTCACCAATGCCACCGAGCTTGGGGTAGATGAAGTCGGTGACGAGGGTGCGGGGCGTGTTTTTTGGTTTAAAGAGGGTTTTTTTGATTGTGTCCGTGAGGTTGAGGAGGGTGATGCGTTGGCTGGCCCAGTCGGCCGAGATCTCGGTGGCCGGGAGCCCCCAGGCCTTTTCGGTGTATTGGACGAAGAAGATCTGAGCGAGTTGTTTACCGAAGCGCTTTTCGACCCATTCCTGGAAGTGGATGTCACGGTATTTTTTGAGACCGGTGAGGTCCAGGAAACGCACGAAGGCGTAGTCGAAGAGGATGCGCAGAACGGTCCAAGGGGGCAGACTCTTGAGGACGTTCTTGGCACTGAGGGGATAGTTGAAGAACTTGCCGAACATGAAGATTCGGGAGAGGCGCTTGGCCCAGACCTTGTTGTCCCCGAGGATTTCCTCGATATGGCCCATCAGCTCCTTTTCGCGGGTGTGGAAGCGGTGGGGGCCGTAGTCGTAGCACCAGTAATCCGAGCCTTCCTCTCCCGCAGTGGAGCGGTCCCCCTCTTCGAAGGAATTCGCCATGCCACCGACCTCGGGTTCGCGCTCGAGGATGGTGACCTGGAGGCCGGCCTTGGCCAGTTCATAACCGCAGGAGAGGCCCGCGAGGCCGCCGCCGATGATGACGAAGTGTTTGCTCATGCTGGAATTCAGTTGTTGCGGCGGGCTTCCCCGCGAAAGTGGCCAAGAAGTTTACCCGTTTTTTCCCCGGAGGCCATGAGGTAGATGCGAAGCTCTTTCATCGGCCCAAAAAACGCTTACGGGTGATAATGCGAAACATGCCCCAGGCGGTCTTGCAAACCTTGAAAAAGCTCTCGGAGTGTTTGGAACTGCCTCCGAGCCGTGGGTGGTAGTTGACCGGGATCTCGATGACGCGGAGGTCCTTCATCAGGACCTCACACATCATTTCGGGGGAGAAGGAGGGGCCGGCGCAGGTCAGCGAATCTTCGATGGTTTCGAAGGTCGAGCGCCAGAGGGCCCGGTAGGTGCAGCCGACGTCCGTGAGCCGGGGCTCGCATTTGAGATACCAGCAGGCCTCGAGATACTTGGCCATGGTGACGTTGCCCCAGCGGAGGAAAAATCCCATGTTGGCGGCTTGTTGCACCATCTGGCGGGTGGTCCGAGTTCCGCAGACCATGTTGGCGTCGTCGAGATAGACGAGGAGTTTCTCGAGGTCGCTGGCCTTGAAGGAACCGTCGGCCTCGGTGAGGACGAAGATGTCGCTGGTGGCGGCGCGCATCCCGGCGAGGAGGGCCCGACCGTAGCCCGGGGCGGACTCGCTGATGACGCGGGCGCCGGCTTCCGCGGCCAATTCGGCGGTCCTGTCTCTGCAGTTGTTGTCCACGACCAGGACCTCGTCCACGTCGGGGCATGCGGCGTAGTCCCGGACCACGTCTCCGATGGTCTGTTCTTCGTTGTAGGCAGGAATGATGACGCTGACAGTTTTCTCGCGGAACATGGATTCTTTGCTGTTCGGAAAGAGAGGCAGAGAAGTGTAGCCCGGCATTGCCGGAATGCCCGGATGAATCGGAGCGGGCAGGCTCCAGGGTCCATGAATGGGTGTCCCCTATATCCCTATATCGCTGGAATGCCCGGATGAATCGGAGCGGGCAGGCTCCAGGGTCCATGAATGGGTGTCCCCTATATCCCTATATCGCTGGAATGCCCGGATGGATCGGAGC
>DROQ01000134.1 GCA_011321845.1 Planctomycetota bacterium | reverse complement strand
GGCCGACGTCTACGGGCTGGTCGCCCAACCCAACGGGAAGACCTCGATCCGTCTCTACCAGAAGGATGTCCTGGTCGGCCCCGACATCCAGGACCAGCGCAGCGGGAACGACAACATCCCGGACCAGAGCATCACCTACGACTTCGATGGTTTCGATCCGGGAACCCTGCAACCCAAGCTGGTCATCACGAGAATCATCGGAAGCCCGCAGTTCCTCTCAGCCTTCGGAGCTTTGGACCGAAATGTGATCCGACTGACTCCCGGAGCCTATGGGCAGGACACGAAAAAAAAGCCCTTTTCGGTCGCGCCCCGGAACGGGGGAATCCGGCTGCGCTTCAACAAGGACCTGGGGCTCAACGAAGACTTCTTCCTGGCCAAGGACAAGGCGGGCCGGGTGGTCGGCATCAAGAACCCCGAGGCCATCCAACTCCTGGAGATCCTGGGAGACCCTACCGACACGAACCCTGTGGGAGACTTCCGCTTGATTCCCACGCGGATCGCCTACCACGGCGCGGAGGTCGTTCTCGACCCCGTCCTCCTGGGATCCGAGGGGACTCTGCTGAATGTGCCCAACAACTCCAGCGGGCTCCCGGCCAGCAGCAATTCCACCGGGGCCAACATCCGCATCGCCCTGACCCTCGAGGGGCCACTGCGGCTGCGAGGGTTTCGGGAGCGGAACCAGGGTGGCTTCCTGGGAACCAATCTCTCCGGTCGCAAGGCCATCATCCGGGATTTTCGTTCGGCCAACAAAAACGACAACAGCCTGGGCATCTCCAACGGCTTTGTTCGGGACGTGGTGCCGCCCCGGCTGATCGGGGAGATCCCCATGAGGCTCGAGAAGGTGGAGCGCCTGGGCCAGGCCCTCCAACGGCTCAGGATCTTCAAGGGAGGGGTCCTTCATGAGCTGGACCGGGGGGACGTGATCAAGCTCTTCCTCCCTGGCTCGGGGGGGGACCCTGTGGCCCAGGCCCAGATCGTCGCCGACCCGGAGGAGGACAGGGGCGACCCCAAGGTCCAACATGTGACGGTCCAGGTGGACGAAGTCCGATTCTTCGAACCCCTGGATCCCTCCAAGCGCAAGGATTTTCCCACCGACCCCAAGCTGCTCGACCAGTGGCTCATGGAGAACGCCCCCGTCATCGTCCTCTCCACCGAGTTCAACGGCAGCAGGGACCGGCCCGAATACTTCCTGTCCTTCAGCCCCAAGGTGGATCAGATCCCGGGGCGGCCCTATGAGCCCAACAAGAGGGTTTCACCCTTCGCTTCCCTTTTGCTGCGCTTCAGCAAACCCATCCGGATCGAAACGGTGACCTCGTCCGATTCGATGATCCTCTCGGTAAGCCCCAGCGCCTCCGAGGCCCTGGATCCGAAAAAAGGGACCCCAGGACTGATCTACGCCCAGGTCTTCGACGAGGACGGTTCGGCCACGACGGTCCGCCTCACTCCCCCTCTGGGTTTGTATCTCGACGACGCGTTCCGCAAGAAGAACCTGCCTTACTACCTCCATCTGATCGGAGGGTCCCGGGGCATCCGGGACTTTTCGAACAATCCCATCGACCTGCAGTTCCAAGCCAGGCGCGGCTCTCCGATTCAGCAAAACGTCAGCATGCCCTTTTTCATCGAAACGGGAAGGAACAACAAGGGGAGCCCCATCTTCCCCAACAACCGGGTCGTGAACCTGGTCCGGCGTTTCCAAACGCGGGATGAGGACGAGAGCAAGGGGGGGATCCCCGATTTCTTCGGAGCCTTCACCCTGATCGGGGGGAAGATGCAGGGACGGCCGACCTCACGGCATACGGTCCACGCCGATGATTTCAACCAGGCCCCGGACCCGGGCGGCAGTCTCAGCTACTGTCCGGTAGGGCTGGCGGCTCCGCTCACGGCCTCCACCGTCTTTTTGCAACCGATCCAGAACCCGCTGAGCCCCTACGGCTGCCGCTTGCAAACGGTTTGGAGAGAGCTGGACCTCTCGCTCTCGCGTACGGACCCCTTCGATTTCAACCTGGATGTCGAGCAGATGTGGTGGGCTCCTTTCCAGGCTACGGCTTCGGCGCCGAAAACGAGCTTTGACATCTTCGACCGGGTGACACTCTTCCTGGGACACAGCGAGCGGCGCCCCAACCCCTGCATCGGGGCGGGAGGCTTCAGCCCCTTCTTCTCCTCGGGGCTTGTGCAGGAGTTCTTTCACAACTATGCCAGGGACATGAGACCCGACGCCTCCAGCGCCTGGGACAAAAAAAAGATCGAGGCCAGGCCGGCCCCTCACGTCGCCTTCCAGGATCGCTCCATGGTCTTCAAGCATTCGGACTCGATCTTCGAACCCAACAAGAAGCGGCGTTATCTGCCCCTGCCCACCTTCAAAAAACCCTACCTGGTCTGGCGGGATGAGCGCCTCAGCCTCCGGGGGGGAGGAGGAGGACGCCCCGACGTCATCAGTCCCTTCAAGCAGGGAAAGTGGGATTCTCAGACTCCGAGGTTCTCCCGGAATTGGAGGCAGGAGGATGGGAGAGTGGGCACGATCGCCCTTCCTCTCCTGGCGGATTTCTGGTCCTTTGTGGATGATCCCGACCTGCCCAGGAACAACCCCTGGAAGGCCACTGGGGCCAACGGCTGGCAGGTCTCGATTACGGCCCTCTCCTCTCCCTTCCCCAATTTCCGGGCTTACAGCGCGGGGGGCTTTTTGGGACAAAACAACATCAAGACGGTCAACCCCGCCGCCCAGCAATTCGCCCGGGGGGGCTGGAACCCCATTACCAAGCGTCCCACACGCTGGGGAGACAACACCTTTTATTGGATCCGCATCGCCTTCCAGAAGCGGATCTCGGTTGCCACTTCGGGCTTCTTCGATCTCGGGGATCCCCATTTCGCCGCGAGGAACAATCCCCAGAAGGATCCTCGTCTCGGTCCCTACACGATCCAGAACGGAAACCGAATCCAGTTCGACTCCATCACCGAGCCTCCTCCCTCCGCCCTCCCCAACGGGACCAAGATCCTTATCGAGTTTCGGGGGGCCGACGCGGGCCGGGGCATCAGCCCCATGGAACTCCTCGATCCCACGGTAGCTGGGGACGCCCACATCCGGATCCCCAACCTCTCCTCCCCCGACAAGTGGACCTACCAGTACTCCGGTCGCCTGACCCCATACGTCCAGGACCCCAACAAGCTGCAAGATCCCAATTTCCTCAAAAAGGCCTACATGGAGCCCAGGGACCTCAAGCGGATGAACTTCCGCTTCATCTTCGAGAACAACGTCCAGACCAACCCACCAGTCACTCCCTCCCTGGACAGCTACGCCCTGGTCTACCGGATCGGGGGCTGAGCGGGTTCGCGGGGTTCGGATTCTTCCCGCCCGGAGGCATCCTCTCCTCGGGCCTTGGCGAGTTCCGTTTTGGGAGGAATCCATGGGTGGGGCTTAAGGAGGTCTCCCAGGGCGCTCAGGGAAACGGAGAGGTTGGAGCGGGCGATCGCCCCCCTCTCCCCCGGCATCAGCGAGAGCAGGAGCCAGACGGGAACGCGGAGCAGGAGGAAGAGCATCATGGCCAGCCGCATCCAAAAGGCCGCGAAGCGCCCCTTGTGGAGCTTCATGTAACGGATCTGGCTGCGACGGAAGGCCAGGAAGGTTCTCTTTCTCGCCTTTTTCGCCGACGCGCCCGCGTGGTGGGCAAAAGTAGAGACCGGCGCGTAATGCACTTCGTACCCCGCCTTCCAGGTTCGCTGGCAGAAATCGGTTTCCTCGAAGTACATGAAGAAACCTTCGTCAAGGCCTCCGATCTTGTCGATCAGGTCCCGGCGCATCAAAAAGAGACAGCCACTGACATAGTCCACGGGGGCGGGTTGCTCGAAGCGGGTCCCCGAATACCGTTCTCCATTCAACAGGGGAGAATTGGGGGCGAGGCGGTGGAACCAGAGGCTCAGGCAGACCTGCATCCAGATCGAGGGAAAGCGGCGGAAGGAGTTTTGGAGGCTCCCGTCCTCGTTCAGGATCCGGGGCCCAACGACCCCCGCCTCGGGATGCCGCTCCGCGTACTCCAGAAGAGCCTCGAAAGCCTCGGGCCTGGCGACGACATCCGTGTTCACAAGGCAAACCCAGGGATAACGGGCCCGCTCCAACCCCCGGTTCACCCCGCCGGCGAAACCGAGGTTCTCTTTTTGGGGAAGCAGATGGACCCAGGGGTAGGCCTCCCGAACCGCCTCCACGCTGCCGTCCGAGCTGTCATTGTCCACGACCAGGACCTCGACGGGCCTCTTCCAGCCGGAACTCTCCGGGTCCAGGGATTGCAAGAGTCCAAGGAGCAGATCCTTGGTGTTCCAGTTCACAATGACCAGTGAGATCCCTCTGTTTGTCTCCTCCGTCATTCCCGATCTACATCCCTGTTCCACGGAAGACGACCTGGACCGTCCGAAGCAGGAGCTTGAAGTCCATCCAGAGAGACCAGTTGTCGATGTAATAGAGGTCCATTTCCACCCAGCGCTGGAAGGAGACCCGGTTCCTGCCCCAGACCTGCCAGATGCAAGTGATCCCGGGGCGCACGGAGAGGCGGCGGCGCTGCCACCAGTCATACTGCACCACCTCGGAGGGCAAGGGGGGCCTGGGCCCAACGAGGCTCATGTCCCCTTTGAGAACATTGAAGAGCTGGGGCAACTCATCCAGGCTGAACTTGCGCAGGAAGCGCCCGATGGGGGTGATTCGAGGGTCCTTTTTGATCTTGAAGACGGGACCGTCCTGCTCATTCTCCTTGGCCAACTCCTTGAGTTTGTCCTCGGCGTCGAGGCACATGCTCCGGAACTTGAGACATTGGAACACCTTGCCGTGGAGCCCGGAGCGAGGCTGCTTGAAGAGAATGGGACCCCGGTCATGGAGCCAGACCAGGAAAGCGAAGAGGATCAGGACCGGGGACAGGAGGATGATCAAAGCACCGGAGACCAGCACGTCGATCATACGCTTGATGGCGAAGGAAGCGGAGGCGCCCGCCTTGGTATGGAAGGAGAAGGCCGGGACGTTTCCGTACCAGACGACCTCGGGGAGAAGGTTCTGGAGGGAGAAAAACCCCGGGGCATAGTTGCAGGGGATCCCCGCCTCGTCGCAAAGCTGGAGGACCTGGTTGATCTCATGGACGCTCGCCATCTCCGAGGGGGCGAGGAGAACCGTATCCACGACATAGTTGGAGAGGACACTCTTGAGTCGTTGGATGGAGCCGAAATGGCGCAGACTCTGAAGACGCTTGCCCCCCTCGCCCCCAAAGGTGATCGAGCCCAGAACCCGGATCCCGAAGGAGGGATTGGAGTGGAAGTTCCGAACCAGGATCTCAGCCGCCCGCCCCTCCCCCACCATCAGGACGTAACGGTAGTTGAAACCCTTGGCCCGGAGGAAGCGGAGGCTTGTCCTGAGCACCATCCGCTCCAGGCCGAAAACCCCGAAGGCGACCAGGAGGGTGGCCAAGGGCTCGAAGGGGAGTCCCCCAAGGAAGAGGTAGGACGCGAACACGGCCACGCCGAGAGAGAAAAGGAGGACTTCCGCCAGGGCCGAAATCTCGTGGAGCAGGTTCTCGGTCCTCCGGGAAACATAGAGGTCCCGTCTCCAGGAGACGAAGAGCCAGGCCGCCGAGAGGAAGAAGAACCCTCCCCAGATCGCTCCCGAGTCCTCGGGGAAGGGAGGATGGGAAACCAAAGCCCCACCAAGGTGGCGACTCACCCAGGCCGCTCCGCAGAGGATCAAGAGGTCCCCTAGGCGAAAGAGGTGTCCGAGTAAGTTCTGTCGTTCCTGGATCATTTAGGGATTTGCTTCCTCGAGCCCTTGAGGAATGGACCTTTTCAGGCAAAATGTTTAGCCCAAATTGCGTCTGGGACGAAGACTGGATTTACGGTCCCCTCTCTAGCTCGACCGGTGGCAGCGGAAACTTGAAGCCTCTCTCCCGTATTGGCCCGGTTTATGGGAGGGATTTCCCAGGGCGAGAAGTTTTTTCCAAGACCCAAAAGGCCTAAGGGAAGGGAAGACGACATACATTAACAGATGCACCAGAAGAAGGATTCCTGAAGATCCACGAGGTCCCGCCCAGGCGCCCCTGAAAGGGAACCCGCGGCGACCTGGGTCCACAAGGGTAAACAATTGCAACTTTCACCGATAGAGCCTCGATGCCGAACCTGATGTCAAAAAACGAACTGCAACCCATCACACAACTCCCCATCCTCCAGCCCCGGCCGCCGGAGAAGGAAAAAGCTCTGTCCTTGAAACAGGTTTTGGCTGGAGTCTTCCGTGGGAAGCTCTTTTTGGCGACCTTCATGGCCCTCGGCACCCTCATCGGTGCCTTCGTCGCCATTTCGACGCCCAATTTTTATACGAGCACGGGGGCCTTTGTCGCCCGGAACGCAGGCGAGACGAGGAGCCTGAACCCCCTCAACATCGAGAACGCGCCTGCCAGGCTCCACCTCCAGGCCAACGCCCAGGCCCTCCTCTATTCGGATGAGCTGCTCCTCGGAGTCATCAACCGCCTCGGCCCCGACACCATCGTCCACCCCTATCAACCGACCATTCCCACTCCCCACCCGGGAGAGACCCTCAAGGACAAGATCCGCCGCCCCATTTTGAAGTTCCAAAAATGGGCCAACGACCCCGGCGATTACCGGGCGACGCGAGCGGACGCCCTCTTGGCCCTTCGCTCCAATCTTGGGGTATCCATGCCCCGGCGCTCCGAGCTGATCAACGTCTCCTACACGACCAATGACCCTCTCCTGGCTCGGAAGATCCTCATGACCTACATGGAGGAAGCCCGCAAGCAGCACGTCAAGGCCTACACCGACTCCGACCTCGAGGACGTGAAGAAGGACTACCTGAAATCCAAGCAACGCTACAAAAAGGCGGAGCTTGCCTACCAGCAGTTTCTGAGGAATCTCAACGTCCAGGACTTCGAGGAAGAACTCAAGCAGGCCCAGGAAGAAGTTCGGGTCATGCGGACCGAGGAGACCCGGATTCGGAACAAAATCGAAACCTCCAAGATCATTCTGGACACACTTCGCAAGCGGATTCAGACCATCCCCCAATACAGCGTGGTCGAAGAGCCCATCACCGAGCCCCGGCCCAAGGTCCTCGTTCTCCAGACAAGGATCCAGGAGTTGGAAACCGCACTCGAGGAAGCCAAATCCAAGTTCGTCCCGGGGAATCGGGAGATCAAAAGGCTGACTGCCCTCCTCAAGGCCAAGAACAAAGAACTGGAGGCCGAACTGAAAAAGGACCCCCTCACCCACATCCAGAAACGCAAGGTCCTGAACACCGACTACAGTTCCACCGACGCCAAGATCCAGGACCTCAAGATCGACCTCGAAGTGGCCCAGAACAGCCTCCTTCAGACCAGGAAACAGCTCGACCAGGCGGAGAAGAGGCTCACCAGGCTGCTGAAACAGCGGGAGACCTTTTCCCAGCTGAAGCGCAAGTTGAATGCCGCCGATCGGGATCTGGCGATGGAAGAGGATCGCCTCGCCCTCGCCCAGAAAAAAGCCAAGGCCGCTCTCGAGGGTTCCGGTTCCCTGCAGATCATCGCCAAAGCCAGCCTCCCCATCGAAAAGGACGGACCGGCCCGCGCCAAGATGACCATCGGCGGGCTGCTCGGCGGGTTCTTCTTCGCCCTGGTCCTCCTCCTCCTCAAGACCATCACCGACACCCAGGTCCACGATCCCGAGGACCTGGAGGACATCGAGGGGGTCAAGGTCCTCGCCTCGGTTCCCAAGTTGAAGAAACGGGACATGCGGCGCCACCAGAACCTGAGGATCCGGACTTGGGGTTGACCTCAGGAGAACGCGAGAAAGAGATTCAAGGCCCTTACCCGAAAGCTGGAAAGAAAAAGCTGGGAAGAGAAGGCCAGGGCAAACTGGGAGAAGAAGCATGAAAAGCATCGTTGGAAGTGATCCGAAGACCGGAGCGAGAGGGATCAAAGCCCAGGTCCTGCGCGAGGAGATCCGTCATCTCTGGAGCCGGCTCAGCGTGACCCTCCCCGATACGGGGGACAAACCCCTTCGCATCGGGGTCTGCTCCACCCTCCCCGGCGAAGGGACGACGACCATCGCCGGCAACCTCGCGGTCTTTTTGGGAGAGCAGGGACGGCGGACGGTCCTGGTGGAGACCAACCTGCGCAACCCCTCTCTGGCGGATCACTTCAACGTGGTGGGAACTCCGGGTCTCTGCGAGTATTTCGACAGCACGGCTCAGCTCGGCGAATCCCTTCGCTACCAGGTGGCTCCTTTTGTGGATCTCATCCCCGCGGGAAAACCCCTTTCGGATCTTTTCACCCCCTTTGGGGACGGGGGGATCCACCGGCTCTTCTCCGATCTGCAGGGAACGGCGGAGATCATCGTCGTGGACATTCCTCCGCTGTCGGCAGCGCCCGAAGCGGGACCGATCCTCCGGGGCATGGATCTGGCCATCCTCGTGGCCGAGGCCAACCGCGCGAGAAAGCAGGCGGTGCAAAAATCGGTGCAGACTCTCCGCGATCTCGGAGTCCCGGTGGGCGGCGTAGTTCTCAACCGCATCACCTACGACCTCCCCCTCTTTCTCGAACGCCTCGTCTAAGTAGAAAACCCAGTAGAAAACGTCTCCAGACGTTTTGCGTAGAAAACCCCTCCAGGGGTTTTGAGTAGAAAACCCCTCCAGGGGTTTTGAGTAGGAAACACCTCCAGGTGTTTCCATGAAAAGCCTGGAGGCTTTTCCTACATGAAACGCCTGGAGGCGTTCCCTACCGGCGTTCCCTACCGGCCTTCCCTACCCCTTGCCCTTGGGGTGGCAGGAGTAGCAGGCGGAGCTCGTCCAGCTATACCCCGACACATCCTTGTGCTTGTCGTCCATTTTGGTCTTGTTGTGCTCATGGCAACTGAGACAGGTAAAGGTCTTCGGTTGCGCGAGGTTGGGATGGCAGTCCGAGCAGGAAAGCCCCTTGTGTTTCCCCGAGTCGATCGGGAAGGCCGTGTGATCGAAGGTCGCCCCTTGCCAACTCGTTTCATTGTGACAGGTTTCGCAGGTCGTCGGAAAACCCGCCGCCTTGTGGCCCGGATTCGTCGTGTTGTTGTAATCGTTGATATGACAGGAGGCGCAATCGGTGGGTGTCCCCTTGTATACCCCGTTCTTATGGCATTTGCTGCAATCCAGCCCCTTGTGTGAGCCTCGCAGGACGAAGAACTGGTCATGGTCAAAGTTGGCCCCCGACCAACCATAGGGAGAGTGGCAACGCTCGCAGTCCGTCCCGAAGCCGGCCGTCGTGTGATTGGGGTTGGAAGTCCCCTGGTAGTTCGCGAGGTGGCAGTCCACACACTGATTCGGAGTCCCGGCGTACACGTTGTTCTTGTGGCAGAGAGAGCAGGCCTTGTTCCGATGCTCCCCGACAAGAGGATAGCTGTCATGGTTGAAGCGCGCATCCGCCCAGGCCGTCGGAATGTGGCAGCGCTGGCAATCCTTGGTCCAGCCCTGGGAGTTGTGATCCGGATCGGTCGCACGGACCAACTCCTTGCTATGACAGACCTCGCAGGAAGGGTCCAGGCCCCCGAAGCGCCCCACGTGAGCCCCGGGATGACAACGCTGGCAAGCCGCTACCGCGTGCACCCCCGCAAGGGGGAAGCGCGTCCGGGCATGCTTGGAAATCTGCTCCCTCGGGACCCAGCTGTTCTCGTTGTGGCAGCTCTGGCAGTCCTGACCCAGCTGGGCTGCGTGGGGGTCGGCGTGGCAACCCTGGCAACCCCGCTGCATGGCAGCCTTGAGCCCTCCTCGATCATTGTGGCAGAGGAGACATTCGGCGCGCTTGTGCGCTCCCTTGAGTTCCACCCCGGTTTCCTTGAGATGGTCGAACCGGAAGTCGGAGCGGATCTTGTCCCAGCCGTTGCCCACATGACAAAGAGAACAATCCCCCGGGAAGCTGTCATGAGGAACGACCGGTCCCCGCTCCTGGTTCCACTCCTGAGGCCCGATGAACACGCAGGCGATGGGAAGCCAAACCAAAAAAGCCAGCATGAGCCGCTTCAGAATGTTCCTTCTGTTTTTTCCCATCGTTCCGCTCGCTCTGTCCATTTGGAAGGATCGTATCCAGGTTAAAACCTCAATTGAAAAAACATACCCAGGCTCCAGGAGTCCCGCCCATCTCCAAAACGGCGCTCCAGAAATAGGGAGGCGAACCAGGGAGCAGGAGGTTGGTAATCGACCGAAATCTCGACCGATTGATCGACCAGGGTGGCTCCGCCCGACACCGTTCCCCTGGTCTCATAGGCGGCCCATTCGTAACTCAGGCTCCCGTCGAACTCCCCCATCCGTTTGCGGGCCCGGACCCGAAACCCCGGCCCGGTAAAGAAGGAAGAGGTCCGGCGATAGATCAGCAGGTCCACATCCCCGTCTTCGAAGAGGAAATCCTGGGAACGAAGCCCAGCCTCCAGGGAGACCCCATCCCTGTCCTGGTCCTCCCAGAAATCCAGTCGAGTCCTCGCCTCGAAGCCGTCCCCCAGCTCATGATCCGAGCTGAGGGTCAGGCGATCCGAGCGGAAGTTCCGCAACCGGTCCGCCGCGAGGCCGGGGAATTCGAAGCGCTTCAGCTCTGGAAGCTTCAAATGAAGAAAGGAAGCCGAGAGGGTCTGCCCCTCCGCGATCTCCTGCCTAAGGCGCAGCATGGCTTCGGTCCACTCGAAGCCCTTGGACTTGACCTGGTCCAGGTCCCCGTAATGATCGAAAAGGGAGTGGAAAAAAATCGAGGGTCCCCCCTCGAAGCTCCTCTCCGCCGAAACGACGAAGAGGTCCCGGTCGGGGACCCCCTTGTGCCAGGTCTTCTCGAAAGCCAAACGCAGCCGGAAGTCCTCCACCTCCCGGAGCCAGTAGAGAGCCATCCCCAGGTCCCTCCCCGTGGTCAACGCGTCCGTCGCCTCCGGCATCCCTCCGAGGAGGACCCCCATGGTTTGACTGCGGGAGAGGGGGACCCGGACCTCCGCTCCGTCCACCACCCCGATCTCAGGATGGTGGGAAGACACGAAGCGCCCCGCCCGGTAGGAGAAGAAGGCGCCCTCCTTCTCGTAGTAGAGCCGGTTCACCCGGCCCCTGTCGTCCTGGGTGTCGGGCTCGTCCTCGAGGTAGACCTCCCGGCGCTGGACTTCCGCGTCCATCCGCAACTCCCCCCCGTTGCGGAAGGGGTTGCGCCCCCGCAGGCTCAAGCCAGGGCGAAAAAGCCCAAACCCCGTTGCGCGTCCCCCGTCCCGGTCCCAGGTGCGAAGACCGTAGAAACGAAACCTCCCATCCCAGCGGCTGGGCCGCTCCGAGGCCTTGCGAGCGATCACGGGGGCGAGCAGGGGCTCTCCGGGGCGGGCGCGTTGCAGCTCGCGTTTCCAGGGATGATGGCTGCGGGCGCGGCGGGGGGCCTTGGCCTTCTCCTTGAGCCTTTGAAGGCGCTCCCGCGGAATCCGTATCTCTCCGCTCACTCCGGCGCTCGCCCCCTGCACTCCCTCCGGGACACGGGCCCGCGAGGAACTCTCCGAAACCGAAAGGATGCGCAGCTTGAGCCGCGGCCCCCCAGGAAACCGGATCAGCAGGGTGTCCCCCACTTGGATCCCGTCCCTGCTCCCCTTGTCGAGGAAGAGGGAGCGCCCGCTGACATAGCTCACCCGCACCTTGAGCTTCTGCGGCCCCTGGAAGGCGAAACTCAGAAAGAAGGCCAGAAACAGAATCGGCCAATAAGAAGTCCCTCGCCTCATTTTCCCCCCTTGCCCGGCAAGCCGTGGCAGCCTTTGCAGGTCCGGGGGAGGGGACGGTAGAGGATGACCTTTTCACCGGATTTGAGGCGGGTCGGCTGATGGCAGGCGGCACAGGCCACGCGGGCGTGGTTTTTGCCGAGGGCGAAGCGGCTGTCCTTTTCGTGGTCGAAGTGCACGGGCTTGAACTTGTCCTGGCTATGGCAGTTCAGGCAGTCATTGCGCCCTGTCCGCCGGAACTGGCCCAGGTGGGGATCGTCATGGCAGGCTTCGCAGGTCTGGGGCGGACTCTCCCGGACCAGGCTCCCGTCCCCAGCCTTGGTCGCCGGAGCGTGGCAACGCTCGCAGGCGGCGGCCTTGTGGGCCCCCAGCAGAGCGAAACGGGTGTCCCGCCCGTGGTCGAAGGCGCCCTTTTTCGGCGGCTGGAAATGGGTGGTGTCGTGGCAGTTCTGGCAGTTCTTGGGATCCCTGGCCCCGGCCCCCAGGGGCCGAACCAAACGGTCCCCATGAGGATCGCGATGGCAGCCCAGACAGCGCCCCTCCAGGCCTCCGAAACGGCGCACCTTCTGGGTCCCCGAGACCCGAAGTTCTTTGTGGCAGGCCGTGCAGGCCAGGGCTTCGTGGGCGCCGGTCAGGGCGAAGGAAGTCCTGGCGTGCGTCTCCGTGTCGAAGAGCGACGGCGAAAAATGTGCGTCCGAGTGGCAAGCCGAACATTCCTGGCCCTCGAAGGGTCCCTTGTCGAAATCCCCCGCGTGCACATCCTCGTGGCAGACCTTGCAGCCCTTCATGTCGCGCCCCGGAAACCGTTTCCGAAAGGCGGCGAAGACCGCCTTGGGATTCCTTCCCGAGGGCCTCGTTCCAGCCTCCTTGTGGCAGCGCTCGCAGTCCAACTCTCGGTGGGCCCCCTCAAGCGGGACCCCGCCCTTGGCGTGGATCTCGAGGTTCATCCGGGCTTCCGGCCGCCCGAATCGCCGCGCGGCCGCCTCGTGGCATCCAGCACAACTCGCCACCGGCGCCCCCATGCCCTGCCCCGCGAGGAAGGCCTTGGTGTGCGGCGCAAGATGGCAGACCGCGCAGTCCCCCGGATCCTTGGGCACCCATGCATCGGAGAGCACCTGGGGTTTGAGGTCCGCGGCCACCCAGCGCATCCGCTGGGAGATGCTCTCCCGCTTCCCGCCTTCGTGGCATTCGGCACAGTCCTGCTCACGGTGCACACCCTTCAGCTCCGACCCGAACTTGGCGTGATCCTTGGTCCCGAGCAGCGGCTCCTCGAAACTCTTCGTCCCATGGCAGAGGGCACAGTCCTTCTTGGTCTCGAACTGCAGCCCCTTGCCCCCGGCCGCGTGCGGGTCCTGGTGGCAGTCTGCGCAGGCGTGGCCCGTTTCCTTTCGGATCTCCTCGGAGCTTCGGTCCCTGAGGTTGTCGTGACACTTGCTGCAAGCCAGACCCGCATGCCCCTCGACCAGGGGGAAATCAGCAGTGTGCTCAAAGGTGGCCACCTGCTCGAAGGGCCGTTCCTGTCCATGACAGGAGGCGCAGTCCTCGCCCTGCTTGCCCTTGTGCGGATCGTCGTGGCAGCCCGCGCAACCCTGGCGAAGGCCCAGGAAACGCTTCTTTCCCACCGGCAAGAGCGGAAGCCCCGACAGCTTGTGGCACTGGGCGCAATCCAGTTTCTCATGGGCCCCTGACAAACCAAAACGCAGGCCCTCATGCTTGTACCCCTCCCGCCCCGCGTAGCCCGAGCGCTCGAACGCGGCCTCTGTCACCAACCCGGCCCCCGGCCCCCGATGCTCTCCGTGGCAACGCCCACAGTCCTCCGGCTCCCTAAGCCGCCCATGCAAGCCCTTCTTGGCGGCAATCGACCGTTGGATCTCCCCGTGACACTCGGCACAGGGGGCGAAACTGTTCCGCTGCGCGTCATGGCAGAGTTCGCAGTCCTGCTCCTCGATTCTCGAGTCCCGCTCATGCACCGCCGAGAGCGGCCCCGGCGAAGGCCGGGTCTCCCGCTGCCAGAAGACCAGCAGAACGACCAGAATGAGACTCGACACCGAGACCAGGAAACGAAGCTTCATCGCCAACCTCCCAGAAAGAGCCCAAGGTCCAGGCGCGCGTAGTGCAGAGCGTCCCAGATATGCAGCGCCGCCAGGAGGACCATGAGCAGGGCCACCCAACGATGCAGATAGCGCCAGGTCGCCAACAGCCCTCGGATCTCCTCGAAGTGGGCCGCCGCCATCGCAGCCCGGAAGGCCCGCCGGGTCAGAAACAGGATGCGCCGCACCTGGGGCTTGCCCAGCCGCGCCCCCTGCAGTTCCTCCTCCACTTCCCGAAGGAGACGGCGCAGAGTCCCCCGCGCCCGAAGCAGGGCCACCAGCCGCGCCCGGAAAGAGTTCCTCCAGGCTCCGTACTGGATCGCCTTCTCGATCTTGGCCTGGATCCGGGCCCCAACCCCGGGCTGGTCGGTGTCCCACTCGCTGGCCACCGCCCGGAGCTTGTCGCGCACTTCGTCCAGCTGCAGCTCCCGCCCGTTGGCGGCCCGGGGGACAAAGGCGTAGAACCAGCGACCGATCCCCCCCGTCACCACCAGGACCGCCAAGGCCAGGAGGGCGAAGCCCCCCGAAGCCTGCCGCGGCATCCCCCCGGCGTGGATGTAGATCAGCAGGAGGGAGAGGATGCCCGTCCCCACGTGGAAGTTCATCCATGCCCGAAGGTTCCCCGGGATCCAGGAACCCAGTCTGGACTTGCGGAAGAGGTAGAACAGGTTGAGGAGGATGGCCCCCGTCCCGACCAGTCCCATGAGGAGCCCCAGGTTGCGCCCCGGGGCGAGCCACTCGTGGCTGGGGTGGAGAACCCGCTCGCTGAGGGGGAGGGAATAGTAGCCTTCATTCCCCTTCCAGAAGAGAAGCCCACCCAGGGAGAGGAGGAGGACCGCGAGCAGAGGAGTGACCAGGCCCCGACCCGGCTCAGGCTCCGAAAATGCCTTGCGGACCTCCGGATCGAAGGAGACCCCCGCCTCCTCCAGCTGACCGAAGGGAGGAATGCCCCCCGCGAAAATGAAAACATGGCTGTTGCGGATGCGGATGAGCTTGTCCTTTCCCTTGACTTGGAGAAGCACCGAATCCTCTCGGATCTCCCGGACCTGGCTCTCGAAAAGGATTTTGAGCTGGCCGCCTTGCAAGGCTTCCTCGAGCTTGGCCTCATTGCGCGACTTGATCCGGTTGAAGGCCCCCCGCCGGTAGCTCAGCACCACCCGGTTTCCCGGCTGCCTCGAGAGGCCCACCGCCGCCTCGACGGCCGAATCCCCACCCCCCACTACAAGGATTTCCTCTCCCCGGTAACTCTGAGCGTCCAAGAGACTGTAGGCCACCTTGGGCAGATCCTCTCCAGGGACCCCCAATTTTCGCGGCGTCCCCCTGCGCCCGAGGGCGAGACAGACATGGGGAGTCCAGAATTCACCCTTCTGGGTCCGGATCCTGTACGCCCCTCCTTCGCGCTGGACCGACACCAGTTCTTCGCCAAAGCGGATCGGAAGTCCGTGGTCCTCGGCGAGCCCTTTCCAGAGCTGGATCAACTCCTCCTTCTCGATGCTTTTCTTTTTCAGGAGGCCGAAGCCGGGGATCTCGACGGGTTGGGTCAGAACCATCTTGCGGCGGGGATAACGGGCGACGGTTCCCCCGATCTCCCGTTCCCGCTCGAGGACTACGAAGTGGAGCCCTGCTTCCTTTGCCGCCAGGGCGCAGCTGAGCCCAGCAGGCCCCGACCCCACGATCACCAGATCCCATTCCCTTTGCCTGGAGGATTCTTCCCAGGGGTCCGAACTCCCCAAGGGTCCCGTGGCCTGGGCCGCGAGAACAGGTTGTGGGCGGGGGGCCCATTTTGCCACCCGCGCGGCGACTTCCCGGGCGACGAGCTGCCCATGCTGAATGGCGGTCTTCACAAGGGCGAAGCCTGTCAATTCCCCTGCCAGGAAAAGGCCTGGGCAGCCCACAGCCTCCAGGTTTTCGGCCAGAACAGGGAGATCTCGACGGGTTTCCAGGTCGGAGACCGTGACTGCGATCCCACCCACCGGGCAGGCCGAGGCACAAAACCCATGGCCCACGCAGAGGGCCCCTTGCACAACGATGGCCTGCCCATGGATCAGGGAGAAGACCTTTCCCTCGGGGCAGGCGTCCAGGCAGGCGCCGCAGCCGATACATTTTTGCAGATCCACCTCGGGGGTCTGAAGGCGGCCCTTGGTCCGTCCCTTCTCCCTGGCCTGCTTCTTCTCCTCCAGCTCGGCGAGCGTCCGTCGCCACTCGGAGCGGCGTTGGAGGATGGCCAGGAGGACCAAGGTCGGTAGCAGGAACAGGGCGAGGATCAGTGTCAAGTGAAGGTCTCCAAAAGCAGCAGGTTCCCCACCCTCAAGCCTTCCGAGGACCAGGGAATCCCCAAAAAGAACCAGCCGGGTTTCCACCCCCATCCCCTGCAATCCATCGGCATTTCCTTTCAGGCAACTTTCCGTTTCTTGAGAAAACTTCCCTGTCAGGGGCTTTTCCAAAGCCTACGGACCCCGGAGAAGAAAAGGGCGGAATTGCTTTCATTCGAAAAAAGAGGAACCTTTTCCCGGGCTCGAACCGTCCATCCAGGAGTCGGCACGGGATCTTTCCCAGTCTGATCTTCCCGGAGGATTCCTGTCCTAGAATCCGCCGTGGGAGGGAGGATTCGAGCCTTCCTTGCCCCATTTTTCCCTTTTTTTTCCTTTTGACACCTTCGAGGACCACAATGCGATCTCCTACCATTGTTCTTTCCCTCTCCCTTCTCAGCCTGTTCCTGGGAAAACAAAGCCCCGCCCAAGGACCTTCGGTCCCCGGGACATCCCCTGATCCCCATCCTGTTTCATCAGCTGGGACCCCCCTCTTCGAGGGAAAGCCTCTCCCAGGCAAAGCCCCGGGGAGCCAGCGATGGATTGTTCACTTCAAATCCCGTTCCTTCGATCTGGCCGCTCTCAACGCCGAGTACGCGGGCGCGGCCAATCCCGACCGGGTCGAAGCTCTCGCCAAGGAACTCGCCCGGAAGGCCCGCGCCGACCAGGCGGACTTCGTCGAAAAGGTCGAGGCCCTCGGTGGAGTGGTCACCGACCAGTTCTGGCTCGTCAACGCGGCGGTCGTCGAGTTGAAGCCCGAAAAGCTCCCCCAACTCCGGGCCCTGAAACGGGTCGCCTATCTCCAGCCGGATTTGGAGACGGTTCCCCTGATCAAAACCGCGACCGACAAAAACAACCATGACTCGGACTCCCTCCAGGCGCGTGGAATCACAGGACTCGGGGTCGCCTGCGCCATCATCGACACGGGACAGGACGAGAACATGAACGGGAGCGGCAAGCCCCACATCACCTATTCCAGGCGGGGATCGAGCACGACCAGGCTAGTCCTCAATCGCAAGATGGGCTCCATGTCCCCCGACGACGTCCACGGCCACGGAACGGGGGTCGCCTCCATCGCCGCCGGGTGGAAGTGGCGGACGAGCACGGCCGACATGGGCCATGCCTTCGACGCCAACATCGCGGGCTATTCCATCGCGAACTCCACAAATGGAAGCTCCTCGCTCACCAATATGGTCCGGTCCTACCAGCAGATCGTGATCGACACCGCCCGCTACAAGATCAAAGCCTCCAACCTCTCCTACACAGGGAGCCCCAACCCTCTCTCCGTCGAACAGAAGGCGGCCGACCAGGCGGCCCTGACCGCGGATCTCCTCGTTTGCACCGCCGCGGGAAACTCGGGGAGCAGCACCAGCAGGAGCCAGCTCAACCTCAACGGTCTCTCGGTGGGGGCGGTCCGTGAGAACAGCCACACTCTCGCCAGTTTCTCCTCCCGCGGAATGATCAATGGGAACATGAAGTTCCCGGACATCTGCGCCAACGGCGTTTCCACCAACATGGCCCGGCGCAACAACGAGACGAGCGACTACGTCGGCTCCGGAACTTCGATGGCCTCTCCCCAGGTCTGCGGTTCGGCGACCTTGCTCCGGGGAAGGTTCACCGCCCTCAAAAGCTACGAAGCCAAGGCCATCCTCCTCGCCTCCGCCCAAGCCAACGCGGGGACCGGATCGACCCAAGTTTCCACGGGTCCCGGGGTCGGTTATCTCCACAACCCCACGGCCCACCAGGTCGCGAGCAGCAGCCTGCGGCACGGCCTCGCCTCGGTGAACCGATCCGTCCGCGTCTTTCGGCGGAATCTCAAGGTCGTCCGGGGACGCAAGTACCAGGTCGCCATCGCCTGGAACCGCCTGAACGTAAACAGCAGCGTCTTTTCCAACCTGGATCTCGAGATCCGAAACGGCAACACAAGCATCGTCCGTTCGGCCAACCCGGTCTCCACCTTGGAGTTCGTGAGGTTTACCGCTCCCTCCACAGGGGTCTATGTCATCGAGGTCTATGGCAAATCCCTCTCGGCCAGGACGCAGCCCTTCGCCTGGGCATCGACTTCGGACACTTCCAACAACACCAGCGTTCCAGGGTCCTACACCCTCTTCGGCACCGGATGCAAGGGGACGGGGCAGAGCAACCAGGTCTCAGGCCAGGTCGTTCCCGCAGCCTATCGGACGGTCATGGGAAACAGCGGCAACTACTACCCTCTCGGGAGGGCCAGGATCCGCTACCAGCAGGTCTTCTCCAACTCCGAGCTGAGAAACGCCGTCATGACCGGGGTCTCCTTCCGTCAGGACGACCGCATTTCCGGCCGCGCCGGCGGAAGCATCCCCTTGAAAATCCTCCTGGGTTATACCTTCAAGACCCCCGCGACTCTGACCACGAACTTTGCGGCCAACTTCAAGACAGGTAGCGCTGTCCAGGTTTTCAATGGGACCCTTCGACTGCCGACCCTCACCGGAAGGAACAGCGACCCCAAGAAGTTCGCGGTGAACATCAAGTTCTCCCGCCCCTTCGTCTACCAGCAAACGAGGTCTTTGAGCCTCTTGATCGAGATGACGAACAGCTCCCCCACCTCCACCTTCTATTACTTGGATGCCGCCTTTGGAAGCCGGGCGACGACTTCCCGCCTCTACGCCTTGAACCCCACAGCGACGACGGGATACGTCCAACGGAACTATGGGCTGGTCATGCGCTTCGACAACGCCCCCCCAGTGGGAGCCATCCCTCAGCTCACCAACACCGGAGCCCCGGAAATCAACCGGAGCTTCCGTATCCATCTGAGCCAGGCGCGCAAGAACTCGGTCGCCGTCCTTCTCTTCGGCCTCTCCAAGACCCGCTGGGGGCCGGTGCCCCTTCCCTGGGACCTGAGCTTCATCGGGGGGACCGGCTGCAAGCTCTATGTCTCCTTCGACCTGATCCTCGGGGCCGTCCCCACGGGTACCAGCGGCGGGGGAACCCTCGTCCTCCCCACCCCCAATGACCGCAGCCTGATCGGCAAGGTCTTCCACAACCAATGGTTCGTGGTGGACCGGCCCGCCAACGCCCTCGGCCTGGTCTTCACCAACGCCGGGACCGGAAAGATCGGCGGCTGAATCCCTGCGTCCCCAAAAGAGCCCTTCTCCCCTCCGAGGGGAGGGGGGCTTTTTTATTGGTTGCCTTTGGGCAGGGAGCGTTTTATTCATGCACCCGAGCAAGGATCCTCGGCCTATGAAATTCCAAGACTACTACAAGGTTCTCGGCGTCTCCCGCACCGCCAGCGCGGACGAGATCAAGAAGGCGTATCGCAAGCTGGCGATGAAGTTCCATCCCGACCGCTACAAGGGGAAGGAACCCGAGAAGGCCGAGGAGAAGTTCAAGCACCTGAGCGAGGCTTACGAGGTGCTCTCGGATCCCGAAAAGCGCAAGCTCTACGACCAGTTCGGGGAGAACTGGAAGCATGGGCAGGACTTCCAGCCACCTCCCGGGGGTCCGCAGGGTTTCGCGGGTGCGGGGGCAGGTGGAGGAGCCGGCTTCGAAGGCTTCGGCCAGGGGAGCCCCTTCTCCGACTTCTTCGAGACCTACTTCGGCCAAAACTACAAGCAGAGCTTCCGCTCCAGGGGCGGTCACGCCCGCTTCAGGCAGAAGGGGGCGGACCTCAGGGCGGAGCTGTCCATCCCCATCTCCCTCGCCATCCGGGGAGGAAAGAGCAGTTTCGAGTTCGGGGCCATCGGCACCTGCCCCACCTGCGGGGGAGTCGGCTTCGTCGAGAACCATGTCTGTCCCACCTGCGGAGGAACGGGGAGGATCCGAGAGCGCAAGACCATCGACCTCAAGATCCCCAAGGACATCCGGGACGGGCTCAAAATGCGACTCCGGGGACTGGGCGAACCGGGGATCGAAGGCGGGGAGAAGGGAGACCTCCTTCTCACCCTTCGGATCCAGGCGGATGATGTCTACCATTTCAAAGGCGCCGACATCTATGCCTGGGTGGCCATTGCTCCCTGGGAGGCGGTCTTCGGAACCAAGGTGGATGTTCGCACGCCCGACGGAGTGGTGGTCGTCACGGTCCCCAAGGACAGCAAGGCCGGCCAAAAGCTCCGTTTGCGAGGGAAGGGGTTTCACACGGCCAAGGGGGGGCGAGGGAATTTCTATGTCGAGCTGCGGATGGCCCTCCCCGAACATCTCAGCGAGAAACAGCGGCAGCTCCTCGCCGAGTTGCCCAAAGAAGGCCCAAGCACCGTCCTCGGTGGAGCCAGGGAGGTGTCCTGATGACCAAACCGATCATCCACATCGAAGGAGTCGCCTACTGGCGTATCGCCTCGGCCGCCCAGGCTTATAGCGTGGAGGAGTCCTTTGTCCTGGAGATCTACCGGCGCGGCCTCCTGGGAGAGGGCCGCAGGGTGGAGGGCGAACTCCTTCTCCCCGAGGAAGCCCTGGACCGCCTTGCCTGGGTCTATCGCCAGCACTTCATTTTCGGGATGACCATCGAACGCCTCGAGGAAGAGATCTAAGCCCCCAGGGCGGTTCGTCCCTCCGAACGGATCGCTATTTCTTCTTTTTGAAGAGTTGCAGGGAAGAGGAGCGCCAGACTCCGCTGAAATGCTCCGTGAAGCGGGGATCTGCCAGGGCGCTGGTTTCGAGCCGCTTCCAGGGGGGGCGATGGAGGAGGACGAAGTCGGGCAGGGGTTCCACCCCGAGCCACCAGGCGAAATCCCCACGGGAAAGTGCCTCGTAGTCGGCGGGATGGACCAGGCCGAGGGGATCGAGGATGGGGCGGCCCCCGACGCGGGCTCCCAGGACACCGATCTCGAGGGCCAGGATGCGGGCCTCGGGGGGGAGGTTCTGGCGGATCCAGCGGGCGGCCTCGTGGTATTCCGGGTAGGTGGCAGGGGGGCGTGGGCCGAGAGGGTTCGGGAAGGCCAAGGCCAGGAAGGAAAGGTTCAGCGCCAGGGCGAGGGAGCGCGACGGGACTGAGCCCTTCCAGAGCCAGGCCACGAGCGCGCTGAAGCCGAGAACCATGGCGAAATGCAAGGGCACTCCATACCAGTGGTAAAAGGGAGGGTTGAGCAGGGAATAGGCCAGGCTGAGGAGGAGGGCCCAGAGGACGAGGAGGCGGAGGGGGCTGCGCGAACCCAGGCCGAAGAGGAGAGAAGGGATCGCCACCCAACGGAAGGCCTTGGGCGGGAGGAGTTCGTGGAGGTCGAAGGCGGCGAGGCTCTTCTTGAGCCCGGAGAAGAAGCTGCCCCCCCATGCGCCGGAGGCCCGCTGGGCGAGTTTGGCGCGGAGGGTGCCTGGGATGGGTGTCCCGAAATGGGTCCAGGCGTAAAGGAGCCAGGGGAGGACGAGGATGAGGGCGAGGCCGAGGGTCCAAGCCAGACTCTTTTTGTAGCCCTCTTCGCGGCGGCGCGTCCAGAGGGAATGCCCGAGGAGGAGCAGCGCGAGGACGAGCCCATCGGGGCGGGCGAGATAGAGGGCGCCCAAGCCGAGGCCCAGGAGGCGGGGACGGCGGGCGAGGTAGAGCTGGACCGAAGCGGTGGCCAGGAGAAGAACGAGGATGGTCTCCAGCCCAAGGGTCCTGAAGAGGAGGGGGATGGCGAGGACGTTGGTGGCGGCGAGCAGGGCGGGAACGGTGCCCAGGGGGCGGAAGGCGCGGTGGACGAGGAGGACCAGGCCGAAGAGGCTGAGGCCGAAGAGCAGGGCCCGACCGAGGACGAGGTCCCCTGCCAAGAGGAAACCCGTCCCCGCGATCAGGAGGGGGTTGAGGACGGAGGTCGAACCGCAGACGGAGTCTCCCGGAGTGAAGCAAAAACCCTCTCCCCCCCAGAGATTCTGGGCGTAACGCAGAGCGATGTCGGAGTCGTCGGGCACCCACTCCGCCCTTTGAAGGGCGAGGTGAAGGGCGAGGGCCCCCAGGATCAGAAGGTAGGAGAAGGGAAGGGCCCTTCCTCGATACCAGCCTTTTGAGTTGGGGAGCTTCTCAGAGACGGACACGGACCTTGCCCTCGCCTCGGGCCGATCGGAGGGCGGCGTCCAGGACGGCCTGCACTCGGTAACCATCCTCGAAGCTGGGGAGGGGAACCTCGGGCTCCTCGCCCGCGAGCTCCCGGCAGATGTCGGCGGCCATGTTGACAAAGCTGTGCTCGTAGCCCAGGAGGTGGCCCTCCGGCCACCAGGAGGCGACCCAAGGATGCTCGGCCTCGGTGGCGAGGATGCGTCGGAAACCCTGCTCCCGCCTGGGGAGGCGGGCGTCGAAGAACTCGAGGACGTTCATCTTCTCCAGGTCGAAGCGAAAGGCGCCCTTGGTCCCATAAAGCTCGAGGCAGTTGTGGTTGAGGCGACCGCTTGCGACCCGGCTGGCCTCGAAGCTGCAGAGGCCTCCCCCGCTCAGGCCCGCGAAGAAGGCAAACAGCTCGTCGACGTTGGAGCGCGCCTTGGTTTTCGCCTTCCCGCGGGCGCCGGGGAGGGAGCGCTCGCGGACGAAGCTGCGCGCGGCCGCGCCTTCGACCCGGACCAGCTCCTCGCCGGTCAAGAAGCGGACCAGGTCGACGAGGTGGGCGTTGAGGTCGCCATGGGCCCCGGAGCCCGCCTTGGACCGGTCGAAACGCCAGCTCATCGGGGTCTCGGGACCGCCCCAGGACTGGAGGTAGCAAGCCCGGACCTCCTGGATCCGGCCGAGGCGGCCTTCGCGCATGAGCTGGTAGGCGAGGCCGATGGCGGGGCAGCGGCGGTAGTTGAACCAGACATAGCTGCGGACCCCCCTTTTCGCGGCCTTGCGGGCCGCCCGGCGCAGGACCCTCGCCTCTTCGAGATTGCGGGCCAGAGGTTTTTCGCAGGCGACGTGCTTGCCCGCGGCGAGGGCCGCGAGGGCCTGGGAGGCGTGGAGCTGGTTGGGGGTACCGATGTCCACCAGGTCCACCTCGGGGTTCTGGACGAGGCTCCTTAGGCTTCCCCCCCAGCCTTGCCAGCCGAAGCGCTCGGCGAAGCGGGGGAGGGTCTCCCGGTTCCGGGCGACGACCTGGACCAGGGAGGGGCGGAGGCTCAGGTCGAAAAAACGCGCAGCCTGCCCCCAGGCGTTGCTGTGCGCCCTCCCCATGAAACCCTGCCCCACCAGGCCGATGCCGAGACGCTCTGCCATCCAGCTCCTCCTCCTTCTCGATGTTTCTACCGCTGGCTCCGAAAGGCGAGCTTATCCGGCCCGGGCCGGGATCTCGAGGGTTTGAGGGGCGGTTCAACCCTTTTGCACCAGGAGCTTGGGCAGGGAGCGGGTAGTTTCGAGGTCGAAGGGACCGAAGGAACGGAGCCGTTTCCAGCCCTCCCCTTCTCGGTCCCGGATCTGAAAGAGAAGGGAGAAGGTCGAAAGTTCCTTGTTGGGTTTGAAGAGGTTGAGGCTGCCCTTGAACTCTTCGTTTTTCCAGGTGAGAGGGACCAGAACGGTCGATCCCTGGTAATCCAGCCAGGCAAAGATGTCCTTGCGCTCCTTCGCGCTGAATCCAAGGACCCTTCCTTGGATGCGAAGGACCCTGTCCCGATTGGGAATCACGGTGATTTTGTAGGTCTCCCCCGCCTTGGGAAGGAACAACCTGACATGGTCGGGAAGATCCTTGGGCTGGGACAGGAGAGAAAAATGGGGTGTCCACTTCCGGATTCCCAGGTTTCCGATCATGCCAAACACACCGAAGACCATGAGCCTGTCCGCAGGCCAGTTCGGGACTTGGATCCGGCCGGAGGCATCCGACTTGCCAATGAAAGTCTGGATGCCGAACCCCAAGCTACTGAGCATGATCCCCCCGAGGGAGGGGGCGTCCGGCTCATTCACCCGGTATTCGGATCCGTCGATTTCGAGCCCTGGGACCGGTCTTCCCTTCGCGTCCAGGAGCTGGAAGCTGAAAGCCCCCCCCTCCTCGAGTTGCACGCGAAAGGGCAGGGGATCTCCGGACCCGTCGAAAACAGGAGCCTGCGCTTTGGGAAGGTAGGATCGATGAGCCACCGTCAGCTTCCCTCGGGGAAGAGGCCCCTGAGGAAGAGGATCCCCGCGAAGAGGATCCCGGCGAAGAAGACTCTCCGGGACGAGAACCTGGAAGCGGCCATCCAGTTCCGTGCTCCCCAGCTGAAGGGCCCGATACTCCACCCCCTTGCCCCTGGGGATGGAATAACGGAACCCGATCCACGCGTCCGGGAGAGGCTCACCCTCGGGATTGAGGACGATGCCCCGGAGGGCCACCTTGGGAGAAGCGAGGAGGTCCGGGGACGGACCCTCTTCAGGGGCCGCCGACTTTGTCGGAACTTCGGTCTCGGTCTTGGGGGGAAGGGCGGAGCGTTCCCCTTGTGCCCGACCAGGAAGCTCCTTCGCCTCTCCACTCGGATCCCCTTGCTCCTCGCTCAGCTTTGACAGGGCGACGGGATCCTTGGCAGTCTCGGGTGCAGAGCCCTTCCAAAAGAGGAGCAGACCTCCTCCGAGGAGGAAGACCAGGAACAGGAGAAGCAACAGCGGGTTCTTCTTCATGGGGCATCCCTAGGTTCTTGTCTTTATTTTCCGATTGTCCCAAAGGTAGAGGATTTTTCACAAGGGTTTTCCCCAATGGCTTCCAGGCTGGAACCACCATTTCCATGGTGGATGGTAAGAGTGCCGGAGGAGCGATGGGAAAGAATATGGTCCAAGGTGTCGGCTTCCTCGGAACTGACCGAGGGGTCCTTGGGTGACCTCCGGATCCGGAAGAGGGGGACCCACTGACCTTGGATCTTCTCCCAACCGATCCAGTATTGGACCCTGCCTTTTGCGGAGAGGGTGAGCTGGTCGAAGCTCCCCTTGCCTGTGGGTGCGGAGGCCCAGCCTCCTCCCCCATAGACCTCGACGTTGGGATGCTCCGGTGAAGCGAAGAGCCCGGAGGCAGTCCCAGAAAAAAGATGCGACCCTTCCAGCAGCCCCAGGACAAGGACGATCGCGCAACAGATCAGATGGTTCCATTTCATCTTCCCCCCTTTGCATTGGTTTCGTTTCACCCAAGAAGGAAGCCGAGAAGAAAAAACGACCATTTTTTCAAAAGGTCTTGAGGCCGGGCTTCAACGAGCCTGTTTCAGGCTGGTGAGGTAGGCCCAGATCGCGGCGAACTGCTTCTCCGCGTCCCCCTCCAGGATCTCGGTGAAGGCGGTCGTCCCCTCGGGACCGGCGAAGCGGGGCATCTTGGAGGAGGGGTCGATGCGCTGGGGGTTCCACATCCAGCGGTCGTAAAAGGCGCGGCGCAGGCGGGCGGGGACCAGCGCGAAGTTGACGCCCTCGACTTCGAAGACCTGGAGGGCCTTGGTCTTTCCGACCGCATGGCAGAGGACGCAGGAGAAGCCGCCGCGGTTGGAGACGAGTTTCTTGCCCAGGGGGAGCAGGGCGGGCTCGGGTTTGGGACGGGAGGGGTCGCGGGGGGCCAGGCCGGCTTCGGCGCAGAGGCCCCGGGTCAAGGGCTCGGCGAAGGCGGAAAAGGCGGGCATGCGCGCCTTGAGCCAGGGGCGGGCGCGGGGGGCCTCGCCCCGGAAGAGGGCGCGGAGGGCGGAGGGGCGGAGCTTCTCCCCCACCGCGGTGAGGCTGGGGAGGGCGGGGGTCGCGGAGGATTCGTGGCAGGAGGCGCAGCGGAGGGTGGAGCGGAGGATGCGGCCCAGCTCGTCCGCGGGGGCGCCGAGGGGGACGCGGGGGACCGGGATGAGGCGCCCCCCGGTGCGGGGGCAGGACTTTTTCGGGGGGAGAGCGAGATAGGGACGGGCCATGGGCGAAGGCGCGGGATCGCCCGGACCCTGGTGGCAGGCGGCGCAGCCCAGGCGGGAGAAGAGGGCCTTGCCCCGGGCGGGGTCCCCCGGCGGGGCGGGGGGCGCGCGGCGAAGAATGGGTGTCCCGCTTCGCAGGAAGGCGGCGAGGGCGGCGGCCTGGTGGGAGCTGAGGGGGAAGCGGGGCATGCGGCTCCTGGGGTTTTGTTTGGCGGGGTCCCGGAGGAAGGCGGCGAGGGCGCCTCGGCGGAACTTCTGGCCCATTCCCGCGAGGGGGATCTTGTCGGACCCTTTGGGAGCTTGGGAGGTCCGCAGGTGGCAGGAGGCGCAGCGCAGCTCCTCGAACAGGCGCGCCCCCTTGGGCACAAGCTCGGCCTCGGCGGGAGCGGGGTCTCCCTCCTCCAGGCCGAGGAAGGCGGCGAGGTCGCGCGCCTGGGAGGGGCTGTCCTCGCCCCTGAGCAGGCGGGGCATCCGGGCGGCGGGGCGGAGGGACCGGGGATCCTGGACCCAGGCCAGGAACCAGGAGCGGCGCAGGCGGGCGCGGGCCTCTCGGAGGTCCGGGCCACGGGGCGCGAAGATGGGAGAGAAGCGCGAAGGGGGGAGCCGCTCATCCGGGTGGCAGGCCAGGCAGGAGGCCTGGCTCAGAGCCTGGAAACCAGCCCGGGCTTGGCTGTCCCCCTGGGCCGGAGGTGGGCTGCTGAGGAGGTGGGCGGGGAGGGGTTCGAGGGGGAAGTCGCTGCCCTGCCAGAGGAGGCGGAGCTGGGAGGGACCCTGGGCGGGGGATTGGAACTCGATCTCGATGGGGTTGTCGCCCTTGCGCAAGCGGAGGCGTTTGGAGAGGAGGGGAGGCTCGCCGGGGGCGGGGAGGGGTCCTTGGAGGACGGCCTTGCCGCGAACGCGCAGGGTGGCCCTTCCCCTTCCCTGGAGGGCGAAGCGGAAACGGTCGCGGAGGCTCAGGCGAAGGGAGGCTTTCATGCGCAGGCGAAAGGGGCCTGCCGGCAAAAAGAGAGAGGGACTCTCCCCCGCCGCAACATAGAGGGCGAAGCGCGGAAGGGTGCGGCTGTCTTCGACCTGGCCGGCTTGGAACCGCGCCAGGACGCCGGGACCCTGGGGAGGAAGGAGGAGAAGGAGTTTGCAAAGAAGGGGAAGCATGCTCGCTTACTTTCCCGCTTGTGGGGGATGCAAGAAGTTCACGGTCAGATAGACGACGTTCTTCATGAGGCTCCCGTCCGCAGCGTCGAGGTTGTAGGCGATCCTCATCTGCATGACCCGTTTCAGATCCGAAAGCCTCAGAAAGACGCTGCGCCCATCCTTGCTGAGCCTGGCGGAGAGGATCTTCATCTCGTCCCGGGCGGCGTACTTGTTCCCCCGGCTCTTGGTGGAACCAACCTTTTTGGGATCCTTCAACGAATACTCGCGGGAACCATAGTCCGGGGACCATTTGTAGTTCCAGCGTTGCACGGACCAGCTCTCGGGGTCCTCGGCGGTCTCGCGGTCCAAGGGCTCGGTGAAGCTGAGCCGGATGCCGTCCTGATGGATCTTGATCCCCCCAGGCAAATGAACCGGCTTCCCCGTGTAGCGGATGCGGTGGAAGGCCGACAGCCGCGCCGCGCTCGTCTGCCAACCCTTGAAGCCCACGAGGTAGAGCTGCCCGGTCTTTGGGTGAAAGCGCGCCCGCATGGCGCTGGAAGCGAAGCGGAGTGGAAAGCGTACGACTCCCCCCTGCACCCTCCCCGCGTCCGGCCCCTCGCCCCGGTCCACAAGCACCTTGAACAGGGAACAGGTCCCGTAGGAGAGATGCAGGAGGTCCCCCTCGAAGGGCCCCCAGCTCTTGCTGGTCACCCAGCACTGCCCACCGCTGGAGTTGTCGACATCCCAGGGGATCCAGCAGAGCGGGTCGTCATAGATCTTTGGCGTCTCCCTCCGGTGCGCGGCGGGAACCACGCCGGCGAAGTAGGGCTCACCCACCGGGATCCAATTCAGCCGGCATTGGGGCATCCACGAACCTTCGTTGTCCCCCGAGGTCAGCACCTTGCCGTCGGGGCTGATGGAGATGCCGTTCGGCGCCCGCAGCCCCGTGGCCATCACCTGGATCCCCTTTCCATTCGGTGGGATCCTCAGGATGGCGCCGTGGTGAGGGAGGATCTTTTCAAAGCCCCGCCCCCCCGCGCGCACCGGCCCCGCCTTGGAGAAATAGAGGCTCCCGTCGGGCCCCTCCTGCAGGTCGAAGGAGAACTCGTGGAAGGCCTCGGTCGCGATCACCTCGTCGTTGAAGCTCTCGTAGTAGTCCGCCTCCCCGTCCCCGTTCAGGTCGTGCAGCCGGGTGATGCGGTCCCGTCCGTTGACCAGGATCTTGCCGTCCACGATCTTGAGCCCCAGCGCGTCGTAGAGACCCGTGCCGAAGCGCTTCCAGAACAGCTTGCCGTCCTCGCGGTCCAGCCCGTCCACGATCCACACGTCCCCGTTCCAGGTGGAGAGAGCGGCGCGCTTTCCGTCCGGAAAGAAGTCGAAGGCCCCGAAGCGCAGGCGCGAGTGCCAGGGATTGTCGAAGGGGATCTCCAGGCTGTCCACGGCGTAGGCGCCCTTGGTCTTCCCCCGTACAAAGCGTGTTTCGAGGACCTCCTTCCAACGCGGCGGCCCCCCCTTGGTCAGGGCCTCAAGGGACGCGGGTGCCTTGGTTTCATTCAGAACCTTCCTGAGCTTGGTAGGAAACTCGCCATCTCCCCTCCCCACGAGAATCTCGAAGACCTGCTTTTCCGTCGAGGCGGGGACCCTGAGGACCGCCCTCCCCTGGGGATTCAGATCCCAGCTGAGGCCCTTCCCCCCCACGAAGGCGGCGGCGGTGATAGTGGTCTGGGGATAGACCTCCTCGTCCAGGCTGCACTTCTGGCCTTCCTGGTAGAGATCGATCTCGTGGAAGAAGGTCCCCGATCCCCCTCTGGGTTTCCGGATGTCGAAGAGGAGCCAGCGGAAGGTCCCCAGGCCCGCCCGGTAGTTGCCCACGCTGCTCGCCTGCGCCTTGCCGAAGGGAAGATCCTCGGTCGAGACCCGGGCGATGAAGGTCCAGCCTTTCTCCCCTGGAACCTCCGCCTTGGGGTCGGGGCAGCGCTCCGCGTTGGATCCATAGAGGTCGAAGTTTTGCCGGGCGCGATCCCCCCGATGCCAGCTGAAGGTCTGCACCCGCCTCAGGGCGAGGTGCTTGCCGAGGTCGGCGAGGACCCTCGCCCGGGGGCCGTCGAACCAGACGCAGCGGCTGGTGTCGTCGCTGTTCTGGGCACGCTCCCCGTCGTTGAGTCTCGGGAGCCCGCCATCCTTGGTCGCCCCGGCCCGCCCGTGCGGCGCGCTGAGCCCCTTTCCCGAGACCCACGAAAAGCGCACCCCCTTGGCGGCCTGGCCCGCGTCGGTTTGGGAGGGTCCGCCGAAGAGGGCGCTCCAGTCCCCGTCCAGGGCGCGCTTGGACACCAGCCCCGGATGCTCCTTGGTTTCCACAAGCTGAAGGGTCTCGCCGTCCACGATGAGACGCGCCCCCTTGCGTTCGAAAGCCAGGAGATACAGGTCCCTGCCCCCCGGCCCCACCTCGATCGGCCGCCCGAGGATCTCCCCATAGGTCCCATGCATCCGCCCGCTCTCCAGGATGCCCCGGCCCCCGAACTCGTAGGAGACCACGACCTGCCTGCCGTGCAGGTAGAACCCCTTGAACCTACCGAGCTTGGGAGGCAGTGGGCCGTATCCCAAGGGGCGAGGATCGGCGAAGATCCCGTCGAGGCTCCAGCCCGCGACCCTGGGCGTGGCGTAGACCTGCCTGCCCTTCACCATGGGATGGGTGCCGTGGCTCCCGTCATACTGCGTCCCACGAAGCTTCAAGAAGCCCCCCGTCCAGCCGAAGGCCGAGCGCAGCAGCGCCGTGTCGAAACAGAGGTTTCCCCCTTCCATGCGGAGCACGAGCCCTTTGACCGCGAAGTTGCGGGAGTCCCAGGCCCCGCCGATGGTTCCCGAGAGGCAGGGGCCGTAGTCCATGGCCTCCTGGGGAGGGAGCGGTTTTGGGGTCCCCTGAAGGGCCGGGAGAGAACAAGACAGGGCGAAGACGAGAGAAGGAAACATCAGCATCGAGACTCCTGGGCTATCCGGGGAAGAGAATAGGGGCTTGGCGGCCGAAAGGCAGCAGCAAGGCCTTCAATTCTTCTTGGCGCGGGCCCGAAGCTCCTTCCAGGAACCCCCATCCGGGTCTCCGTAGCGCAGGAGATACTCCCCCGGCTCGAAGACAAAGGGGATGAACCCCTTGCGAGTGCTCCGGAGGGCGTACACCAGGGTCCCGGTCTTGGCCTCGCGGACTTGGACGACGGGGAGCCCTCGGCCCTCCCAGACGATGCGGGGGAGGGTTCCCCAGGCCTTTCGGCCGTATTCCTCCCGCTGGGGAATCCGAAGGGGCCAGCCGGGGTATTGTTTCGCTCCCTCCTCCCTGGGATCGACGGCCCGGGGCCAACACTCCACGGTGATGGCGTGGGTTTTCCGGTCCAGGCGCAGGATGCCGTACCCGGGCATGCGCTGATGGAGACGCGCCGGCTTGTAGGGAGTCTTCTGGGGGTTCGACACGGCGTGAACCGTCAGATGGTTGCCGAATCCATCCAGGAATTTTCCGGTCCAGGGAGGCGCGCCCTCCCTCCGGTCCTTGCCCGCTTGGGGCGGAAACCAACGGCGGGGCCAGGTGTTCGCGACCGCGGGAGCGCAGAATCCATAGCCCGCGTCGTCGAAGCGATCCACTCCATAGTGCACGAGGCTGCCCAGGTGCTGGTCCCCGCAGAGGTGCAGGGCGAAGGCCTTGCGCCAGGCCCGCAGGGCGCGGTCGCGCCCGCTCGGGGGCCAGCCGTTGGAGTCCGCGTCCGAAGCCAACTTGTAGCCCTTGGGCCATGCTCCGGGCTCGGGGACGGGGAGACCCGGGAGGACTTCTCCCCCCGTCGCCTTCTCGGGGATGGTGGCCAGGTTGCTGAACAGGGTCTGGGAGAGGACCAGCTTGATCCAGGCCTGATGGCTCCAATCGGCCGCCCACCCTTCCAGGAAGGCGAGCTGCCTCTTGCCCAACAGGACCGCCCCCGGGACATCCGCCTCCCTGGCCGGATCAAAGTCCTTGGCCCGGGGCCAGCCGTTGCGAAACTTGCCCTTGGGGACGAGGGGGGTGGGCGAATCCTTGAACTTGCGATCCTCGAGGATGGCGAAGGAGACCCCGTCCATCTCCAGTCGGGTGAAGTAGACCGGGAGGCCCTGGGCGATGGGCCTTGGATCCACGGGATCGGGGAGATGGCTGGTTTGCGTCCGTTCCATCATCTTGAGCCAGCGAGGAGGCATGGTGTAGCCCCCGTCGTCCTGGCGCCTGGCTTTGCGCCCGCCCGCGCCCCAGAGGTTTCCCTGGAACACATCGTGATCGTCGGGGATGGACACGGTGGGCCTCGTGCGGGTCAAGCTCCGGAAACTGAGATGCCAGCGGTAGTACTTGTCCAGGTAGTCGAGCCGCGCCCGGGCGAAGGGTCTCCGCTCGATGCCGGTGAGGTCTCCCTCGTAGATCTGGTCCCCCGCGAAGAACAGGAAATCGGGATCGTGGCTCTCCACCTTGGCCACCAGGTCCTGGTGGGGAAACCAGAGAGCGCTTCCATCCCAATGCAGAGGGCCTCCCGTGAAGTGCTTGACGCAGTTCAAAGACGCAATCACGAACTGCTCCCGGGATTTGGCTCGCCTCCGCAGAACACCTTCGTAGGCGAAGTCCTGGCTGCCCACCTCTCCCGATACCCGGGCCCCGTAAACCACGCGATAGGGAAGGGGTGGTCCCTCCTCCATTCCCTCCACCCGAAACCGGAAGGTGCAGGCGTCTTCGTCATACTGCGCCCGGGCGCGCTCCTTCCACGCACCGGAGCCCGGCTCCTGGATCTCCAGGCGCGCCTCCTTGGGGTCCCCGGGTCCCAGGGGTGCCATCTGGGCTGTCAACTTGAGGACGCCCCGGCTCAGGGTGTAGAGGCAGCCGACGATCGGCCCGAATTGCATCTCCCGTTTGCGGAGGAGACTCCCCGAGGCCGCAAAGCGCCGGAACCAGAAACCCCGGCCCGGTTTCTTGGCGACCCTCTTCGTCCCCAAGTGGGAGAGAAGGCCGAAGCTCCCATCCACCAGGCCCGCGGAGATCCCTTCGAGCCGGGCCTCGATCCCCCCCTCCAGCGCTTCGTCGCGGGGCCGCACGCTGAGAACGAGGGTGGCCTTGCCCTCCCGGACTCGAACCCAAAGACGCAGCAAAACCCCCTCTTTCCTCCAACCGGGCGGAAGGCTGCCTTCCTGGGCCGTCGCCGGAAATTTCTCGAACTGGCCCTTTTTCAGGGGCCCGGTGATCCCCCAGCCTCCCCTGGCATCCCCTCCCTCGTTGTCGCGGAAGACCAACTGTCCGCTCGCCTCCAGGCCGCAGAACATGCCCCCATTCTTGCCCGGCCTGTGGTGGACCAGGGCGCTCTTCCAGGGGTGGACCCCATCGTTTCCCCCTCCCACCCAGAAGCCCGCGGCGGCTCCGGGGAGGAAGGTCCCGCCCGGATCCAAGGGCCCCATTTGCACCTGCAAGCGGTACTCGCCACTCCCTTGGGCGGAGAACACGCGCAGCTGATGCAAAACGCGGATGGGGCGCCGAGGTCTCGCTTCGGGGCATTCGATCCGACCCTGGACGAGCCTCCAGTCCTGGAGACGCATGCCATACCAGTCGGGTCCCACCCAGACCCGCTCCAACCCCCCCGCAAGCGGGGAGCGATAGCGATGCTGCGCCCCCATCCTCGAGGGATGCCTCTGGGCCGGGAGAAGCGTGGAGAGAAGGAACCCGAAGAAAAGGAAACATCGTTTCATGGCATTCACCTTTCCCGGGTCGGCGGCCTTCCTCCCAGGATCTCTTCCACGGCGGCCAGCAAAACGGCCCCGGAATAGGGTTTGGACAGGAAAGGAGGGGACTCCGGAAAATCCGCCAAGGCCGCCTCCCGGTCATACCCGGAACTCAAGAGAATAGGGATGTGGGGTTGCAACTCCTTGAGTTTCTTCCAGGTTTCCAGGGCGCTCATTCCCGGCATGGTCATGTCCAACAAGACCAGGTCGATGCCTCCCCTGTGTTCGCGGAAGGCGGCCACGCCACTTTCCCCATCGGAGGCACAGAGCACCGAGAACCCTCCGGCTTCGAGGTGGGCTCGAAGCAGCTTTTGGATCTCCGGCTCATCGTCAATGACGAGGATGCGACGCTTGCCTTCTGCCTTGGGGTTCCCTCCCATGATCTCCCCCTTTGTTCTCGGTTTCGAAGTTTTCCCTTGAGAGGTCCCCGGAACCCCGGCCTGCTCCCGTGTCCTACAGAGATCCTCGTGAAAGGGAAAGAGCAATGTAAAACAGGTCCAGGACGAAGCCCCAGCACTCGCAGGATCCGTCCCGCTTGTTTCCTTTTTCCGGCTGCGGACCACGATCCCTCCGTGATGCCCGCGAACGATCCCCAGAACGGCCGCGAGGCCCAGACCGCGACCTGTGAACTTGGTCGAAAAGAAGGGGTCGAAAATCCGGGAAATCAAGGATGCATCGATTCCCCCCCCATCGTCCCGGACCTCGATGCTGACATAGGCCTCGGCTTCCTCCAGGTTCCCGGTGATCTCCTCCTTGGACAGCCCTCCTTCCTCCCATCGCTGGATGGCGTAGCGGAGATCGATCTTGCTCGCACCAGCCTCCTTGGCATTCAAGGCGAGGTTCATCAAAGCCTGGAAGAGCTGGGCCTCTTCGGCGAGGATCGACAGCGACCCCCCTTCGGAAGGGGGGAACCAGGAGATTTGCGTCTGCTTGCCCACCGCCGCCTGCAACAAGTTGAGGTTGGACCGGAAGAACTGTTCCAGGTCCAAGGGGCGCAATTCGTACGACCTCCCCCCGGAATAGGTAAGCATCTGCTCGGCGAGGTGGCTGGCTTTTTGTGCCGAAGCATCGGCCAGGTCCAGCAAGGGCCGGGCCGGATGCTCCTTTGCCAGGGAATTCCGGGCCAGCTCGATGTACCCGAAAACGCAAAGGAGCATGTTGTTGAAATCATGCGCAAGACCTCCCGCCATGAGCCCCAGGCTCTCCAACTTCTGGGCCTGGACGAGAGCGGCTTCGGCCTTTCTCCGGCCCGCAACCTCCTCCTTGAGGCGCACATTTTCGAGTTGGTAGAGTTTGGCCTCTCTCTCCCGGGATTTGTTTTCGAACTCCGCCTCGAGCCGGGAGATCCGGTCATGTTGGAGAGCATGCAAGAGTTCCTCCCGGAACCCGGCGGCTTCCTTTTGGAGCTTCAAGGCAAGAGCGAGGTTCCCCTCCGCTTCCTCCGTCTCCGCCAGCCCTTTGCAGGCAAGCCACTTCTCCTTGGGGATCCCCACTCGCTTCGCAATGGCCAGGGCTTCCTCGAAAGCCTCTCGGGCCTGGTGGAACTCTCCTCTGCTCAAGCGAAGCCTTCCCATCCCAAGGAGCGAAGCAGCCACCCCCGTCTCATTGCCCTGCTTGCGACGAAGGGCCAGCGATTGGAGATAGAAGGTTTCGGCTTTGCTCTCGTCGCCCCGGCCCACCCACATTTCTCCCAAGTCGTGGAACAGGGTCGCGATCGGATAGCCTTCGGGTTCCATCTCTTCCAACAGCTCCACCGCGCTTTCATAGTAGGGAAGAGCGGTTTCCTGTTCCCCCATCCGGAGATGAAGATTCCCCAAGTTGATCTGCGCCATCGCGAAACGGTACAGATCCCCAATCCTTCGATGGATCTCTGCCGAAGCCTGGAGCTGTTCCTTGGCCAATTGGGTTCTGCCCTGGTTCCCGTAGATGATCCCCAGGAGGTTTTTTCCGATCGCCACCCCCTGATCGTCCCCGCAGGATTCGGACAACTCGATGGCACGAAGGGCTTCTTCCATACTTTCGCCCTGTCGGGATTTTCGCAGATGGACCGAGGCCAGGATCAAACGGGTCCTGGCCGCCGCTTGCATCTCCTGAAGGGCGAGGAAGCGGGAGAGAGCTTCCTGAGCCTTGGACTTGGCTTCTTCGAATGCGCTGACGCAGAAGTGGACTTGGGCCAGGCTCTGATAGGCATAGGCAATGCCTTTTTCATAGGGAAGGGAGATGGCCCGCTCCAAGGCCTCCTGTGCATAGACCCTGGCCTTCTCCGGATCCGTGGGGGAGAGAGAGGCGGAAATCTCGTTCAGGAGATCGATGCGATTTCGTGTCCCCGGCTCCTTGGCCAGGCGAGAAAGCATCTCCTGGATTTTTTCTTTTCGCTTTTGAGGCAGAAGCGTCAAAGGTGTTTCCCTGAAAGGGTGAGGCAGCAGATTGGGCAGGATCATAGGACATCCGGAAAGAAGAAGGAAACGATCCACGAATCTTCCTTTCCCCCATCCCCGCCGAAACAAGTTGGAGCTATCCTCCCTTCATGCTGCAAAGACTCTCCCCCACTCAGTCTCCCCAGGACCTGCCCCCCGGTCGACTCGTGCTCTGGGAGACGGGAGAAGGCCTTTGCCTCGCAATGACGGGTCCCCAGGCTCCCCATCCCATCCGAGTGGATTTTGGGGCGGGAAGGCTTGCTTTTCGGCGTTCCCGGGGAGGGTCCGAGGCCCTGGTGAAAGCGGTTCGGGGGAGCCAAAAGGGAACCCTCAGGGTCCTGGACGCCACAGGGGGACTCGGGACCGACGCCTTCCTTCTCGCCTGCCACGGGATGAAAGTGACCATGCTGGAAAAGGACCCCAACCTTTGCCTCCTCCTGCAAGACGGATTGGAGAGAGCCAAGGCCCTCCCCCGCCTGAAAAACATCCTGGAAGTGCTCCACCTCGTCCAGACCGACAGCCTCGTTTTTCTCGAGGAACTTCCTCCGGGGCGGTTTGACGTGGTCTACTTGGATCCCATGTTCCCCGAACGTGGCGGAGCGGCCCTCCCCGGGAAAGAGATGCAGATCCTCCGGCGATTGCTGAGCGACCCTCCTCCCCCCGATGAAGAAAAAGTCCTTCTGGAACGAGCCCGCAGGGCGGTGAAACGGGTCGTGGTCAAACGACCCAAAAACGCCCCCCCGCTCGGGGGCATCCCCGCCCCTTTCCAAAGAATGGGAAAGCGCTGCCGCTTCGACCTCTATGTGAGCTAGCTACGCTTCTCAAACCCCTTCCCGAGGGAAACTCTAAGGGCGGCCAGGGGATTCTCCGAACCTTCGAAGCGATCCCCGGAACCCTTTCCATTTTCGAGTTTCAGGACTCCTCTGGGGCAGACCGCGGAACAGATCCCACAGCCGACGCAGGAGGCGCGGACGATGTTTTCCCCCCGCTGGGCATAGGCCCTCACGTCGATTCCCATCTCGCAGTAGGTCGAACAGTTTCCGCAGCTCATGCACTGCCCCCCGTTGGTCGTGATGCGGAAGCGGGAGAACAGGCGCTGGAAGATGCCCAGGATCGCGGCCTGGGGACAGCCGAAACGGCACCAGACCCTCGAGCCCAAGATGGGATAGAAACCGACGCCGATGACACCGGCGAACAGGCTCCCGATCAAAAAGCCATACCAATGGGCGTATGCCTGGGAGAAGGAGCCCAGGAAGCCGCCCTCCATCGCGGAGTTGATCCAAAGGATGGCGGTCAGAGCGACAATCAGGAGAAGAACGAAATAGATGAGGAAGCGCTCCAAGCGCCAGGCAGAGACCTTTTTGCTGCTGAGGTGTCGGAAGGGATCGCCCATGGTCTCGGCCAGCCCCCCACAGCCGCAAACCCAGGAGCAGTACCAGCGCTTGCCAAAAAAGTAGGTGAGGATGGGTACCGCTACGAGGGAGAGGGCGACGGTCCAGAACACCATGAAGACCGCAAGCCCTCCCGGCTGTTTGAGAAGCCCGTGGATCGTACTGGGAAAGAGATAGTCGTATTTGAGCGGCCAGAAATAGCTGAAGTAGAACTCGGGCTGGTCGAAGAGCTGAAGCAGGTGGGGAATGAGGAAGGCCAGGATGGTCTGGAAGAACATCACCGAGAGGGTTCGGTAGATCTGGTACTTGTTGTGCCTGTAGCGGTAGAGCATCCGGATCCCCATGACGAGGACCGCCAAGGTGTAGAGGAAGCCGTAGAGGAACCAGCGGTTCGCCGGGAGGCCGAAGAGACCCCGGCTCAGGGGATCCACGAGGGCGACGAGACCGGCAACTCCGTTGGGGTACCAGTAGAGCAGGACATAGAAGAGAGTGAAGACGAAGCCGAGGATCCAAGCCACCCAGCCCCGCGAGGTTCCGGCGTTGAAGAAGGTTCCGTCGTTCCGGATCCCTCCCGGTTTGCCCCCATAGGTCGCAACGGACCAGAGGATCCCCCCCAGGGAGAGAGCACCGAAGATCCCAATGGGCCAGAGAAGGTTGGGGACGAATTGCATCCCCCAGATGGCCCAGACCAGAAGGAGGATCGCTCCGACCCCCACGAGGAGGCGGGCCAGGACCCCAAGGGCGTTCGGCTTCGGCCTCTGGCTGGGCATGGGGGCGGGAAAGGCCTCGTTCTCTTCGTCGAAGGCAAGGATCTCCTCGGGATCGTCGTTGGCGCTCACGCGGTCACCTCCCCGATCAAACTCCGCGAGAAGAACTCCGGATCGAAGTCGGCCTCATACAGGTGGGAGAGGACATACTCCAGGGACCTTTCCTCCTTCAGCCAGCGCTCACAGACGAGATGGCGCAGCCGCATCCCCATGACCTGGATGCCGAGGACCTGGCCCTCTTTTTCCACGATGCGGAGACTCTTTTTCCCGTCGGCGTCGATCCAGAAGTGATGGTTCTCCTCCCCCTTCTTCGGGGGAACAAAGCCGTAGACCTGGTACTCGAGATCGAAGAACTTGGCGGAGTTGAACCAGGTGCGGGGTGTGTAGCGAACCTCTTCGCCGGCGAGGGCGCGCGCAGCGACTTCGCCCTGGGCCTTGCCGGTGTACCAGACCTGCTGGATGAGATTTCGGCCCTCTCCCTCGGTCTGGATCTCGGCGCAGTCCCCGGCGGCCCAGACATCTTCTACCTGCGTCTTGAGGCCCCAGTCCACGAGGACGCCCCGCCCGCAGGGGATGCCCGAGCCCCGGAGGGCCGAAAGGTTGGGAGAGACCCCGGCGGTCAGGCCCACGATCTCGCAAGGGATCTCCTCGCCCCCCTTGGTGCGAACCCCTCGGCAACGTCCACTCCCATCGTCCAGGATCTCGTCCAGCTCGGTCTCCAGGCGAAGGTCGAGGCCCTCCTCCCGGAGCAGCTCCGTGACCATGGCCGACTCCTCGGGGGGGAGGATGTTGTTCCAATAGGAACTCTCCCGAACAAGGAAGGTCACATCGATCCCCCGGGTTTTGAGCATCTCGGCCAGCTCGACCCCGATGAGCCCTCCACCCACCAGGACGGCGCGCCTCGCTCGTTCCGCGTTGGCCGCGAGGAGGCGAAGGTCCATCAGGTTGTAGAGCCCCTGCACTCCCATCAGGTCCTGCCCGGGCCAGCCGAACTTGTTGGACTTGGCCCCGGTGGCGATGAGGAGGCGGTCATAGGGGATTTTGCTCCCGTCCCGGCATTCGAGGACCTTGGCCTCGGGGTCGATGCGATCCACCCAGGCCCGTACCAGTTCCAAACCCTGCTCGGACCAGAAACGGTCGGGGTAGGGCTTGGTCTCCTGGTACCGCATATGCCCCATGAAAACATACATGAGGGCTGGGCGGGAATAGTGGTAGGTCGACTCCCCCGAGACGATGGTGATCCGCCAATCGGGGCGCAGAGCGCGAAGGCCGATGGCGGCAGTGACACCGGTGATTCCATTTCCTAGAACGACAACTTGCAAAAGCAACCCTCCTCTCGGGACCCAATTGCCCTCTCTCGAGCCGCCCTGATACGCTCCCACCACCCCCCGCGTTCCGGGATCTTTCCAGGTCCGGACTTTACTTCCATCCACTCTTGGGAACACTGTTTCCTTGAACTTTCCATGGAGACTAGCGCATGAGCCTTTGGGGTGGTCGTTTCAGCAAGGGGTTGGACCCGGCCTTCGATTCCTTCAACCGCTCCCTCCCCTTCGACCGGCGGATGTGGAGGGAGGACCTGGAGGGGAGCCGGGCCTGGGCCAGGGCTCTCGAAGCCGCCGGAGTCCTCAAAAAAACCGAGCGAACCAGGATCGAGAAGGCTCTCCGCAAGCTGCAGAAAGAACTGGAGGCGGACCCTGGAGCCTTGGAACGCTCCGGGTCGGAGGACATCCACAGCTTTGTCGAGGCCGCGCTGATCCGGGAATGCGGGGACCTGGGAAAGAAGCTGCACACAGGGCGCTCCCGGAACGACCAGGTGGCCACCGACCTGAGGCTCTGGCTCCGTTCGCGCGTTCTCCTGCTCGACGGTTCCCTCGAGGAGCTGCAAAGGGCGTTCACACGACTCGCGCTCCGGGAAGCGGGCACTCTGCTGCCGGGCTTCACCCATCTGCAGAAGGCGCAGGTCCTCACCGTCGGCCACTACGCCCTCGCCTATGTCGAGATGCTGGCGCGGGACCGCGAGCGTCTCGCCCAGGCGAGCAAGCGGGCCGAGCGCTGCCCCCTGGGCTCGGGGGCGCTCGCGGGAACGGGTTTTCCCATCGACCGCAGGGCCTTGGCCAGGGACCTCGGTTTCGACGCCCCCACGAGGAACAGCCTGGACGCGGTCTCCGACCGGGATTTCGTCGCGGAGCTGCTCTTTGTCGCGAGCCTCTCCGCGGCGCATCTCGCCCGCTTCTCCGAGGACTGGATCTTCTACGCTTCGGCCGAGGCAGGCTACCTCGAACTCGGGGACGAGGTCACCACAGGCTCCTCCCTGATGCCGCAGAAGAAAAACCCCGACTCCCTCGAACTGATCCGGGGCAAGGGCGGCCGCATCCTGGGAAAACTCTGCGGCTTTCTCGCGACGCTGCGCTCCCTCCCTCTGGCCTACAACAAGGACCTGCAGGAGGACAAGGAAGCCCTCTTCGAAACCCTCGACCAGTGGCAAGCCTGCCTCGAAGTCTCCCGGCTGGTCGTGGACTCCGCCCGCTTCCATCGGGAGCGGCTCGAGGAATCTTCCCGGCGGGGCTATCTCAACGCCACCGATCTGGCCGACTACCTGGTGCAGGAGGGCGTGCCCTTCCGCCAGGCCCACGACCTGACAGGACGGCTGGTGCGCCTGGGGATCTCCAGGAAAAAGGAACTCCAGGAACTCTCCCTGGAAGAGATGCGCGAGGTCTCGAGCAGGATCGGCCCGGAGGTCTACGACTTTCTGGATCCCCACCGGGCCCTCGCGAGGCGGAGCGCCCTGGGAGCCGCCAACCCGAGGCTCGTCCTCCGCGAAGCCCGGCGTTGGGCCAAAGCTCTGCAAATCCCCTCGGGCGGCAGCAGGGAGAAACAGAAAAACAAAAAGAGGAGCAAAGGATGAGCCCCACAGCCTCCCTCTCGATTCGAAAGGCCACAGTCCGGGACGTTCCCTCCATCCTCCAGATCGTCAACGAATACGCCAAGGAGCAGGTCATGCTGGCCCGCTCCCCCCTGGCCATCTACGAGAACCTCCGGGATTATGTCGTCGCGGTGGACGGGGAACAGGTCATCGGCTGCGGCGCCCTGCACGTGGTCTGGGGGGACCTCGCGGAGATCCGCTCCATCGCCGTCCAAAAGGAGGCGAAGGGGAAGGGAATCGGCAAACAGGTCGCCAAAGCCCTCCTCGCCGAGGCCGACGCCCTCATGCTCCCCCGAGTCTTCGCCTTCACCTATGTCCCCGGATTCTTCCAATCTCTCGGGTTTCGGGTCGTGCCCCACAGCGAACTCCCGCACAAGGTCTTCTCGGATTGTTTGAATTGCCCCAAGTTCAACGAATGCGACGAGATCGCCGTGCTCCTGGATCTGAGACCCATCGAGGGGACCTTTCCCCAGACGGGGCCGCTTTCCCGGCCCGTCCCCGGGCTGTTCCAAGGGCCCTTCCCCCTTTCGGAGGGAGGGGCCGCATCCTCCGAACCGGAGAACGACCAAGATGACTGAGCCCCTTCCCTCCCGCCTTCCTCTTGGATTTCGCATGGCCGCCGTGGACGCAGGAATCGCAGCCGGCGACCGTTTGGACCTCCTGCTCATCGTCGCCGACGAAGCCTGTTCGGCCTCCTGCGTGTTCACCAGGAACCGGGTGGTCGCCTCGCCGGTCGCCCTGTCCCGCTCCCACCTCGAGCGCTCCGGAGGACAGGTCCGCGCCATCCTCGTGAACGCGGGCAACGCCAACGCCTGCACAGGGGAAGAAGGCGACCTCGCCGCCCAGCGGGAGGCGGACCTCGTCGCCGAAGCCCTCGGCTGCCCGGTGGAGCAGGTCCTCATCTTCTCCACCGGTGTGATCGGAAGCCGCTTTCCCATCGAGAAGGTCGAGGCCGCCCTCCCAGGCCTCCTCCTGGAGCTGGACGCCGAGCGCTCCCCTGAGGAGCGGGTCCAGCGCGCCGCCGCCGCCATCATGACCACAGACACGCGGCCCAAGATCGCCAGGCACCTTCTCGGCAAGGACGAGGATGGCCCCCAGATCCTCGGGATCGCCAAGGGCTCGGGCATGATCCACCCGGACATGGCCACCATGCTGGGCTTCATCCTCAGCGATGCCCAACCGAGTCTCCTCCTCCAAGGCCTTCTGCAGGCCGCGGTCCAGGAGTCCTTCCATCGCATCACCGTGGACGGGGACACCTCCACGAACGACGCCGTCCTCCTCTGGGTGAGCGGAAAGGCGGAGGAAGAAGAGGAGGTCCTCTTCCTCGAAGGGCTGGACGAGACCTGTCTTTCTCTCGCCAAACAGATCGCTGGGGACGGAGAGGGGGCCACCAAACTCATCGAGGTGCGCGTCTCCAAAGCCCTCATGCCTACCCACGCGGTAACCGTGGCCAAGACCATCGCCCAGAGCCTCCTGGTCAAGACCGCCGTCCATGGGGAAGACCCCAACTGGGGCCGGATCCTCGCCGCGGCCGGTCGCGCCGGCGCTCCCCTCGACACCCGGAAGATCCGAGTGGGGATCGGCGAAGTCTGCCTCTACGAAGAGGACCACCCCCTCCCGGAAAACGAGGAGGCGGCCAAGAGGCATCTCCAAGGGAGCGAAGTGCTGCTCTGGGTGGAGCTGGGGACGGGCGAGGTCTCGGCGAGCTGTTGGACCTGCGACCTCAGCGAAGACTACATCAAGATCAACGCGGAGTACCGGACTTGATCCAGGAAAGCACTCGAACCACGGGGAACTCCCCGCCCTCCTTGGCCGCCTTCAGCTGGGCATCGAAGAAGTTCCAGGTGAAGAGGGAGTCCTCGGACAGGGGCTCCAAGAGCATCGCCGCCAGGCGGGCGAGGGCCTGCCCAGCGGGGACGTAGAGGCTTCCCTTGGGGATGCTGAGCTGCTTTTTCCTGTAGGTCCCCTCCAGGCTCAGCTCATGGTGTCCCTGGAACACCCTCCGCGCCCGGCACGCGCGGCTCGTTTCGAACACCTCCACCTCGGCCGCCCGATCCTTTTCGAGAGTTTGGAATCGCAGCCCATGGTTCTCGAGGCGAGCCATGACCTCCGGGCTTGGATCCACGATCCACCAGCCGAGGGGGAAGGGGAGAAAACGGGTGGCCCGAAACGCGCGCTGGACCGGGACCCGGAGGGGCTCATGCACGTCGAGGTCCACGATGCGGTACGTTCCATCGGGGCGCCTCACGCGCCTGGTCTTCCCCAGGAGGATCTCCTCCTCCACCGGAGGAGCAAGCTTTGATGCGTAGCCGAATCGGAGCCCTCCCTTCTCGGCCCTCTTGTCCGCCTCCGAGCAGAGCTTTTGGATCTCCTCGCCATGAAAGGCGACTTGCCGAAGGCACTCGAGCACGAAGGCCTTGGTAACCTCGACACGCTTCTGGAAGTCGAGGTGGCTATAGGCTTCGGAGAGAATCGAGAGCCTCCCCCGAAGCCCCACATAGTTGGTCCCGAATCGAGGCCTCGGGTCATAGGTGATCCAACCCTTCTTGGGATCCCCCCCCCGGTAGTTTCCATAATCGAAGACTTCGAAGCCATGGCGCTCTCGCATGGCCTTGCGCACATCGGGGAGGAGGGTTCCCCGATTGAAGGCATCGAGTCCGGGATCCACCTCGGGGGAGAGAGAGGGGCTATAAGTCAGATGGAATCCATGGTAGGAACCATCGGTGGCGTGGAGGTCCATGAAAACCTCGGGGTCCTCCTTGCGCAACAAGGCGACCAGGGCCCGGTCCTCCCTGGACTCCAACTTGATGAAGTCGCGGTTCAGGTCCAGTCCCTTGGCGTTCGCCCTCGTCCCCACTCCTTCCAAGGGGCCGTTCTGGTCGGGGCGATGACTGGGATCGATGCGTTCATTTCCATCCACATTGAAGATGGGAACGAAGAGGAGGTTGAGTTTCCCACGAAGCTCCCCGTGTTGTCCCATGGCGAGTTCGCGGAGCAAGATCTGCACCGCTTCCTTCCCTTCGACCTCGCCGGCGTGAATGTTCGCGTTGACGAGGACCGTGGGGACTCCCTCCTTTTTGGGACCAAAGCGCACATAGAGCAGCGGTCTCCCCTCCTCGCTTTCTCCAAAGCGCTTCACCGCGATCTCCGAGGCGAAGGGGAGGTCCAGGGAACGGAGGCCTTCCACAAAGGCCTGGACATGCTCCAAGCGGGAAGTCGCGCGAAACTCCTGGGACTCAGCGTAGGTCTTCAAGGGAAGGGTCTCCTTCGGTTTCGTGGGAGGCGCCGCACAGGAGGAAAAAAAAGTGAGGCTCCAGCCCACAATTCCAGCAAAGAAATCCACGCATTCCCATGTTCCTTTGTTCTTCATTGCGCTCCAAGGAAGAGGAAAGTGCACGGTTATTTTCCCGGCACGACTTGGCTTATGAATGCAACCAAACAGAGGGCTATGCAAGGAAGCAAAGGTTTCCCAAAAAAAAGACTGTAGACTCTTGTCAATACGAAACTTAGAAAAACCGATCCTCCCATTGTCCGCGACTTCATGCAAAAGCCGACCAAATGCTTCTGCATCACAGATTCGTCTCAGTTTGAGAGGATTTTTCATTCTCTTTTCCTTCCTTGACGAACCCTCAAATTGGAACAATATAGAGAGGTCGGGGGATTCGTTTTTTCCCCCTTGCTCTCTCTGCCAAGCAATTCTTTCCTATCTCTCCAAAGAGCCGTAACTCCTTTCAGTGCCCCGATTGGTTTGGGCAAGCTCTCTGCAAAAAACACCATCGGGCAAGCTCGAAAATGAGGGCGAAGCAAAGGAGATCCAGGCGGACCCAGGGCAGTTGGAACCGGTTGGAATCCCGCATAGGAATCCCCTCCCAGGATTTCCCCCAGAGGAACTCCGGGAGTCTCACTCCTGGGATCGACCTTCCTTTTCTCCTGCCTTGATCCTGCCTGAGGCTCAAAGGACCTTTTGGTCCGCCTCCAGGCTCCATTTCTACGAAACCTCTTGAACGAGCCCTGAGAGGACCATCTCCGAAACCTTGCCTGGCAGAGGGAACGGGACCTCTGTCCCCATGGGCTTTTCAATGTGTTTCGTGCCTCTTGTTGGAGGCGTCTCTCCATCCTTTCAACGGAGTGAACAAATGACAAAGATGAACCTCTCCGGAGCCATGTCGAAACTCGGCGTGTCTCTCTTGGCCTCCCTCGCACTGGGTAGCCTCTCCTTTGCCCAGGCACCGACCCTGGTCAAGGACATCAACACGCAACCTCTTCCCAACCCCTCCTCCTATCCTTCGAGCTGGGTGAACATCGGGCCGATCGTGTATTTCAAGGCTTCGACCCCCACCACAGGATACGAACTCTTCAAGACAGTTGGGTCCTCCGCGTCCACGGTCCTGGTCAAGGATATCGCTTCGGGGGCTCAGAGTTCTTCCCCTTCCTACCTCACCAAGCTGGGAAGCAAGATTGTTTTTGTAGCTTCCGATGCGACCAATGGGCGTGAGCTTTGGATCAGCGACGGAACCTCAGCAGGGACCACCTTGCTCAAAAACATCCGTTCCGGCTCAGGGAGTTCTTCGCCCTACAACCTAACCGCCGCAGGAGGCAAGGTCTTCTTCGTCGCCAACGATGGAATCAACGGCTACGAACTCTGGGTGACCGACGGAACCACCGCCGGGACTACGATGGTCAAGGACATCCGCTCCGGTTCAAGCAGTTCCGGAATCAGCTACATCACCCCCGTAGGCAACAAAATCGTCTTCCGCGCCAGCGATGGCACCAATGGCTACGAGCTTTGGGTCTCGGATGGCACCTCGGCCGGAACCACGATGATCAAGGACATCTATGCAGGATCCGGCAGCTCCTATCCTTCCTACCTGGCGGTCCTGGGTTCCAAGGTCTACTTTGCGGCCAACGACGGAACCAATGGTACTGAACTCTGGGCCACCGACGGGACCAGCACGGGAACGGTGATGATCAAGAACATCCGCACTGGGTCCTCCAGTTCCTACCCCCGCTACCTGGTAACCGTCGGGAGCAAGATCTTCTTCCGGGCCAACGATGGCACCAATGGAGACGAACTCTGGACCTCCGACGGGACCAGCGCGGGAACGGTTCTGGTCAAGAACATCCGCAGCGGATCCATCGGTTCCTACCCCTACCGGCTCACGGCCTTTGGCTCCAAGCTCCTCTTCCGGGCGAACGACGGTACCAGTGGGTACGAGCTTTGGATCAGCGACGGCACCTCGGCCGGGACCACTCTGGTCAAGGATATCTGGTCCGGAGGCTCCAGCGCCTATCCGGATTGGATCACCCCGATCTCGACCAGCAAGGCACTCTTTACGGCGAACAACGGAACGAATGGAAGCGAACTTTGGATCACCGACGGGACCAGCGCTGGGACCAACCTGCTCAAGGACATTCGCCCCGGCAGCTTCAGTTCCTCCCCCTACTATCTCTTCGCCGCTTTTGGCAGGGTCTACTTCCGGGCCAATGACGGAACCCACGGCACCGAGCCCTGGGTGAGCAACGGCACGGCCGCAGGAACCACCCTCCTGAAGGATCTGGCAAACGTTTCAGGCGGAACCGCCAGTTCCTATCCCAGCAACCTGACCGACAAGTTCAACCGCACGATCTTCACCGCCAACGACGGGGTCAATGGAACCGAGCTCTGGGCCTCCAATGGAACGGCGGCAGGAACCGCCCTCCTCAAGGATATCCGGGCAGGCTCCTCCAGCTCGTATCCCAGCAATCTGACCCTGGTGGGGAATCTGGTCTTCTTCCGCGCCAATGACGGAGTCAATGGCTACGAGCTTTGGGCCACCAACGGAACCCCCGCCGGCACGGCCATGGTCAAAAACATCCGCCCGGGCTCCGCAAGCAGCAATCCTTCCTACCTCTTCGCTTTCGGCAACAAGCTCCTCTTCAGCGCCTATGACGGCACCAATGGATCCGAGCTTTGGATCAGCGACGGCACTACGGCCGGAACCATGATGCTCAAGGATATCCGGTCTGGGTCTTTCAGCAGCTATCCCAGCAACTTCTACTTCTGGAAGGGCAAGGTCTACTTCTCGGCCAACGACGGAACCAACGGAACCGAGCTCTGGGTCACCGACGGGACGGCTGCGGGGACCACCATGGTCGCCAACATCAACCCGGGCTCCGCAAGCTCCAGCCCCTATTCCTTCGCGGCCATGGGAGGCAAGCTCTACTTCCGGGCCTATAAAACAGGCTTCGGGACCGAGCTCTGGGTCACTGACGGAACCTCCACGGGTACGACCATGGTCAAGGACATCCGTTCCGGATCTCTCAGTTCCTACCCCACCTACCTCACGACGGTTGGAAACAAACTCTTCTTCACCGCGAACGATGGAACCAACGGAACCGAGCTTTGGGTCTCCAACGGCACGGCCGCCGGAACGATGTTGGTCAAAAACATCCGCAGTGGCTCCTCCTCCTCCTTCCCCAACTATTTCACGGCCTTGAACGGCAAGCTTCTTTTCCGGGCGAATGACGGGACCAACGGCTATGAGCCTTGGATCTCCGATGGAACGACCGCCGGGACCAGCATCCTGAAGGACATCTCCAGCGGCTCCGGTTCCTCCTATCCCTACCGGTTCACCCGGACGGGATCCCGCTACGCCTTCTTCTCCGCCTCGAATCCCACCAACGGGAACGAGCTCTGGAGGACGAATGGAACAACGGCCGGCACCGTCATGGTGCCCGAGGTCCGTCCCGGAAGCGCCAGCACTGCTCCCAACTACATGACCCTCTCCAATGGTCAACTCATGATGCGGGCAACGCACGCGACCAAGGGCGTCGAGCTCTTCAAATACTTCCCCGGCGCCAACGGCAAGCCCGTCGGCCATCCCTGCAGCACGTCTGCGACCCGCTACCCGACCCTGGTCGGCACCGACCCGGTCATCGGAAGCGTGATGAACCTCCGCGGCTACAATGCCAAACCAGGCGCCATCGGCGTTCAACTCCTGGGAGTCCAGGTCAACAACAATGCCATCCCCCTCGTGGCCCTCGGCACCAACTGCGTGAGCTACATCAACCTGCTCTCCTTCTGGATGCCCCTGTCCACCTTTGGCGTTTCCGCCACCGGAAATTGGGCCCAGAGCTTCCCGGTCCCCAACGACGCCACCCTCATGGGTGTCCAAGTCGGCTTCCAGACCTGGTATGTGATCCTCCCCTCCGTCACATGGGAGATGAGCAACGGCTTCTTCAGCACCCTCGGAAACTGAGTTTTCCGAGCGGAATCCCTCAGGATTCCCTGAGGGATCCGAGCTGAAAACCCTCAGGATCCCCTGAGGTATCCGCCCAGCCCCTTCCTGAAGGGGCTGGGCTTTTTTCTTGGCTGATTCCCCCTTACCCTTAGCCCCTTTCCTCCTCTTTCCTCTTGGCCTCGCCCCCTCCTTGCCCTGTCGGAGGGAAAAAGGTGATCTCCACCCTCCCCCCAGATGAGCGACGAAGAAAACCCTGCGGCGAATCGGGTCCTTGACATCATTCTTTTTTTTCTCAAAATGTGGGTTTCATGGCTTTTCCCTAGGTTTACCCCACCCTAAGCGTTTCCTTTGAAGTTCGCCTCCAGATCATTGCTAGGGGATAGGCAGGAAGGCCAGGACCCTTTTTTCCAACGTTCGCAAATCAAAAAAATGCTGGGTTCGATTCCAGGATAGATGTCCCCGAGCCCCAAGAAATTACCTCTTTGAAATGAGGCCTTTTTTCGCCTCCTCCTGGGAATGTCTCAGTCCCTTCACAGGGTGAAGGGATCTTCATCCAGCTTGGCATTTTTTTAGTTTTTTTTCGCGTCTCTTTCCGGAGGCTTCTTTCCACCCTTTTTTTCGGAGCGACCAATGAAAAAAATCACATCCTCCAAAACAATGCCCAAGCTCGGCTTGTCTCTCTTGGCCTCCCTCGCGCTGGGTAGCCTTTCTTTGGGCCAGGCACCAACCCTGGTCAAGGACATCAACACGCAACCTCTCCCCAACCCCTCCTCCTATCCCTCGAACTGGGTGAACATCGGGCCGGTCGTTTATTTCAAGGCTTCGACTCCCACCACTGGGAGCGAACTCTTTAAGACAGGTGGGTCCTCCGCGTCCACGGTCCTGGTCAAGGACATCCGGTCCGGAACCTCCGGTTCCAACCCCTCCTACCTCACCAGGTTGGGAAGCAAGGTTGTCTTCGTTGCTAGGAATACAACCAACGGGCAGGAACTGTGGATCACCGACGGAACCTCAGCGGGAACCTCGATGGTCAAGGACATTCGTTCAGGCTCACCGAGTTCTTCGCCCTACAACCTAACAGCCGCAGGAGGCAAAGTTTTCTTCGTCGCCAACGATGGAATCAACGGCTACGAACTCTGGGTGACCGACGGGACCTCCGCGGGGACCACGATGGTCAAGAACATCTATTCCGGTCCAAGTGGTTCCTTCCCCTCCAACATCACTCCATTCGGAAACAAAATCCTCTTCCGCGCCAACGACGGCACGAAGGGCAAGGAGCTTTGGATCTCGGATGGCACTTCCGCCGGGACCACCATGGTCAAGGACATCTATGCGGGATCGCCTGGCTCCAATCCTGCTTACATGGCAGTCATGGGTTCCAAGGTCTACTTTTCCGCTTCTTCCCCGGCCACCGGCACCGAGCTCTGGGCCACCGACGGGACAAGCGCTGGAACGGTACTGGTCAAGAACATCCGCAGCGGATCTTTAAGCTCCTACCCCAGCAACCTGGTAAGGGTCGGGAGCAAGGTCTACTTCCAGGCAAACGATGGAACCACGGGGAACGAGCTCTGGGTCACCAACGGGACAAGTGCTGGAACGGTCCTGGTCAAGGACATCCGCAGCGGATCTTTCGGCTCCGACCCCAGCCGGCTCACCGCCTTTGGCTCCAAGCTCCTCTTCCAGGCGAGAGACACCACCCATGGCTCCGAGCTCTGGATCAGTGACGGCACCGGGACCGGAACCACCTTGGTTAAGGAGATCCGCACAGGAAGCTTCAGTCCCAATCTGAATTGGATCACCCCGATTTCAACCAGCAAGGCGGTTTTCACAGCGAATGACGGCACGAAGGGGAACGAGGTTTGGGTTACCGACGGAACGAGCGCTGGGACCAGCCTGCTCAAGGACATCCGTTCCGGCAGCCTCAGTTCCTCCCCCTTCTATCTCTTCGCTGCATTTGGCAAGGTTTACTTCCGGGCCAATGACGGGACCCACGGCTATGAGCCCTGGGTGACAAACGGCACCGCCGCAGGGACCACGCTTCTGAAAGACATTGCGAACACTTTAGGCAAAACCGCCAGCTCCATTCCCACCAACCTTACCGACAAGTTCAACCGAACGGTTTTCGTGGCCAACGATGGAATCCATGGAACCGAACTCTGGGCCTCCAATGGAACCACAGCAGGGACCGCCCTCCTCAAGGATATCCGGGCAGGCTCCTCCGGCTCGAGCCCCAACTATCTTACCATTGTAGGAAACCGGGTCTTCTTCCGCGCCAATGACGGGGTCAACGGCTACGAGCTTTGGGCCACCAACGGGACCCCCGCCGGCACGGCCATGGTCAAGAACATCAACCCTGGAGCCTCCAGCAGCAGTCCTTCGAACCTGTTCGCCTTCGGAAACAAGATCCTCTTCAGGGCCAACGATGGCACCAAAGGCTACGAGCTCTGGATCAGCGATGGAACCGTGACCGGGACCATGATACTCAAGGATATTCGTTCGGGGTCCTTCAGCAGCTATCCCAGCGGCTTCTACCTCTGGAAGGGTAAGGTCTACTTCTCCGCCTACGACAGCTCCAACGGCACCGAGCTCTGGGTCACCGATGGGACGACCGCGGGGACCACCATGGTGTCCAATATCAACCCGGGCTCCGCCAGCTCCAACCCCTCCTATTTTGCGGCCATGGGTGGCAAGCTCTACTTCCGGGCCAAAAAGACAGGAGCAGGATACGAACTCTGGGTGACAGACGGAACCTCCACGGGAACCACGATGGTCAAGGACATCCGTTCCGGAACCTCCGGTTCCACCCCCTCCTTCCTCACGGCGATTGGAAACAAACTTTTCTTCACCGCAAACGATGGGACCAAGGGCACCGAACTTTGGGTCTCCAACGGCACAGCCGCCGGAACGATGTTGGTCAAGGACATCCGCAGTGGATCCTCCTCCTCATCTCCCTCCTATCTCACCGCATTGAACGGCAAGCTCGTTTTCCGCGCAAGTGATGGGACCAACGGCTTCGAGCCTTGGGTCTCCGATGGAACCTCCACCGGGACCAGCCTCCTGAAGGACATCTCCAGCGGTTCAGGCTCTTCCTATCCCTCCCAGTTCACCCGAAAAGGTTCCCGCTACATCTTCTTCTCAGCCACGAATCCCACGAACGGAAAGGAGCTCTGGAGGACGGATGGAACCCCAGCAGGAACCATCCTGGTTCCCGAGGTACGGCCTGGAAGTGCCAGCAGCTCCCCCAACAACTTGGTGCTCTCCAACGGTCAACTCATGATGCAGGCCACGCACCCAACCAAGGGCTCCGAACTCTTCAAATACTTCCCCGGCGCCAACAGCAAGCCCGTCGGCCATCCCTGCAGCACGTCTGCGACCCGCTTCCCGATCCTGGTCGGCACCGACCCAGTCATCGGAAGCACAATGAGCCTTCACGGCAAGGGTGCCAAACCCGGCGCGGTCGCCATCCAACTCCTGGGAGTCCAGGTGAACAACAACGCCTCCCCCATCCCGCCCCTCAGCCCCAATTGTATGAGCTACATCAACCCGAACGCCTTCTATATGCCCATATCCACGTTCAACGTCTCCCCCACCGGCTCCTGGACCCGGAATTACACCATCTCCAACGATCCCTCCCTCAAGGGGATCCATGTCGGCTTCCAGACCTGGTACATCCTCCTCTCCCCCGTTGCCTTTGAGATGAGCAACGGAGTCTTCAGCACTCTCGGGAATTGAGTTTCCGAGCGGAAAACCTTCGGTGACACCAAGTGGATCCGCCCAGCCCCTTCCTGAAGGGGCTGGGCTTTTTCTTGGCAGGTTTTCCTCGATCGGCCCCTTGTCGCCCCGATCCCCTCAATCATCTTGACCGAACGTCTTGATCGAAAGAGGAAGACCTGTGGGAATCCTTCCAGGTGGATATGCGACCAGGAAATCCTTCCCCAAACACGGTCGTTGACGGAAACAGCTTTTTTTCCCAGAATGGAGGTTCTTCAGGGACTTCCTGAACCAACCTCTCACACCAACCTTCTTTTTTGAACCTGAATCCTGACCAGGGCTTTGGAGAAGAGGTTTGGACCCATTTTCTACCAACACTCCTCTGCAAAGGACAATGTTCGATTCCCAGGGGACCCTCACCGGTTTTTTCCCGCGGGTTTCCTCCAAAGAAATCGGACTCTCTTCTTTTTCATGACCTCCTTCCGAGGTTTTCCAAATCCCTTCATTGGAGTAAACAATGGTAGAGCCATCTTTCCGCCGGGGTATCCGGGAATTCTATGTACCTCTTCTAAGTGCCCTTTCCTTGGGGGTAGCCCTCTTTCTTCCGGGAACCGCGAGTTCCCAGGGGCCAGCCCTGATCAAGGACATCAACACCAAACCTCTTCCCAATCCTTCCTCCTCTCCGAGGAATTTCGTAAATATCGGTCCTCTCACCTATTTTTCCGCTTTCACCAGCACAACCGGGACCGAACTGTTTCGAACGATAGGGACCCCAGCAAGCACGACCCTCGTCAAGGACATCCGCTCGGGAAGCTCCAGTTCCTCTCCCAGCAGCCTCGTTGTTTTGGGAACCAAAATCCTTTTCAGCGCCTTCGGACCCACCAAAGGCCGTGAACTCTGGATTTCCGATGGAACCAGCGCTGGAACGACCTTGCTCAAAGACATCCGACCGGGCGCAAACTCCTCCAGCCCCTTCGGGATGGTCGTTGCCGGGACCAAGGTCTTCTTCATTGCTAACGATGGAATCAATGGAGCTGAACTTTGGGTCACCGATGGGACCACTGCTGGGACAAAGTTGGTCAAAGACATCCGGGCGGGAGCGTCCAGTTCCTCGATCTTTGGTCTGACCGCGGTCGGCTCCAAAGTCATCTTCCGCGCCAATGATGGGACCAATGGCACCGAGCCCTGGGTCTCGGATGGAACGGCAGCCGGAACGACTCTTCTCAAGGACGTTCGCTCAGGTCCATTCAGCTCCTTCCCCTTCAACTTTACGACTTTGGGAAGCAAAGTCGTCTTCAGCGCCAATGACGGGACCAATGGTACCGAGCTTTGGATCACGGATGGAACCGCTGTGGGGACTTCTCTTCTGAAAAACATCCAGGCGGGATCAGGAAGCTCCTCCCCCAGCTCCTTTTCCCGGATCGGGAGCAAGATCTATTTCTCTGCCTTCGATTCCACGAACGGCCGGGAACTCTGGGTCACGGATGGAACAATCTCAGGAACCAAGCTCGTCAAGGATATTCGTTCGGGTTCGGGAAGTTCCTCTCCCTTCGGCATGACGGCCCTAGGCAGCAAATTTGTCTTCAGAGCCTTCACCTCGACCGCAGGATCCGAGCTTTGGATTTCCGATGGAACCGCCGCTGGGACCACTCTCCTCAAAGACATCCGCTCCGGTTCCAGTAGCTCCTCCCCCCGGAATTTTACAGCCTTGTCCGCCAGCAAGATGGTCTTCACGGCTTCCGACAGCACTACGGGAACAGAACTCTATGTCACAGATGGGACTGCAGCGGGGACTAGCCTTCTCAAGGACATTCGCGCTGGATCCTTCAGCTCCTTCCCCTTCGGCTTCCACGCCGTTTTCGGAAAAGCTTACTTCAGCGCCAATGACAGCGTCGTGGGGAGCGAGCCCTGGATCACAGATGGGACCTCTTCGGGGACCAAGCTTGTCAAAGACCTCAACGGAAACGCGGGTGGAACAAGCTCCTCCTTCCCCTTCGGCTTCACGGATAAGTTCAACCGGAGCCTCTTCTCGGCGAATGACGGGGTCTCCGGAACCGAGCTCTATATCACGGATGGAAGCGCGGCGGGAACAAAAATGCTCAAAGACATCCGCACGGGCAGCCTGAGTTCCTCTCCCTCCAATTTCGTCCTGGCAGGAAACAAGATGTTCTTCCGGGCATTCGATACGACGAACGGGACCGAGCTTTGGGTCAGTGATGGAACACCGGCAGGGACGAAATTGGTCAAGGATATCCGGCCTGGATCCCTCAGTAGCTTCCCCAGCTTCCTGACCCCGATGGGTGACAAGGTCCTCTTCCGGGCTTCCGACGGCACCAAGGGTTCGGAGCTTTGGATTTCGGATGGAACCGCTGCTGGAACCGTCCTGGTCAAGGACATTCGATCCGGCGTTTTCAGCAGCTTCCCGAGCAACTTTGTTTCCTTCAAGGGCATGCTCTTCTTCACGGCCAATGACGGACTCAAAGGGACGGAACTGTGGAAAACGGACGGAACGGCCACTGGAACCACCATGGTCGCCGACATCAACCCGGGCTCTTCCAGCTCCTCGCCCTCGAATCTGACCGCCAATGGGAACAAGCTTTTCTTCCGGGCCTTCAAGTCAGGTGCGGGAACTGAGCTTTGGGCCACGGACGGGACCGGCACAGGGACGGCACAGGTCAAGGATATCCGCCCCGGGTCCTTGAGCAGCTTCCCTTCCTCCCTGACTGCCTCCGGGGGAAAGGTCTTCTTCGTCGCGAACGACGGAACCAACGGCTCTGAGCTTTGGGTCAGCGATGGAACCTCCACGGGAACCAAGATGGTCAAAGACATCCGCGCCGGCTCTTTCAGCTCAAGCATCACCATCCTTGGGGACCTGAACGGAAAGCTCCTGTTCCGGGCCAACGACGGGACCAAGGGAACCGAGCCTTGGATCTCGGACGGCACATCGGCGGGGACGACCCTCCTCAAGGACATCTACTCCGGTTCCTCGAGTTCCTTCCCCTTTAACTTCCTCACGACCGGCTCTCGCTTCGGATTCTTCGTGGCGAGGGATGCCACAACGGGAACCGAGCTTTGGAAGACCGATGGAACGACCGCGGGGACCTCCCTTGTCGCAGACATCAGGCCCGGGACAAACAGCAGCACACCGAGCGGACTCGTCCTCTCCAACGGGATGCTGATCTTCCGGGCTACGGACCCTGTCAAGGGAACCGAGCCCTTCAAGTTCTTCCCGGGAGCCAACACCAAGATGGTTGGCCACCCCTGCAGCACCTCGGCGACGCGCCGTCCCCACCTGATGGGCACCGATCCCGTCATCGGCGGGACCATGAAGCTCCGGGGTGCGGGTGCCAAGCCCGGCGCCGTCGGCGTCCAGCTCCTGGGAGCCGGCGTCAATCTCAACGCCATCCCCCTCACCGCTCTGGGCGCGGGCTGCAACAGCTACATCAACCTCCTCTCCTTCTGGATGCCCCTGTCGACCTTCGGCGTCCCGGCCTCCGGAAACTGGACCCAGAACTACCCGGTCCCCAATGACGCCACCCTCAAGGGCGTCCGCGTCGCTTTCCAGACCTGGTACATCATCCTCCCCGCCCTTCAATGGGAGATGAGCAACGGCGTCTTCAGCGCCCTCGGAAACTGAGTTTCCCGAGCGGAACACTCTCAGGGAAACCTGAGGGATCGGCCCAGCCCCTTTTCGAGGGAGCTGGGCTTTTTTTTCGGCCGAGATTCCTTGGCGGATCTCCCTTGCCCCCTTCCAGATCGCGTCGAGCCCCCCAAATCCAGCTATTGACGGATGTCACATTGTTTCTCACAATGAAGACTCTCCAGCATGTTCTGGAAGAATCTCCCCCACCCACCGCAACTTCCTCATCAAACGCTCGCCTGGCGCTTGGGAAAAACACATGCCCAGAAACAGATTCTGGCAGAATCCCTTTTGGAGGGCTGTCTGTAGTGTTCTCTTCAGGGCTGTGTCGGATTCAAGGATCTTTCCCCCTGGGCATTCCCCCAGGATTTCTCCCTGGAAAGGGCTGCCCTATCTTTTGTTTTCTCTTTTGTTTTCCTTTCGTTCTCAGGATTCCCAAATCATTCCGAGGCCCCCCCTACCCTTCGAAGGGTAAAGGAATCTTCTTTCCTACCCACCTGAGTCGAGCTGTTTCTCCGCCTCTTTTTCGAGGCATCTCCCCTTCTTTTCATTGGAGTCAACAATGACAACAACCCATCTAGCAAGAGCGATCTCAAAGCTCGGTATGCCCCTCATGGTCTCCCTCACACTGGCTAGTCCGTCCTTCTCCCAAGCACCCACCCTGGTCAAGGACATCAACACCCAGGCCATCAACAATCCCTCTTCCTATCCCTCCGGTTGGACAAGGGTGGGACCCGTCGTCTATTTCCAAGCCTCGACGCCTTCGACAGGGACCGAACTCTTCAAAACGGTCGGATCCTCCCGGTCCACAGTGCTTGTCAAAGATATTCAGAAGGGGGGAATGGGTTCTTCTCCCTTGTACTTGACCAGGTTGGGCTCCAAGATCCTCTTCTCCGCTTCTGAAAAGACTCATGGTCGCGAACTCTGGATCTCGGACGGAACGTCCGCCGGAACAAAACTGATGAAAGACATCTGGCCGGGATCGAAGAACTCCAACCCCGACATTCTCACCTCTGCGGGAAACAAAGTCTTCTTCGTGGCTGACGATCAAATCTCCGGCCGCGAGCTTTGGGTCTCCGATGGGACTCGGGCCGGGACCAGGAGAGTCAAGGATATCTTCCCCGGTAGCCACCCTTCCTACCCCGGAGACTTTACCGCATTGGGCAACAAGATCATCTTCCGTGCCGACGACGGCATCCATGGATTTGAACTTTGGGTCTCCGATGGCACCGCCAAAGGAACCTATATGATCAAGAACATCGATGGGGGTGCCGGCAGCTCTCACCCCATTCACTTGACCCGCATGGGCTCCAAGGTTTACTTCGCAGCGACAGATGGAGTCAGAGGCTTTGAGCTCTGGGTGAGCGATGGCACCGCAGCCGGGACCACCTTGGTCAAGGACATCCGACCAGGCCCCCTTTACTCGGCTCCCCGTTTCCTGACCACCGTGGGAAACAAGCTCTACTTCCAGGCAAATGACGGAGTCCATGGATTGGAACTCTGGGTCACGGATGGAACCAGCGCAGGAACGAAAATGGTCAAGGACATCCGAAGCGGACTCTTGGGATCCCTCCCCCATAAACTCGCAGCCTTTGGGTCCAAGCTCCTCTTCCGGGCCTTCCATCCCAACAGCGGTAGGGAACTGTGGATCAGCGATGGCACCGCAGCCGGAACCACCCTGGTCAAGGACATCCGAACGGGGAAAGCCGGCTCCAATCCGGATTGGATCACCGCCTTCGCACCCGGAAAAGCGCTCTTTACCGCAAACGATGGAACCAACGGCACTGAGCTTTGGATCACGGATGGGACCAGCGCGGGGACCAGTTTGCTCAAGAACATTCGTCCGGGGAGCACGGGTTCCCTCGCCTTTGAACTCTTCACCAGCTTTGGAAGAGTCTACCTCAGGGCCAATGACGGCACTCATGGGTTGGAGCCTTGGGTGAGCAATGGTACGACTGTGGGAACGACTCTCCTCAAGGACCTTGCCACCAATGGAAACAGGAGTTCTCATCCATCCTTCTTGACTGACAAATTCAATCAAACCATCTTCGTCGCCAACGATGAGATCAAGGGAGACGAACTCTGGACCTCCAATGGGACCAGCGCAGGGACCTTCCTCCTCAAGGACATCCGGCCGGGCTTTTTCGGCTCCAAAATCGGTAACCTCACCCAGGCAGGAAACCGAGTCTTCTTCCGGGCGAATGACGGACTCAACGGCACCGAACTTTGGGCCACCAATGGGAGCCGCGCGGGGACGGCGATGGTCAAAGACATTCGAAGCGGATCCTTGGGATCCTTTCCCGACGAACTCACAGCCTTTGGATCCTGGCTCCTTTTCAAAGCCTCCGACGGCACGAATGGCTTGGAACCCTGGATCAGCGATGGCACTTCGGCTGGGACCAGGATGCTCAAAGATATCCGTTCGGGTGCCAACCCCAGCGATCCGGCCGGCTTCTACTTTTGGAAGGGCAAGATCTATTTCCGAGCCAACGATGGAAGCAACGGATCCGAGCTTTGGGCCACCGATGGGACGGCCTCGGGAACCAGGATGGTCGCCGATATCAACCCCGGCGCCTCCAGTTCCAGCCCGGGGCCCTTCGCGGCCATGGGCGGCAAGCTCTACTTCAGAGCCTATAAATCCGGCCTTGGGTCCGAACTGTGGGTCACTGACGGGACCTCTTCGGGCACCGCCCTGGTCAAGGATCTCCGACCCGGGAGCAGGGGTTCGGATCCACTCCAGTTGACCGCCGTCGGAAACAAGCTCTTTTTCACCGCCGATGGGGGAACTTATGGCAAAGAACTCTGGGTCTCCAACGGTAAAGCGGCTGGAACCCGCATGGTCAAAGACATCCGCCCCGGATTCTTCACTTCGGCCCCGACCAACCTCATCGCCCTGAACGGCAAACTCCTTTTCCGGGCCTATGATGGAATCAACGGTCATGAGATATGGGTTTCGGATGGGACTTCAGGAGGAACCCATCTTTTAAAAGACATCTCCAAGGGCAAGGAATCTACCTATTCCTATCGGTACACCCGCTTAGGATCGCGCTATGTTTACTTCCTGGCTTTCAACCTCGCTTCAGGAAGCGAGCTTTGGAGAACCGATGGGACCTCGGCTGGAACGGTGCTCGTCCCCGAAGTTCGACCCGGAAAAGCCTCCAGCGCACCGGATTACATGACCCTCTCCAGGGGCCAGATCCTGATGCGGGCAACGCATCCCACCAAGGGTGCCGAGCTTTTCAAATACTTCCCCGGCGCCAACAGCAAGCCCGTCGGACATCCCTGCAGCACTTCGGCAACCCGCTTCCCGACCCTGGCCGGCACCGATCCGATCCTCGGCGGGACCATGAACCTGCGTGGGGCCGGCGCCAAGCCCCGCGCCATCGGCATTCAGCTCCAGGGAGTCCAGGTGGACCCCAACGCCATCCCCCTTCCAACCCTCGGCGCAAGCTGCATGAGCTATATCAACCTGCTCTCCTTCTGGATGCCCCTGTCCACCTTCCCGGTCCCGGCCTCCGGCACCTGGACCCAGAACTATCCGGTCCCCAACACCCCCACTCTCAAGGGGGTCCGCATCGCCTACCAGACCTGGTATCTCATCCTCCCAGCCCTTCAATGGGAGATGAGCAACGGCGTCTTCAGCGCTTTCGGAAACTGAGACCTCGATTCTCCTTCAACTGGGACATGGGCCTCCAGGGCCTCGGGGCTTTTTGCGACAATCCGCCCCGAATGGCTCCACTCTCCCTCTGTAACTCGGCCTCCCAAGCCCTATGCTCTGGCCTCAGTTTAGGTTTCCAGTCCGAGGACGATGAAAATGAAATTCGAAAAAGTAACGATTCCCGAAGGCGATTTGATCGAATACCGGGATGGAAAGATGGTGGTTGGGAGCAAGCCCATCATCGGAGTCTTGCGAGGCGATGGGATCGGGATCGATATCACTCCCGTGATGCAGAATGTGGTGAACGCCGCCGTCGACAAAGCCTATGGCGGGGACCGCGCCATCGCCTGGTGCCCCCTCTACGCGGGCTACGAGGGCTTGCAGAAGTATGGCAGCGAGTTCCCCGAGGAGACGGTCGAGGCCATCCGCTATCTCAAGGTGGCCATCAAGGGACCCTTTACCACCCCCATCGGAGAAGAAACCCATGTCTGCCTCAACTGCGCGCACCAGCAGAACCATGAGGGCAAATGCGACAACTGCGGAAAAACCGATTCGGTCTGTCCCCGCTTCAGGAGCATCAATGTCCGCTTCCGGCAGTATCTCGACCTCTTCGCCTGTGTAAGGCCCATCAAATACTTCGAGGGGGTCCCGGCACCCAACAAATTCGCGAACCAGGTGGACTTCGTCATCTTCCGCGAAAACACCGAGGACGTGTACGCAGGCTTCGATTATGAGCGTGGAAGCGAGATGGCTCTCGCGATCATCGACCTGATCAAGGCCAAGACCGGTCGCGAAATCAGGCCCGACTCGGGAATCGGAGTCAAACCCATCTCCCTCTTCGGAACCGAACGCCTGGTCCGCAAGGCCATCCAATGGGCCATTGATCAGAGGCTCCCCTCGGTCACCCTGGTCCACAAGGGGAACATCATGAAGTTCACCGAGGGTTCCTTTGCGAAATGGGGCTACGAATTGGCCGAACGGGAGTTCAAGGACCAGACGATCAGCGAAAAACGCGTCTGGGACGAGTTCGACGGCAAAGTGCCCGATGGGAAAATCCTGATCAAGGACCGGATTGCGGACTCCATCTTCCAGCAGATCCAGACCAGGCCTGGGGAATACAGCGTTCTCGCGACCCCCAACCTGAACGGGGACTACCTTTCGGATGCGGCCATCGCCCTGGTCGGAGGCCTGGGCCTGGGGCCGGGAGCGAACATGTCCGATACTGTGGGACTTTTCGAAGCGACCCACGGCACGGCCCCCAAATACACGGGCATGGACAAGGTCAATCCGGGCTCCCTGATCCTCTCCGCCGTCATGATGCTGGAGCACCTGGGCTGGAACGAGGCGGCGATTCTGATCCGCAAGGGGCTCTCGGAGGCGATCCAGCAGGGTAGGGTCACCTATGACCTGGCCCGGTTGATGCGAGGAGAAGGCCGGGAAGACATCGAGGAGTTGAGCTGTTCGGGCTTTGGGAACGCCATCATCGAGCGAATGTAAGTTGCAAATCTTTCGAAAGAAAAGCTTCTAAGCTCTGCCGCGAAGGGAGGACCCCGGTATACTCCCAGGGTGGGGGGAATGAGTGCTTCAGGCCCTCCATGGTCACAACCTCTGCGCGGAACCGGCTGGGTTCGGCGTAGAAAGGTTCTGCAAAGTTTCCGTGCAGAAAGGTTCTGCGCAGGAAGGTTCTTCCCAAGAACGTTCTTCGCAAGAGCATGCTGCACGGAAGCGTTCCGCACCTCTCTTCCACGACTCGATGAACATCCAACTGATCCATCCACCGGTCTATCTCAACGTCCACGCAATGACCGCCCTCAGGCCGGCCCTGCCGCTGGGGCTGGCCTATATCGCGGGGAGCCTCCGCGAGGCAGGGCATAAGCTCAGTGTCATCGATGCCGTGGCCGAAGCCCCCGAAGAAGTGGTCCAGGACGAATTGGACAAATCCATTTTCCGGCTCGGGCTCTCTCCTCAGGAGATCAGCGCCAGGATCCGACCCGAGACCGAAGCTGTGGCGATCACCAACCTCTGGTCCTTCAGTTGGCCCCTGGTCCGGCGCATCATCCAGCAGATTCGCAGGGACCACCCCGACCTCCCCATCATCTGCGGTGGAGAGCATTTTTCGGGGCTCCCGGAGCTTTCCATGGAACAGGCTCCCATCGATGCCATCATTCTGGGGGAGGGGGAAGAGGCTGCGGTCGAGCTCTTCGACGCTCTCGAAAAGGGGCAGCGGGAATTCCCCGGGATCAAGAGTGTCTGCTACCGGGAAGGGGGCCACCCCGAGGGCAAACCCATCCGCAACGAAAGGCGTGTCCGCCGCAAGGATCTGGACGACATCCCCTGGCCCGCCTGGGACCTCTTCGACATCGAGACCTACAACAAATACGACCTCATCAATGGCCTGAACATGGGGAAAACCATCCCCATTCTCGCGACGAGGGGCTGTCCCTACCAGTGCACCTACTGCTCCAACCCCGGCATGTGGACCACCCGCTGGTATGCCCGGACCCCTTCCAACGTGGTCGATGAGATCGAGTTCTACGTCAAGGAGTACGGGGCGACCAACTTCCCCTTCCAGGACCTTACTGCCATCCTGAAAAAGCCCTGGATCATCGAGTTCTGCAACGAGATCCTCAAACGGAACCTCAAGATCTCCTGGCAGTTCCCCTCGGGAACCCGCTGCGAAGTCATCGACGACGAGGTCGCCCGCCTCCTGCACCTCACGAACGGACGCTCCCTGGCCTTCGCTCCCGAAAGCGGAAGCGAGCGCACCCGCAAACTCATCCGCAAGCAGATGAAGGAAGACTCCCTGATGCGGGCGGTCCGCGCGTCGGTCAAGCACAAGCTCAACATCACGGCCTTCATCGTCATCGGCTTTCCCCACGACACCAAGGAAGACCTCAAGGAGACCGCGCGCCTGGCCCGCAAGCTGGGGCGCGCCGGCATCGACGACGTGGCCATCGGCTTCTTCTTCCCCATCCCCAACACCCAGCTCTACCGGGAACTCATGGAACAGGGAAGAATCGACCTCTCGGACAAGTTCCTCCTCACCCCCATCTTCGCCAACGACGAGAAGCTCGAAGAGCGCAACAATTACTGCGACCACTTGAGCGCCAAGGAGCTGACAGCCTGGAAATATAAGATCCTCCTCAACTTCTACGCCGTCTCCATGCTGACCCACCCCTGGCGGGTTTTCACCCTGACCTGGAATGTCCTCCGCGGTAAAGAAACCCGGAAGATGGAAACCTTCTTGATCGAGCTCAAGCGCAAGTCCTGGATCTGGATCAAAAACAAGCTCCGCTTCGGAAAGCGGACCAAGCCCCGGGTTCAACCCAGCTCCTGACTGCCTGTTGGGCGGAGCCGCCCCACCTTGGCCGTTCTCCCCTTTCCGCCAGGGTCCTCCCTTTCTCCGCTCGGCCAATCCCGCAAGGGCGGGAAACATCCGCGATGGCCCGGGAACCCGCGAAAGCGGATCGCCCAACAAGCGCTTTTTCCCCCACACCCATCAAGAACCGCATTGTCCCCCCGCCTCCAATGGTGTTCAATCCGAGGCTGACACCAGGCACTGGAGACGCCAAATGAAAAAGCTCGTACGCATCGCCAACGGACAAGGGTTTTGGGGGGATTCGATCCTCGGCCCCATCCGCCTCCTTCGCGAAGGCCCGCTCGACTATCTGACCCTCGACTATCTGGCCGAAGTCACCATGAGCATCATGCAAAAGCAGAAGAGCCGCCGGCCCGATGCGGGCTACGCCACTGACTTTGTGCGCATGCTCGACCGGCTCCTCCCCGAAATCGTCGAAAAAGGAGTCAAAGTCATCGCCAACGCGGGCGGGGTCAACCCCCAGGCCTGCGTCGCGGCCATCCAGGAACTGGCGAAACAGAAAGGAATGGCCGATCTCAAGATCGGGATGATCGAGGGAGATGACATCCTCGCCGACCTGGACGCGCTCATGAGCGGGGGCGAGGAACTCCGCAACATGGACAGTGGCGAACCCCTGGAAACCGTCCGAGACCGGATCCTGAGCGCCAACGTCTACCTGGGCGCGGCCCCCATCGTCGAGTGCCTGAAGCAGGGTGCGCAGATCATCGTGGGCGGCAGGTTGACCGACCCCTCCCTGGTCCTGGCCCCGATGATCCATGAATTCGGCTGGACCTTCGAGGACCTGGACAAGCTGGCGGCCGGAACGGTCGCAGGGCACATCGTGGAGTGCGGTGCCCAATGCACCGGGGGCAATTTCAGTGATTGGCGAAGGATTCCCAACCTGGCCCGGGTCGGCTATCCCGTGATCGAAGCCCGGCCCGATGGCAACTTTGTCGTCACGAAACACGAGGGAACCGGTGGCCTCGTGGACCTGGACACGGTGCGGAGCCAGCTGGTCTACGAAATGGGTGACCCCAACGATTACATCGGCCCCGAGGTGGTCGCCGACTTCACGACCATTCAATTGAGCCAGGAAGGGGAAAACCGCGTCGCCGTTTCCGGTGTCAAAGGCAAACCCGCGACCCCCTTCTACAAGGTCTCCATCTCCTACCGCGACGGATACAAGGCCCTTGGACAACTCACGGTCTCCGGTCCCGACGCCCTGGAAAAAGCCAGGCTCTCGGCCCAGATCGTCTGGGAGCGCCTCGCCAGCGATGGCGTCACCTTTGATGAGGACCAGCGTCTCGTCGAATTCCTCGGGACCTCTGTCTGCTTCGAAGGGATCTGGCCCACGGTGGAACAGCCCCCCGAGGTCGTCCTGCGCATGGGAGTCAGGGGGCCGGATCGGGCCAAGGTGGACCGCTTTGGCATGGAAATCGTGCCTCTCGTCACTTCGGGCCCCCCCGGAGTCACGGGCTTCGCGGGGGGCCGCCCCAAGGCCCAGGAGATCATTGGCTACTGGCCCGCCCTGATCCGGAAGGAGAAAATCGAGGCCAAGGTAAGTGTCGTGACGGCAGGAGACTAGGCCTCCTGGAAAAAAAGTCCTTGGCAGGAGCCCGGCTCTTGTCAAGAATGGGTCCTCCCATCCATCGGAGATGGGTCGCCCCCCTCGTAAACCTGGATGATGCCGCTACTAAGGACTCATCCGGTGTCGAGACAAGTCCATTTGTCCCCTGAGGGTTTGTGCCGGGTTTATCTCGCCTGGAACCCTTGTCGTGGGAAGTCTTCTGAGATCGCAGGTTTCACGGAAATGAAGAAGCATCTCCTTTTCGCCCTTCTTGGCTCGTTCCTGATGATGGCCGCTAGCTGCGGCACTGCTCGCAGAGCAGGGAAGGATCTCCTGATCACCGTGGCATCCCCCGGGATCATTCTCTATGGCGCAGGAACGGATGGGGCGGCGGACGCCGCGAACATTCAGAAGGGCTTCGAAAGCGGAGACGCGACCCAGGTCGTCTTCTTCCCCTTCACCTTTACCTACCGCCTCTTCGATCACACGATTTCCTGCGCCCTGCACGCGCTGGATTTTGTCGCCACGCCTTTCTATGGCCTGGCGGAACTGAACCCCAATGGCCCCAAGATCGAGCCCCTGCAGATCTACCAGGGCACCTTCTTCGACGAGCAGCCGGAAAAGGGCGACGCCGAAACCGGAGAAGGCAGGTAAGCACGATCCTCCCTGAATCCCTGCGGTAAAGCCCGCGGCTCCGGCCGCGGGAACCTTAGGAAAAAAGCCTTTTCGCTGGAGAGTGAAAAGGCTTCTTGGTTGGTTTTTTGCCAGGCCCCAATCCCTGGGTCAGCGCAGAGGTGTGTGCTTGTGGTTGCCGATCATGCCCGGCTCGCGAGTCCGGGATTTCCGTGCTGCCTGGCGGCCACGAACCTGCTTGCGCGCGGGTTGAGGCTTGGACCCCTGGGCGGGGGGCGCGGCTTTGCGGGTCACCGGGGCGGGCGCGGCCTTGGGTCCTGGAGTGCTGATCCTGCGGTGAGCGGGAGCGGTCCCCTTCAGCCGAGGCGCGGCCTGCTGATCCCAGGAGGGAAGAGCCCGCACCCGGGGCCTCGATGGAGCCCGCTTGCGAACCCGGCGCAGCGCGGACTTCGGCTCGATCCCGAAGGCTCGCTGGAGGTCGGCAAGGTTCGCGTAGATGAAGTGGCCCGAAAACCGCGCAAGGGCGATCGCCGGAACTACGAAGAGCGGTCCCAGCAGGGCCGGCCCCACGTACGAAGGCAGACCTGAGAGCAACGCCAGGATCAGGCCGGGGATCCCAGCACCCACCAAGAAGGTCAGAGAAAGCTGGAAGTATTCACTGGGTTTCGCGAAGGGAACCACTAGGAGACGGTGGGAGAAGACATTCTCGAGCCTCTCGGTCATCGAAAGGCAAAGAAAGGCAGCTGGAAGGAGAAAGAGCCCTCCCGCACCCAGACTCATCCAGACGGAGGCAGGGAGCCCCGCCAAAAGCGAGACCGCCCCCGGCCCCAAAAACAGGCCCACAAGAAAGAGGGAGTTCCCAAAGACCCGCAGCCCCTTCATCGGAAACCCTTCGAACAATCTCGGAGGATCCTCCTCACCCTGGATCGAGGCTTGATGAATGGCCGAAGCCGCCTTGGTCAAAACCAGCAGGGCGGCCAAAAAGGGCAAGTTTTTCAAGACCGTGTCCAGAGGCCCCCAGCCCACCGGGGGCAAGAGCATCCCCACCGCGGCAGCCAGGGGGAAGGCCAGGGTCAGCAAAGTCAGCGACACAGGCATGGAATCCAGGAAAAGGTATTGGAACGCGTCCTGCACCCTTTCCCCTAGAGTTTCGGGAACTTCCCCCACAGGGGCCTGAGAGGAGGCGTGACTCCGAACCCCGGGCTGCCCCATGGACCGCCTGCTACTGGTATTCCTATGAGTCCTGAGAGTCCCCCCCACGGATCCACGGGAGGCCGCCGGGCGGGGCGCCCCAGAGACTCCCCTCTGAGAACCCCTGGGGGTTCCGATGGAACTGCGCCTTTTCGGAGAACGAGCCGGCCTGGAAACAGCAGGATCCGTAGAAGGCGCAACGGAAGGCGAAGGCGTCGCGGTTCCATGCACATGCACGCCCTTTTTGGCCAACATCATCGCCAAAGTTTCTACAAGATGAGGGCTGGTCACCTTCCGAAAGGCATAAACTGCTTCCCCCATCCGATCGGTGAGCACACAAATCCTGCAAAGCTCTTCCCAGACCTTTTCGGACTCCAATCCCTTCTCGATATCGCGATGAAGTTGGGCGTACCGAACCCCGTAGTTCACTTCCTTCGGCACTTCCCCGATTGATTCAAGATGCAGCGACTGATCCACCATGTACCCCCCTTTTCCGAATGCCTTGTCGGAATTTGCAACAGTCCCCTTGAGGAGGAAGTTCGAGGTGGCGGGGAGGTCTGGATCCGAGGTTTCAGCTCCCCCCCCGAAAAGGCCGATCTCAAGGGAGGTTTCGGTCATTCACCGCCCCCCTTGGGGCTGGAGGTCTCCAATGAATCTTGGAAAATTTTTCTGCTCTCTCGGTTGCGCCCTCCCCCTCCTCACCGGGATGGGCCAAACGCAAAAGACCCTGATCCTCCCCGAAGGATTCGAAAAGGTCGAAGGAAGGGCGGGAACGAGCCTCCCCTTTGGGCTCTCGCTGCCGATCCGAATGCAGGCCATCTACCAACCCTGGGTCATCGAGAACAAACCCAAATCCATCACGGAAATCGCGATCCGGGCCGACTGGTCCGACCAGAAAGGGGCAGATACCATCAGCGCCAAGGCCTATGTCCACCTCCAGCTCTTCCTCAGCCATAGCCCACGCAGCTTCGACAACCTGAGCGAGATCTTCGCCAAGAACCGGGGCGATGACGACACCGTGGTCATTGCGGACAAGCGGCTCGCCCTCCCCAGCCAGCCCAAACTCCCCAAAGGGCCGCGCCCCTTCAACATTGTCCTCAAGCTCGACAAGCCCTTTGTTTATCTCCAAACCAAGGGCCCCCTGCTCCTCGAGATCTCTATCAAAGCCCAACCCAAAGGAGCGTATCGCCTCGACTCGCCCCTCTTCCCGACCAGCCCGGCCCAGGATTTTGGGAGTGTCGGACCCGCCTGCAAAGTCAGCACAACGGGCAAACCTCTCGTTCTGACCAACAGCCCCAGCTTTCAAGCGGGAGGCTCGATCGCCTGGAAGCTGGTGGGCGCCCCCCCCGAGGTCCCGGCCATGATCGCCATGGGGACCCACGAACCTCCGGGGCTCGCCTTCGGCAAGGTGACCCCTTTTCACCTAGGACCCTTCGGGGCGAAAGGCTGCTACGTCAACACCAATTGGGTCCTGGCCAGAGCCTTCAAGACAAGCAAACAGGGAACAGGAGGTTGGGTCTTTCCCCTCCCCAAGCGTCAGGATCTCTGGAACCAATGGATCTTCGCACAGGCGGTCAGCGCGGATCTCAGCGCCAACCCCATGGGCCTCGTTCTGAGCAAGGGTCGCAAGGTCCAGATTCTCGGCCCCATCCGAACGGCCCGTGTCTTCGCGATCAACGACCTCAAAGCCAAAAAAGGGACCCTCCAGAATGGGACCGCCCCCATCATCGCCTTGCGTTATCGCTGAAGAGAGCGACAATCCATGGAGCCATGGATAGACATCCAATGAATTTGCGGCTTCGATTTCAGATCTCCAGCGAGCTCGAGCGTCATGCCGATGCCCGGCGGCGCTTGGAACGTTTCCTCCGCGCCACGGGAAAACCGCTGGACGAGGCCGCCATACACGAGATGCAGCTCGCTCTCGACGAGGCCCTCTCCAATATCTCCCGCCACAGCTACCAGGACCATGCGGGTCCCATCGACCTGGAGTTCATTGCCACGGACCAAGACATCCAACTGGTTCTCCGAGACAAGGGAAGCGGTTGGAAAAAGACGCCCGGAAAACGTCCTCTCCCCTCCCCGGAACAAGAGGGGGGAAGGGGCCTTGGAATCCTCGAAGGGGTCATGGGCGAGGTCTCCTTCCAGAGGAGCGAAGAGGGCGAGAACATCCTCCGCCTCTGCCGCCACGACTCCCACCCCGGATGGATCCCCCCCCTCCCGGAGGAGGTGGATCCTTGTTGAGCCTCCTCGCATTGGGGTTGGTTCTCAGACCCTCCCAGGCCCCGACAAAAGCAGCGCCCCCATCCGTCCAGGATTTCCGGATCGACTCCCCCTACCTCAAGGAAACGAGCGGACTCGCGTTTTCCCGAGCCAACCCGGGTTGGATCTGGGTCCACAACGACTCGGGAGACGGGCCCTACCTCTACGCGATCGGCCCCAAGCGGAAATTGCGCTTCCGGCTGCGAGTCCGGGGCGCACGTTCCATCGACTGGGAGGACCTCTGTATCGGCAAGGGGCCGGGAGGACGCCCCTGGATCTACATCGCGGACACCGGGCGAAACATCTTCGGCACCTCCAAGGGTCCCGCTTCCCTCGTTTTCGCCATCCCCGAGCCTGTCATCGGCAAGGATCTCCCTCTTCCTCCCCAAGGCAGTCCGCCCCCCCTATATCGCTCCGCATTCGCCAGCCGCTTCGAGCTGCACTTCTTCCTCTCCCCCAAGCCCTCCCCAAGAGAAAAAGAACTTCGCCCTCCCAACGTCGAATCCCTCTTCCTGTTTCCCGGGGGCAAGGTCCTCGGCCTTGTGGAGCGGGAGTTCGGAGGACGGGCCCGCATCTACACCTTCGAACCCTGGGTTCGCTATAAAAAACTCCCCATCAGCCACCGGGTCGAAGCCCGCCTTCTCACCACCATTCAGATCGACGGACCCACGGGTCGCAGCCGGAGCATTTCGGGCGCCTCGGTGGACCCCGAGACCCGCAGCCTTGCACTCCTCGGTTTTTTGTTTCTCCGGATCTACGCCCTCCCCGACCCCCAGGCCAAGGATGCGGGAGGTCCCGGCGGTTCCTCCCAGCCCCCCAAGCTTTTGGCCAGCTTCAAACTCGGCCGGCGAGGACTCCACGAGGCAATCGACTTTTTGCCCGGGGGCGGAGGTGTCCTCTACGGGAGCGAAGGCCGCCCCGCGATCTTCACGGTGCTGCGCTTCCTTCCTCCGAACCGGCCCCCCTCGAGCCCGCCCCACCGAAAATGAAGCTCGTCGTCCTGGCCCCATTCGGCGTCTTCCCCCCCCGCTCCGCCGCCCACATCGCCGTCCTCGAGCCGGCTCGTCGCCTGCTCTCCCTGGGCCATGAGGTTTCCCTCGTCACCGCGGGGCTCCGCTCCTTTGAACCCCTCCATTTCCACTCCTTCGAGCAGGACATCGGAGGCGGGCTCCGGGAACACCGCGTCCTCTCCCTCTGGGACCTGCTGAACCGCAAACTCCGTGGAACAGGCCGACTTCCTCCTGTTCAGCTTTCCCGGCTGCTGGAGCGCAAGGCTCCTCCCACCGTCCGCAACCTCTTGCAGGAGGCGGACGCCGCCATCGTGGAGAGCCCCTGGCCCTTTGCCTTCGCGAAGCGCCATGTTCGTGGCCCGATCCTCTTGATCCATCACAATCTCGAAACCGATCTTCACGAATCCGCCCTCCTCCTTCGGGGGGGAGGCAAAGCCCTTCTCCAGGCCAAGGAAGTCGAAGGCCGAGCCTGGAGGGAGGCCGATCACCGCTTCGTCTACCATGAGGGAGAAGCCAGGCAGTTCGAGGAGTGCTTTGGCAGCCCCGGTGGCCCCACCTGGATCAGCCCGCCCGGAGTGGACATCGAAGCCTACCGCCCCGCCACCCAGGAAGAGCGACTTCAAGCTCGAAAACAACTGGGGATCCCCCGGGACGTCCACGTCATCCTCTTCACGGGCTCGGCCCACCATCCCAACAAAGAAGCCCTCGCCTACATCCACCAGGAGCTTCATCCTTTCAGCGATGCCCGCAGCTTCTTCCTCGTCGCCGGGTCGGTCTGCCCTCGCCCCTCCAAGTCCCCCCGCCTCCTGGAGACCGGCCCCTTAGACGATCTCCTCCCCTGCTTCCGAGCCGCCGACTGCGCGATCAACCCTATGTTCAGCGGGAGCGGCATGAACCAGAAGGTCTGCCAATACCTCGCCTCCGGACTCCCCGTCCTCAGCACCCCTTTCGGAGCCCGCGGCTTCGAGAGCGGTGAAACCCGGGGCATCCTCCTCTTCTCCCAGGTCCAAGAATTCCTCGACCTCCTCTTCCCCCTCCAGGAGAGCCACGAAAAACGAACCAAGCTCGGAAAAGCCGCCCGCACCTACGCCGAAACCCAACTCTCCTGGCAATCCATCACCCAAACCCGCCTCCAAGCCCTCCAAGCCCCCCCCGCTAGAAAACACCCGCAGAAAACCCCAGTAGGAAACGCCAGTAGGAAACCCCAGTAGGGAACGCCTCCAGGCGTTTCAAGTAGAAAACCCCTCCAGGGGTTTTGCGTAGAAAACCCCTCCAGGGGTTTTAAGTAGGAAACGCCTCCAGGCGTTTCCCCCTCACCCCCCCCAAGTCGCGACCTTCCACCACCACGAAACCAACAACAACACCACCCCCCCCAGCAAAACCAAACCCCAATTCCACCGCGACAACCGAAACAACAAACTCTCCCCACGAACTCCAAACCAAATCGAACCCAGAACCATCCCCACCGCGCTGAGCGCCAAGGCCATTCCAAAGGGCTGCGTGAGGAAGGCCCGAATCGGATGCAAGTGCAGGAGGTGGGCGGTGGCGGTGGTCACCCCGCAGGTGGGGCAGGGCATGTTGTAGAGGATGGGCCAGGAGCAGGGGGGTCTTCCGAGCTGTTCGTGGGTGCCGATCCCGCGGGCGTCGGGGTGGGTGAGGCCGACTCGGATGAGGAGGTAGAGGATGGCGGCGTCGAGGAGGAGCCAGAAGATGAGTTCCCAGGGGGGCATGGGGCGGGGGATGTAGTCGGTTTTGGACATGGGGGGAATATAGGACATGGGGGGGGGAGTGGAAGTTGGGGATAGGAAACGCCTGGAGGCGTTTCCTACTTAAAACCCCTGAAGGGGTTTTCTACATGAAACGCCTGGAGGCGTTCCCTACTGGGGTTATCTGCTGGGGTTTCTGGGGAAAAGCGTGGGGGGGGGGTTGGGGAGGGATGTATGGTTTAGGCCTTGAAACACGCGGGTTCAATCGTAGGACGCCCATCGTTATGGAAGAGAAACAGAGAAACCAGTACGTGCCCCAGGCCATTGAGGCGAAGTGGCAGAAGATTTGGGAAGAGAAAGAGATCTTCAAAGCTCCGAATCCGGGAGAAGACTCCTTCGACCCGAACAAACCCAAGTTCTACATCCTCGATATGTTCCCCTACCCTTCGGGGGCAGGGTTGCATGTGGGGCATCCGGAGGGCTATACCGCGACGGACATCCTCGCCCGGTTCAAAAGGATGCAAGGCTATAACGTCCTCCATCCCATGGGCTGGGACAGTTTCGGACTCCCTGCGGAGCAATACGCGATCCAGACCGGGACCCACCCTGCGGTCACGACCTCCAAGAACATCCAAGGCTTCAAGAAGCAGTTGAAGAGCCTCGGCTTCAGCTATGACTGGAGCCGTGAGATCGCGACCACGGATCCCCGATACTACCACTGGACCCAATGGATTTTTACGAGGCTCTTCGACATGGGGCTGGCCTACCAGGCCGAAGTTCCCGTCTGGTGGTGCCCCGCTCTGGGCACCGTCCTCGCAAACGAAGAAGTCATCGACGGACGGAGCGAGCGAGGAGACCACCCCTGTGAGCGGAAGCCGCTCAAACAGTGGATGCTCAAGATCACGGCCTACGCGGACCGACTGCTGGAGGACCTGGAGGAACTGGACTGGCCGGAATCGGTCAAGGCCATGCAGCGCAGCTGGATCGGGCGCAGCGAGGGGGCGGAGGTCCGGTTCCGCCTGGCGGACAGGCCGGAGGAGGAACTGGCCGTTTTCACTACCCGCCCGGATACCCTCTTTGGGGCGACCTACATGGTGCTGGCCCCGGAGCATCCTCTTGTGAACGAGATTACCACCCCCGAGCAAAGAGAAGAGGTCGCGGCGTACCAGAGGGAGGCGGCGACCAAGACGGATCTCGCCCGCACCGAACTCAACAAGGACAAAACAGGGGTCTTCACGGGGGCCTATGCCCTGAATCCGGTTTTCCCCGAGGACGATCCAAGGGCGCGGATCCCGATCTGGATCGCAGATTACGTGCTCATGGGCTATGGGACCGGAGCCATCATGGCAGTCCCGGGAGGGGATGAGCGGGACTTCGACTTCGCCCTGCAATATGGGCTGAAGATCCTCCAGGTCGTCGATGGCGGAGAGCGACCCAAGGATCCCAAGGAGGCCGAGAAGAAGGGCTTTGTCCGGAGAGTCGAGCGAGACGGAGAGATCCTCGAGTGCTTCGTGGGAAAAGGAGTTGCCGTCCATTCCTCCAACGCCGAGATCTCCCTGGATGGCCTGCCCACCGACGAGGCCAAGGCCAAGATGACCCAGTGGCTGGAGTCCAAGGGACTGGGTCAGGCCAAGGTGACCTACCGCCTGCGGGACTGGCTTTTTTCGAGGCAGAGGTATTGGGGGGAACCCTTCCCCATCCTCCACCTGCAGGACGGGACCATCAAACGGGTTCGGGACGAGGATCTGCCGGTCACTCTCCCCGAAATGGACGACTTCAAACCGAGTGGAACCTTCGCTCCACCCCTCTCCAAGGCCAAAGACTGGCTGGAGACGGTGGACCCCGAGACAGGGAAACCTGCTCTCCGGGAGACCAACACGATGCCGCAATGGGCTGGTTCCTGTTGGTACTACCTGCGTTTCATGGATCCCCACAACGACAAGGAAGCCTGGTCCAAGGAGGCCGAACAATACTGGGGTCCTGTAGACCTCTATGTCGGAGGAGCCGAGCACGCTGTCCTGCACCTGCTCTACGCCCGCTTCTGGCACAAGGTCCTCTATGACCTGGGTCTCGTCCACACCAAAGAGCCTTTCCAAAAACTCTTCAACCAGGGGATGGTCCTCAGCCATGCCTACAAGGATTCCCGCGGCGCCCTCGTCCCCGTGGATATGGCAGAGGAACGAGGAAACAAGTTCTACCACAAGGAAACAGGGGAGGAACTGGAACGCATCGTCGCCAAGATGTCCAAGTCCCTGAAGAACGTCGAGAACCCCGATGATGTCATCCGGAACTGGGGGGCGGATACCATGCGGCTCTACGAGATGTTCATGGGCCCCCTCGAAGCGAGCTGCCCCTGGAACCCCGACGACCTCCCCGGAGTACATCGTTTTCTGGGGAGGGTCTGGCGCCTCTTCGTCCCTGAGGGGAAGGAGAACCCGCCCCCCCTTCGGCCCCATCTCGCGAATCCGGGCACGCCCGATCCCGAGCTTGAGAAGGCCCTGCACCGCTGTATCGCCAAGGTCGGACAGGATCTGGAAGGGATGCGGTTCAACACTGCGATCTCGGCGATGATGGTCTTCGTCAACGAAGCCACAAAAAGAGTGGACCAGTTGGAAAGAACCCAGGCCGAGCGTTTCCTCCTGCTCCTGGCTCCCTTCGCCCCCCATCTCGCCGAGGAACTCTGGGAGCGACTGGGCCACACCGAGAGTCTCGCCTATGAACCCTGGCCCTCCTACGACCCCGCCCTCCTCGTGGACGAGGAGGTCGAGATCGCGGTCCAGGTCCTGGGCAAAGTCCGCGCGAGGATCAAGATCCCCAAGGACGCGGAGAAAGAATTTGTGCTCAGCAAAGCCAAGGAAGCCGTCAAGTCCCAACTCGAGGGAAAAACCCTCCGTAAGGAGATTTATGTCCCCGGGAGGCTCGTAAACCTGGTCGCGACCTGAACCGCTGTGGTATCCTTGGAGAAGTCCCCCCTCTTCCTTGGATTCACCAATGAAAAAACAGCTATTCCTTCTCCTGGTTCCCTGCCTCCTCAGTTTGACCACCGGCCTCGAGGCCCAGGCACCCCAGGGTCGTAACGAGAAGACCTTTTACAACACCAACCACACCTCCGCGACGGTCCGGGACGGTGGAGGCACGGTGGACACTCTGTATTTCATGCAGCCCCCCGAGGCGCACACGGGCTACGGCAAGGTCAGTGGCTTCCGGATCGTCCTGCAGGACCAGGATCAGTCCACGGCGGAGACCATCAACCTGGCCCTCGTCCGCTTTGCCGGAACAACGGGGAAACCGGACACGAGCGCAGGAGGAGTCGTCGCGGGTTCCTCGATGAACTTCAAGCTCTTCGGCAGTGGCTCGGGAAGCGCGGCCTACTCCTATACCCTCACTCTCGGAACCCCAGTGGTTGCCCCCGCACAATTCGGTATCCGCCTCACCCTCCCTATCCCACGAGGAACCTGGCCTCAGGACGGTGTCACCGTCCACTACCAGGCGGGAACCAATCTCAAGCTGGGCAGCGCAACTCCCAAACCCCAGTGGACCTATAAAAAGGCGAGCAACGGGAGCGCCCAGGCCTTCGGCCCGGCCGGTTCCACCTTCCGCCTCGGGGTCCTGCTCGACCAACCCGTCCTCCAGTTCTTCAACGAGTCCTCCGCCTACGGGAGCAACGAGAAACTCTTCGGCCCCGAGTCCCTCTTTCCCCTTGTGAGCCGCTCGGACAAGACGGGATTCCGGCTCGCTGGAGATCGCTTCGGCGGCGGCTTCGGCATCATCCTGATCTCGGGCAGCAAGGCCGCCACTCCCCTTTCGACCCCCTTCGGGACCGTCTTCCCCACACTTGCAGGGAGCCTCTACCTCCCCGCCGTCCCCCTGGACAAGCAAGGCAAGGCCACCACCCCCAGCCTCACCCTCCCCCCCAAAACCACCATCTGGGCACAGGCCGCCTTCCTCCAGGTCAAACCCTTTCATCTCAGCTTCTCCGACGCAGCCAGAGTCAAGGCCCAATGAGACCCTCCCCACGCCTCCTCCTGCTCTTGGTGCTTCTCCTTCTTCTCCTGGGCTCCAGTCTCATGGCCCACGGTTTTTTCGAGAAGGCGTTTTCCAACCGGAAAATCAACGGGACCGTTCGAGGGCTCGCCCGGGGAGGAGCCACCGAACTTTTCATGATGCAACCGAGAGGCTACCTCAACGGAAAGTTCTCGGCGGTCGGTTTTCGCCTCACGGCCCAGGACGAGGAAGCCGCAACGCAGGAAAACATCACCCTCTCCTACGTCCCCTATGACAAGGATGGAGTGCACCCCGACCTGAACAAAGAGGTCCTCAAATCCAGCTTCCGCCTCTTCGGTTTCGGGGACCAAGGACAAAAGGCCTACAACTTCTTGCTCACCGTCGGCTTCCCCCAACAGATCCCCCAGAATTTCGGGATCAAGATCGCCCTCCCCAAAGCCCCCAAATGGCCCTTGGATGGGCCCTCGATCCATGGGCAACTGAACCTCCCTCGGGACAGCCAAAGGCCCCGGGTCCCCGCCCCTTTTCAAAAAGAGGTCTACGCCTTCGAGCGGCCCGCCGGCCAAACCCGCGCCCTCCCGCTGGGCGGGAGAACCTTGGACGTCCTCGAGACCACGGGGGTGTTCATCGAACCGGTCCTCCAGACCGTTTTGATCTCCAAGGCCTATGGGCTCGGAGAGGAGACCCTCAAAGGCATCGAGACCCTGCACCCGGACGCCGGACGCAAGGACAAGCTCTTTTTCGAGATCCAGGGAGGACAGATCGGCGCCTCGGGATTGGGGATCGTTTATCTCTCCCCTGGTCTCCTGAAAACTCCCATCCCCGGCCCTGTGGGAGAATGGCATCTGAGCCTCACCCCTCCCTTCCCCTTCCTTCTCGAGGCCACGACCCTGGATCCCTTCGGCAAAGGAAAAACCAGGGTCTACCCCTTCGCCCTCTTCCCCAAGGGTTTCCGCAATTTTTGGGTCCAATGCGTAATCCTGAACCCCGCCACCAAGGAGACCGAGTTCACCGATTCCGTAAGGATTCAAGGGCTTTGAAATAATGGGCTCTCCTGGCGGAGAGGATGGGAACCTCCTTGGGACCTCCCTCCCCTTGGGCAGCCCCACCGCGGGCCGAAGTTTGGGCCAGGCGCTGGAAGAGGGTTTCGACCATCTTCAAGTCTCCGAGGGGAGGCAGAAGCTTGGGGGGGACCTCGCTCCCCCCAAGGATGTCCCAGGCTTTCTCCAGATGCCCCGCCTCAAGGAGCCAGGTCCAAGCCCGTTTCCGAACCGTGGGCAGCGAAGAGGAGCGAAGCTCAAGAAAGGTTTGGATCTCCAGGGCGCCCACTTCCTCCAAGCATCCCAGGGCAAGGGATCGAAGGTAGGGGCTCGCGACTCTCGATAGATAAGAGCGTAAGCGAGGACCCCAAAGCTCGGAAAGCAATCCGGCCTGGCGGGCCTTGAGCAACAGGCTCAGGCAAAACTTTTGCGCGGGGAAACGGTCCGACTCCAGGATCTCCCCGAGATGGTCCTCCAGGAAAGGGAAGGCGCGCTTTTGGACCAGGCAGTCCAGGAGAAGATAGCGGCCCTCTCCTTGGAAATAGAATTGCCAAAGGGCCATATGAGAATCCCCATTGAGCCGGAGGAAACGGCGAAAGAGGGGAAGAGCCCAGTCCTTCTCGGGGAAACGTTTCACGATTGGGAAGGACCTGAAGGTAAATCCCCCTTCGGAAAAGCTCTCGAAGACCTTGACCCAGAACAAAGATCGAAGTTGGGGATCCTGCAGGGGAAAGTGCTGTGGGCTCCGTGAAAAAAAGTAGAGGAGGGCGAAGGGGGCCAAATTCCGAAAGCCGGGTTTGCTCCAATAGGCGGGCACGGAGACGCTCTTCGAAGCGGGGCGGACGCAGAGACGAACCAGGCCTTCGGCCTCTGCCTGGAGCCTGGGATCCGTGCAAAGCTCCGGGTGGAAGAAGACCCTGAGGTCCCCCCTCCGCACCCAGTTGTGCCAACGCTTCTCCGTTCCCTTGGGGTCCAGGATCCCCCGCATGAGGAGAAGGGACGATCCCAGAGTTCGGGGGTAGCCGAAGCAAAGGGGTTCGAAAAGGGGATAATGCTTTTTCCAAAAAGGCCAGGTCTCCTTGGCGGAATAGACCGTCACAAGCGCCCTGGAGACTCGGTTGTGGACCTCATCTCCAAAAAGGTCTCTCCCCTGAAGGACCTCGGACGATCTCTTTTCCAAAACATCGAGAACCTTGTCGAGAATCGGCAGGGACCGCTCCCGCTCCCGAAAGGCCGAGGAAAGACAGACAAAAAGGATTTCCTCGGTCGACGCCTCGGGCAGCCATTGCTGCAACCATTCAAGCCGTCGGTCCTCGGGGAGGGCCAGAAACACTTCCAGAAGAAGGAGGGAGGATCTCGGGTCCAAGCCCTTTCTCAACTCCATGAGGGCCTGTTCTGCATAGGGGAGGCAGTCGGGCTTGTCCCTACAAAGACGCTGGAACTGTTTCCGCAAAGGATCCGGACTCATCACCCGCCGCAGGGTTTGTCCTTCCAGGAAGGTGGGAAGCGAAGTGAAGGACTGGAGGAAATGGCTCGCGTGCTCCGCCTGCCTTCGCACCTTTTGGATCTTTTGCAGGAATTCCTTTCCAGGCCTGGGCCATAGATGGGAAGGACCCCAGCGCAAGAAAAACAAGCCTTGGGCCAAGGTCCGAATCCGCTTCAAATCGGGTTTCGCTTCGGCCAAAAGAAAGAGTTCTCCAAAGTGTTCGCGCAATTTCCTTTGAAAATCTCCCTTCGCCTGGTTGAGAAGCTTCTCCCCCTGCCGAAGCTTCATCGCCTCCAGATTTTCCAGGAGCTTGGCCGCCCTCTCGAAGGATCCCTCCTCCAAACCCGCGCGAAAGTCACCCAGGAGCAAACCGAAGTTTTCGATCCTCTGGGCCTCCAGGGACAAAGCCTGGCTGCGAGCCTGGAGAAGGCGCAAGGCTCCCTGGGCAAAAAGGAGCAGAACCGCGACAAGCAGGATCGCCCCCAGGATCCGTTCCAGTCCCTTCCTCAGATTCCGCCCGGGATTCGGGACCGGCTCATGACGGAGAATCCTCCCCAGTTCCCATCCCAATTGCCGAGGATTTGCGTATCTCGTCCCAGCCTCACCCCTGAAGCAATTGCGCAGCACCAAGCGAAGATCGGCGGGGAGCCCCTTCAAGTCCCTTCCCTGCTCTCCCAGGTCCCTCTGCTTGGATCCCTTGAGTCCCTGAAGCAACAGCCCGGCGATGCTTCTCACCGCCCGGCGCCCGGAATGCTGGGAAAGCCCCCCACCCTTTTGAGCCCCAGAGGAAGGAAAGGGAGGCAACAGGAGAACCTCCCCCTCCCGATCCATGCGAAGATCCTGGGATGAAAACTCGGAGTATCCCAGACCCGAATCCAGGAGTTCCTGCATCGCCAGGCAGAGGGTCTGCCCCAACTCGATCCACCGGGCTCTCTTGAGTCGGGGGGGGAAGGCCACTCCCTGCATTCCTTCGAGGACCAAACAGGAGAGGCTCTCCCCTTCGGGTCCATCCACCTTGGCAAGCTGGAGAACTCGGGGAAGGGGAGGTCCTGAAAACTTCCCCCAGGCTTGGTGGAGATCCAGCAAGGCGGGCTCCCCCTCCCAGGAAAAGACAAGAAAGACCCGACGATCCATTGCCCTGTCTTTGGCCTCGAACATCAAGAATCGATCGTTCCTGGAAACAAGGGCAAGGAGAACCCAGGGTCCCAGATGGAAGGGACCCTTTTTCCAACTCCCAAAGGGAGTGGGTATCGGAGAAGGGCCGCTCACCTCCCCTCCAGAGCGCGCATCCGCTTCGAGGCCTCTTCTCGAATCATCATGAAGGGACTTTCGGAGAGGCGCTTCAGCATGGGAATGTCGCTCACATCCGCCGCTCGAATGAGGGCGAGCGCATCCGCCAGGATCCGGGGATCACCTCCTTCCAAATTCCGCGAAGCCAGAGAGGGCGCTTTGAATCCAGCATGGAACCGTTGAACCCCCTCCCGGTAGACCCTGGGAGAGGCCAGATCCCCAAGAACCTCCTTGCAAAAGGACTCGGTCTTGGCCGGTGGAATCGCACTCAAGAAGAACGCAAACTCCCTAGGATCCAACCCCTTGTTCAAACCGAATCGTTGAAAAAAAGCCCAAGCGGAGCTTGGGTTCCAATGGGCGAGGATGGAGAGCATTTCCCCTTCATCCCGGTTCATTCCTCCCTTCCAACGGGAGCCGAGGAGTTCCAGAAGTTCTGGAGAGGGGGGACCCCTTCGGGACCAAAAAAGGGCCCAGAGGACCTTGAGCCTGAGCCGCAGAGGGGCGATTCGGAGCAACTCCAGCCCCTCTCTCTCCTCGAGTGGGAGCCCCCAGGCGAGACGGAGCTGGAGCCCATAGAACAGGGGAGCCCGATACACCGCGAATCCAATCCCCGGCCATTGAAAAGCCCCTCTCTGGTAGAAGCGCAAGAAGCGCCCGAAACCACGCAACTTTTGGTAGAGAGCCTCGGCTCCCTGCGCTCTGGCCTCTCGCTGATAGGTCGCCAGGCCCGGAAGAAGGGGCCTTTGGATCCTGCTGTCCTTCCACTTGAAGTCGAAATACTTTTTGTTCTGCCTCCTCGCCCAGGTCGCGAAGGGTTCCTTGGGGTCATAGGCGAGAAGGAGGAGGAGGGTGAGCTGGACATGATCCTCCCATCGCCCGATTCCCACCCGCAGCTCTCCCTTCCATCGACTCCAACCCCCGGCCCAAAGACAGAGCAACGCTTCTTCGGGAAGACGCGCCTCCTGAAGGATTTTGCGAAAGGCCAGGAGCCTCGCCCCCTCGCTGACAACCCCCTTGGAAAGATCGCAGGCGAGCCGAAAAAGCGCCGCCTTCTGAACTTCCTCGTCCTTGGAAAGGAGCCAGTCCCTCTCCCTCCTTTCTCGCTCAAGAGCCATTCCCTGGAGCAGGAGAGGACGCAAATGGGGATCCCCCTGGATCAGGGGGCGCAGGCGCTGGACCAGCTCGCCGACTCCTCCAGCGTCCTTGGCCAAAACCTTGTTCCTCAGCAGGCGGATGGCCTGGTCCCTCTCCGCGGCCAGGCTCGTTTCGAGGCCGGCGACCCCTTCCACAAGCCTGGGATCCTTGGACATCCCCCGGGCAAGCTGGAGAAAATGTTGGGTCCCCCTCAGATCCCGGCTCTCCAAAGCCTTCCTGGCCATACTCAAAAAGGAGTAAGCCTGGACCTCCGCCTCCCTCTCCGTCTCGCTAGCTCCTTTTCTCCATCGGGCCCCATAGAAAAAGAGCAGAAGGAGGCAAGCCCCCAAAACCAGTCCCCCCGCTCCGCGGAGAAGAGGGCGGCGCCATTTCCGGGCGATGCGCCGAAGACGCAGGCCGAGAGGAATGCCCGGAAGCTGCAAGGGCTCGAAATCCCGAAACTTCGTCAAGTCCTCCGCGAAGGAACGGACATCGAGATAGCTCACCGCGGGCTCCTTGGCCAGAGCCTTCCTCAGGATCTGGGCCAGCTCGACGGGGATCTTCTCCTGGAGGTCTCGGGGATCCCTGAGGACCCCGTTCCGGTGGTTCCGACAAAGCTCGATCATCCCCCTCCCGGGAACCGGCAACTCCAGAGTCAGGAGTTCGAACAAGAGAACCGCCAGGCTGTAAGCGTCCGAAAACTCCCCCACATGCCTTCCCCGACTCAGCAAGCGCTCGGGAGCCATGTAGGAGGGGGTCCCACAGAACTCCCCCTTGCCCCAGCCCTTCTCGAGGATCTGGGCCACCCCGAAATCCAGGAGAATGGGTGTCCCATCCGGGGTGATCATGACGTTGGAGGGCTTGAGATCCAGGTGCAGGATTCCTTTCTGGTGGGCGTGGGTGAGGGCGTCGGCGAGGCCCAGGATCCACCAGAGGATCATTTCGATATAGCTGGTGCCCGTGAATTGGAGACCGGCCGCTTCTTCCAGGGCTTCGGGAGTAAACCATTCCAGACCCCTGTCCCGCCGGGCGCGCAGGACTCTCAGAACCTGTTGGAGGCTCCGGCCCGGGACAAAAGCCATGGAATAATGAGGCGTTCTTCCATGGATGCCGCCCTCGAAAACAGGGACGAGGTTGGCGTGTTTGAGCCGTGCGAGAGCATGGATTTCCCGGAGGAACCGCGTGCGAAACCCTGCCTGGGCGCAAAGCTTCTCCGAGAGCAGCTTGAGCGCAACCATCCGGTCCAGCTTGACATCTCGAGCAAGATAGACATCCCCCATTCCCCCAGCGCCCAAGGATCCGAGGATTTCATAGCCCTCTATTTCCATGCTTCCCCAGGTTCAGGCTGCTTCCGGGGAGAGAGGGCTTCCCATCCGCTACGTGGAGAAGATGCCCTAGGTAGAGGAAGATTCCTGGTCGGAACGACTCTGCTCCTCAGCAGGGGGGATTTCCACCTCCTCCTGGAACACGCAGGGGCTTCCATGCTCTTGGAGGCATAGGAATTGGGCTTCGGCCTTGGTGGGCATTTCATATTCAAAGATATCCGTGCCACATAAGAAACGATAGATCGGCATGATTCCTCTTTTTTTCGGCGAACAAGGATGGCGTTTTCCACGGAGGGCACATGAGACCTTCCATAACATGGGAATCTTCCGCAATCCTTCCTGAGCGTCAAGACCCCCCGTCAAAAAGGGAGCCCTCCCCCGTAGCCGCTCGCTTGGCCTCCTGCCCCTGGTCGAAGCAACGGCGGCAGCGGGGCTCGTAAAACTCATCCGCCCCCACCAGAACCCGCTCGGAGGGAGCGTAGCCCTTGCGGAAGGTGAAATACGCGTCGGCTTTGCAGACCGCGCATACGGCAGGGCATTTGACGACTTCCTCAGCCATGGCGAGCAGTTGCCCCAGTCCCTCCCAAATGACGCCCTCGGAATCCAGGTCCAGAGTGGAGACCACGACCTTGATCCTCCGGTGGACCATGTACTCGACCGCCGCCAGGGCAGAAGGGATCATGAAAAACTCGTCGATCCCCACAACCTGTGGCTGCTCCCGGCGGACCACCTCGAGGATTTCTTCCCCGGAATGCACCGGAGTCGCGGGAAAGCTCGCCCCCGAGTGCGCGCGGATGTCCCGCGTCCCATAGCGGTCGTTCAAGTGCGGATTGAACGCGAGAACAGGGATCTCCTGGATCCGGGCACGGACAAGGCGGGAGATCAGGGCCTCGGTCTTCCCCCCCCACATCGGACCACAATAAACCGTCGGGCTACGCATCGGGAGAAGGGTAACATGAACGGCTCGAATTTCAGAATGCCGCTGGCAGGATTGCCCCTCTTTTCGTATGACGGCAGCTGCCCTCCTTCCCCGACATCCTTTTCCTTAACGACCGCAGACGGAATATGATCTGGACCTCCCTCCTCGTTGGCCTAAGCCTCTTCCCTGCCCAGACATCCAAACCAACGCAAGGGCAACAACCGAGCCCAAGGAAGGTCCCAGCCCAAAAGCCGGTCGGCCCCCTGGAGCGCTGGCTCGGCCAGAGGAGGGTCCTGGTCCTGGGCCTGGCCCGGGTCTCCTGGACCCCCGAAGGCCCCTTGGCGGATCGCAAACCCGGAAAACAGGGGTTTTGGGCCGTTTTTCGGCGGGGCCGCCTGATCGATCTCCTCCCACGCCAGGAGAAGGAGCTGCCCCTTGCCAAGGACAAGATCAAGGCCAAGGTCATAGACCTGAGTGCGGTCCCTAGATCCACCCTCTCTCCCGCTTTCATCGATGCCTGCTCCACCCAATTCCTCTCCAAGGCGGCCCTGGGGGACAGCAAGCTCCTCGCGGGGATGCCTCTCCGCTCCTCCCTGGAACCCTGGCAGACCGGGTATCGCCCCCTCCTGAGCCAGGAAGGCTATGGGGGGTTCTACGTTCCAGGTTCCCCCAGGCCTTCCACAACGGGGCCGGGCGCCCTCGTCCTGGTGGACATGAAGAAGGGTTTCCTCGGCTCCCTCCCCGGGGCGGTCTGGATGAAACTCTCCTCTCCCACAAGCCCGGTGAACAATCTTTCCTACGACAAGGTGGTCCAGCCCCTGGAGAACCTTTTCAAAAAGGCCAAGGCCTATGCAAAGGCCTGGAAGAAGTTCGAGAAGGAGTTGCAGGAATACCAGAAAAAGCGCAAGGAATTCCTTTCTTACTACAAGAAGCACCCCCTGAAACCGGGGGAGAAGGTGGTCTCTGCCGCCCCGAAACCGACGAAACGAAGGGGACGCCGGCGAAAGATGCCCCTCCTCACTCCCGAACTCATCAATAAGATCCTGAAGCGCTATCCCCCACAGATCCGGGACCGGGTTCGCAAGCAGCTCGAGAAGCAGATGCGACTCCAGCAAGAAGCGCTCAAAAAGGCCAAGGCCAAATCCGTCGCCAAAAAACCGAAAGCCCCATCCACCCAGGGAGCCAAGACCGGCAAGGCCCCCAAACGTCCGGCCTATCCCAAAAGGCCCAAACGAGACCCCCAGCTCGAAGCTTTCCGCAAGATCCTGGACGGGAAACTGGCCCTCATCGTCGAAATCCACCGGGCCAAGGAGATCCTCGCTCTGCTCGACCTCGCCCATCGCCACTCCCTCAAGCATCTCACGATCGCCGGGGGGACCGAGGCCTGGAAGGTCGCCGCGGAGATTCGGGGGGAAGAAGCCAATGTCCTCCTCATCCCCCAGGCCCTCCCCGAAGAGAGTTCGGTCCCGGCCAGGCGCCTCGCCCTCCGGGAGCAGCATTGGGCCTATTCGGCGGCCACCCTGGCCAAGGAAGGGATCCCCGTAGCCTTGGGCTCGGGAGGGAAACTCCATGCCAGGCTGCTACCCGCGGTGGCGGCGCGGGCAACAACCTTTGGGGCGAGCGAAAGGGACGCCATCGCGATGTTGGGGCCATCGGCCTTCAAGGTTTGCGGAGTGCTCTCCAAGCGGGCCACCATCCCCTGGATCGTCTGGAAGGGAGCCCCCCTCTCCCCCGGATCACGCCCCATCTATCTTCTCAGACGCAGCAAGCTGCAAAAGATTGAGGAACAACAATGAAGGTTCAGCTGCGGGGGTTCCTCCCCCTCCTCGCTCTCTCCCTCTTCCTCTCCAGGACCCACGCCCAAGAACGGCTCGTCGTCCGCGCGGGAAGGATCCATCTCTCCGGTCAACAGGTCCTGGCCAGAGGCAGCCTGCTGATCGAGAAGGGGCGCATCCAGGATGTTGCGGAACGGAGCGGAAAGCCGGGAGACCTCCCCTTCGACTCCCTGACCCCGAACAAACTGGTCTACGAGGGAGCGGTCGTGACACCAGCCTTCATCGACATCCACTGCCTCCCCCCCGATCTCGCCCGAGCGGGGGAGCTGCGGGAGCGGAATTTCGCGATGGCTCCAAAATGGAACGCAAAAAGCGCCTACGACCCCTTCGCCCCTCGCTGGAAAGCCCTCCTGCGCCGCGGCGTCACGACCATCGCCCTGGCCCCCGACGACGGGAACCTGGCCGGGGGCAGCGCAGCCTGGATCCAGCCAGGGCCCTCCTCCCTCACAGCCCAGGGAGAAGCCTATCTCAAGCTCTCCCTCACCAACGCGGTGCTCAACCGGGGGCGCCCCCCCACCAGTCTCCTGGGAGCGGTCGACATCCTGCGCAACAGCTTTGAGGACGCCAGAAACCCTCTTGAGAAGGGAAACGACCCGGTGCTCTCCGTCTTCGCTTCCGCGCTGGGAGGAGGCCGGGTGGTGGGCATCGCCTGCCGGACCCTCCCCCAGATCCAAGCCGCGCTGGACCTCTTCGAGGAGGACAAGCTCGAGGGATTCCTCATTCACGCCAACGAGGCCGCCCTCAGCCTCCCCCGCATCAAGGAGCTGGAGATCGGAGTCGTCCTCGACCCCCTCAGCCCCAACAGCTCCAAAAAAGCCCTCCGCCTCCCCCTCAAGCTCGCCAAAGCCAAGATCCCCTTCGCCTTCAGCGGCGAAGGCTTCGACAAGGCCGGCCTGCCGCGCTTCGGCTTCACCCTATGGACCGCCGTCCGGCAGGGATTGGACCCCAAGCTCGCCCTCGCCTCCTTGACCTCGGTCCCCGCCTCCCTGCTCAAAATCCAGGATCAGGTGGGCAGCCTCCTCAAGGGCCGCCGCGCCGACCTCTGCATCTGGAGCGGAGACCCCTGGGACCTGCGCAGCAAACTCCTCTGCGTGGTCCGCTCCGGCAAGGTGGTCTGGAAGACCAGGACCCAGCCCAAGAAAAACTCCAATCAGGGAGAAAAGTAGATCCAATGAACACACAAGCGCAGCAATGGCTGTTGTCCGGCCTTTTCGCTACCCTCCTCTGTGCCTCGGGCGGAGCCCAGGAGAAACCGATCGTCATCCAGGGAGCCCAGGTCTTCACGGGTGAGGGAGGGTTCACCAAGGGGATCTCGGTTCGCATCGTGGACGGCAAGATCCAGGCCGTCGGCAAGGTCGAACCACTGCCCAGTGACCAGGTCATCGACGCGAGCGGGCTCTTCCTCACCCCCGGCCTCGTTGACGCCAACACCGCCCTCGGCCTCCCGAGCGACCAGGAAAACGAACAGTCCGAAGAAGTCACCCCGGCCATCCAGGTCAAGGACGCGATCGACCTGAAGAGCCCCGCCTTCCGCTTCGCCCTCGAGAACGGGGTGACCACGGCCTGCGTCAGTCCGGGTGGCTACAACGTCATCGGAGGCCTCGACGCCATCCTCAAGACCGGGGGACCCCTCCAGGAGCGCCTCCTGAAATCAGGGAGCGGACTCCGCGTCACTCTCGGCACCCTGCCGGGATACGGCAACCGCCCCCCCCGCTGGGGCAAGCCCACTTCCCTCTACAACCGCAGGCCTACGACCCGCATGGGAACCATCTGGGAGATCCGCCGAGCCTTTTACAAAGCCATGAAATATCGGGACACCAAGGTCCGCCGCGAACCCGACCGGGGAACCAAGGTCCTCCTGGGCACCCTCCAAGGCAAGATCCGCTGCCGCATGACGGCCCGGGCCGATCAGGACATCCGGACCGCTCTCCGGCTGGCCAGGGAGTTCGGGCTCAAAATCGTCATCGACGGGGCCTCCGAGGCCTACTTCGCACTGGACCAGCTCGAGAAGGCAGGTTTCCCCGTCCTCCTCACCGCCCCCTCGGCGAGCCTGGTCCCCGACGGGGCCACCCCCCACTTGGACACCGCAACCCTTCTCGCCAAAAAAGGGATCCGTTTCGCGATCCAGACGGGGCGCGGAATCACCAGGCTCCCACTGATCCAGGAGGCGGCCTTCACCGTGCGTGGCGGCCTCAGCCGAGAGCAGGCCCTCGCGGCGGTCACCTCCGTCCCCGCGGACATCCTGGGGATCGCCGATCGCGTAGGCAGCATCAAAAAGGGTCTCGACGCCGACCTCGTTCTCTGGTCGGGACATCCTCTCTCCCTGGGCAGCCACCCCGTGAGGGTCCTGATTTCAGGGAGAACCGTCCAAGGGGAGGCCAAGCGCTGATGAACCTCCCGATCCAAGGTCCTTCCTCCAAGAACCAGCACCGTATCTTTCGTTCCTTCAACCTTTTGGTACCGATGAACAAGCTCCTCGCAGTTTCGCTCCTTTCCCTCACCCCCTTCCTCCTCGGCCCGGCCTCCAAGGCCCAGGACCAGCTCGCCATCCGGGCGGGCAAGGTCATGCTCGAGCCGGGGAGCACTCTCGAGAACGTGACCATCCTGATCAAGGACGGCAAGATCCGGGAGATCGGCAAGGACATCCAAGTCCCCTGGAACGCCCGCGTCATCGACGCCCGCAAGGGATACGTGATGCCCGCCTTCGTGCTGGCCCACGGCTCGGGAGGAATGGACAGGGAAAATGAGTCCATGCCTGTGACCCCCTTCCTCAGCGTGATGGACTCCATCAACCCCGTCGACACCTTCTTCGAGAACTGCCGGCGCGCGGGGTACGGCGTGATCCATGTCGTCCCCGGAAACGCCTGCGCCATCGGGGGAACAGGCGGAGTCTTCCAACCCTGGGGAAAAACCCCGGAGGAAATGCAGATCCTCGAGCCCTCGGTCCTGAAGATCTCTCTCAAACCGACACGGGGAAGCAGGGCGGATCACTACCGAACCATCTTGACCGCCTTGGAGGATGCCAAGAACGCCAAGAGCGACTTCGAACGGAGAAAGAAAGAGTTCGAGGAGGACAAGGCCAACGGAGCCACCACCAAGAAGGAATTCGAAGAGGTTCTCGATCCCCTCAAGAAACCCCTGGTCGACCTCCTCGAGGGGAAGATCCGCGCCATGCTCTACATCCCCGGAGCGACGGATGTGCCCGCGGCCATCCGGCTCTGCCAGCGCTTCCGTTTCCCCGTGACCTTTGTTCTGGGGGGAGACTGCTACAAGGCGGTCAAGCTCCTCCAGCCCTTTGTCAAGCTGCGGGGGATTCCCCTGGTCCTGGATCCCAATCTGGAGATCATCGAAACCGACCCCATCACCAAGGACCAGAAACGGGTCAGCCCGGCCCGGGTCTTCGCCGACGCGGGTCTTCGTTTCGCCCTGACCACCCCCGCGACCTCCGGGCGTTGGGGACGCAGCTCGAGCCCAACCCTGAACTACCCCACCTGGCAATGCGGAACCGCCATCCGCTACGGCCTGAGTCCCGAAAAAGCTCTCGAAGGATTCACCACTGAGGCCGCCGCCGTTCTCGGGCTCTCCAGGCGGGTGGGGAAGATCCAAAAGGGAATGGAAGCCTTTATCCAGGTTCGCTCCGCGCCCCCCTTCGAACCTGAGAGCGTGGTAACCCACCTGCTGGCCGGAGGCAAGCTGATCTACCAACGGAGCAAGGACCCCCGTGTCAAGGCGCTGACCGGAGTCAAGGGCAGCCGGACCTCGGCCGGAGGAGGTCGAGGCAAATGAGGGGAAGACTCTTGAAATCCAGCTTGGGAGGCCTCTGCCTCGGGGCCTTCTCCCTGGCGGTCCCCGCACAATCCACGACCCCCAAGGCTCCGGAGGCCAAAACCTCCAGCGCCCAGGTTCCGAGCACCTGCATCCGCGCGGGCCGGGTCTACGTGGGCGACGGTCGTGTCCTCGAGGGAGTTCGCATCTACCTCCAGGATGGCAAGATCCTCAAGATCCAAAAGGACAAGGGCCCCATCCCCAAGGGGACCAAGGTGATCGACGCCTCCCGGAACACCCTCATGCCGGGCATCGTCGCTGCCTACACAGGCCTGGCCGCCCGGGACGTGGAGGACAACATCCGGCCCGACCTCGTGGCCGAGGACAACTTCGACTCCTTCGCGGATCACAGCAGGCTCCTCGCCGGGGGCATCACCTCGATGTACCTTTCTCCCGGAAAAAGCCGGCTCGTCCCCGGCCTGGGCTCCGTCGTCAAGCTCGCGGGTCCCGGGGAGGCCGCCCGCAGCCTTTCCAACGCCGCCGGCCTCGATATCAACTTGACCCGGAACTCGAGGGTCCCCCCTCCCGTGTTCGAGCCCGTTGCGGCCCCCACCGCGGACAATCCCCTCCGCCCTGCCCGCAAGCAGTGGGGTACCAGCCTTTCCAGTCAGATCGAGATCCTGGAAAAAGCCTTCGACCTCGCCAAGGATCCCAAGCTCCGGACCACCCCGGAGTTCGGCAAGAGGACCGACCTCGGTCCGCTCCGGGCGGTCACCCAGGGCAAGCTCCCCATCCACCTCCACGCGGAGACCACGGGGGAGATCCTGCAGGGTCTCGACCTCGCCAGGCGCCTTGGAGCCTCGATCGTGCTGGATCGTCCTCTCGAAGCCGCCGCGCTCAAGGCGGAGCTGGGGAAGCAAGCCGTCACCACCATCTTGAGCCTCCCCCTGGATCCCGCCCACCCGCTCCAGGGGGATTACCGGATCCCGGGAGGCAAGCCCTTCAACGCACCGGCTACAGCCGGCATCCTCTCCAAGGCCGGTGTGCCGATCGCCCTCGTCCCCGGCACGGACCGCGACCTGGACAAACTCCTCATGCTCGCGGGCCTGGCCTGCCGCTACGGCCTCCCGGAACACGAAGCCATCAAGGCCATCACCCTCGAAGCCGCGAGAGCCAGCGGCGTCGCCGACCGGATCGGTTCTCTCGAAGAAGGCAAGGACGCCGACTTCATCATTCTCACCGGGGACCCCTTCGACGCCCGCACCCGCATCCTCGAAGTCTGGGTGGACGGCAAGAACGCCTATGCGAAAAAGAGGGTGCGGGAGACCTTCGCCCTCCGCTGCGGGCGCATCCTCTTGGGAAATGGAACCGAACAACACAATTCCCTCGTCGTCGTCCAGGACGGCAAGATCCTCGACTTCGGTCCCGAAGCCCTGATCCCACCCGGCGCCAAGATCCTCGAGTTTCCCAGCGCCGTCCTCATGCCCGGCATGATCGCGGCCGCCTCCAAGCTTGGCCTCCACCAGAGTTCCGGGACCAGGATCACCGCCTCGACCAGTGTCGACGTGGCCGCGGCCCTGGATCCGAGGGATCCCGCCTTTCGAGACGCCCTCGAGGCGGGGATCACCACCCTTTTCGTAAGCCCGGACGATTCGGGTCCGGTCAGTTCCCGCGTTCCTGCAGTCAAAACCTACCTGGACCCCAAGGGGGACCGGGAGGATTTTGTGCTCAAGGAGATTGCGGGCATCCGCTTGCTCCTCTCCCGGGGAGGCAAGAGCGGGGTGGCGCAGATCCAGGGCATCCTCAAAAAAGCCAAGGACTACCTCTACCCAAAAAAGGTCGCAAAGGCCAAGCCCGCCCCGAGCCCCAAACCCAAGAAGCAGAAGAAGGATCCCATCAGCGGGACCTGGAAGGGAACGGTCAAAGCAGGAAGCATGCGTTCGGAACTCAAGGTGATCATGAGTCTGAACGGTTCCAAGGTGCAAGCGACCCTTCAGGCCAAAATGACCGGGCCTCGCAAGATCCAACTCACCGGGGACTGGAACCCTCCCCGCCTGACCTTCAAGGCCAAAATTCAAGGCGCTTCTGTGAACATCGAAGCGGAGGTTTCGGGGGATCACATGGAAGGAAGTGTCAAGAACGCTCCCGTCCCCATCCCCATCACCTTTGAGTTGGACAGGACCGAAGGAGGAGGGAGCCCAAGCAAAGCCGAAAGCGAACCGGAGGAGGAAACCAAGGACAAGACCAACAAGAGCCTGGAACCTTTCCGGGCGGTCTTCGAGGACGGGGCCGCTCTGGTCGTCAGCTGCGCCAACCGGGACGCGGCCCAGGCCGCCGTGGACAGCGTCCTGGTCCAATCCAAACTCCAGCTCGTCCTCCAGGGATCCGCTCGTGAAATCGCCGAACACCCCCTCAAGCTCCCCAAGGGAACGCGGCTGACGATTCTTCTCCGCCCCGAGGAACTGGGCTACATGGAGAAGGGGGTCTACCACTCCCTCGCGGACGCTCTGGATCGCCAGGGACTGGACATCGCCCTGATTACAAGGGCGCAGGCAGGAACCAAGTTCCTTCCCGTCCACGCTGCCTGGGCGGTTTCTCAGGGCATGAGCCCCAAGCAGGCGCGCAAGGCCATTACCGGTGCACCCGCGGCGGGTTACGGCTTGGACAAAAGGATCGGCAGGATCGACCGAGGTTGCGACGCTGACCTCGTCCTCCTGAGTGGGGACCCCTTCGATCTTCGCAGCCGGATTCTCAAAGTATGGGTGCATGGAAAGCTGGCCGTGGACAACAGCGCCAAGACCGCGAACGGCCTCCAGGAAAACGCAGGGGAGAACAAATGATGCATCGGATCCAGAACCCTTACACCGTCTTTTTCACCGCCACCCTTCTCCTCTCTCCTCTCTTGGGGCAGGAGAAGGATACTTCTCCCAGGAAGAGCCCGGCCCAGGCCGCGACCTTCAAGATCGACTTCGGGCACCGGCCCAAGGAGGAAAAGGATTACAAGGTGGCCAAATGGGGTCCCAAGGATTTCGATTCGAAGGACCTCGCCCTTTTCGCGAGCCGCATCCTCCCTGTGACCTCAGCCCCCATCGAAGACGGGGTGGTCCTGGTCCACCGGGGCAAGATCCTTGCCGTGGGACCAGCCTCGGAAATCAAGATCCCCCAAGGCTACCAAAGAGTCGAGCTGGGGGATGGCTGGCTGCTCCCAGGGTTCGTTGACCTGCACTGCCACATCGCGGGGGCGGGCTGGGACCTCAACGACACCGTCCATCCGACCAACCCCGAGTTTCGGACCCTCGACCTGGTCGGCATCCACCATCCACAGATCAAGCGCGCCCTCGCCGGTGGAGTGACCTCCGTCCTCTACATCCCCGGCTCGGGTTCCAACTCGGGAGGCTTCGGCACTCTGACCAAGACTGCGGGCAGAAGCGCCAGCGAAGCCCTGATCCGCTTCCCGGGCAGTCTCAAGGTCGCCCAGGCGGGCAACCCCGAGCGCCGCGCGGGGGACATGGGCGCGGGGAGGATCGGCATGAATTTCGGCCTACGGGCCATGTTCGAGCGAGGGCGCGCCTACTACCAGAAATGGGAGGCCTACGACGCGGGCAAGCTCAAGGAAAAGCCCGAGTTCCAACCCGACCTCGAATACCTGCGCGGCCTCTTCCGCAACGAGTATCCCGTCAGCGTCCACACCCAGGCCTACCAGGTCTGCCTGGAAACCCTGAGAGAGCTGCACGACGAGTTCGGGCTCTGGACCTTTGTGGATCACGGAACCTTCGACGCCTACCGCCTGGCGGGAGAAGCCTTCAAGCGGGGAGTCCCCATCGCCCTGGGGCCGCGGCAGTACCAGTTCGATCGTGACACCAGCCGGTTCATCGGCCTTGCGGCGGGATGGGCTCTCGGAGGCAAGCTGGGCTGGCCCGAGGGAGTCCCGGGGGTCGGCCGGGATGGCATCGCGATCAACACGGACGCCCCTGTCGTCCCCCAGGAGGAACTCTCGGTCCAAGCGGCCATGGCAGTGCGTCTCGGGCTGCCCGACTCCTACGCGATCCGGGGACTCACGATCAACCCCGCCCGATTCATCGGCGCGGACCACCGGGTCGGAAGCATCGAGGTGGGCAAAGACGCTGACCTCGTCCTCTGGACTGGAGATCCCCTCGACCCCCGCAACTATGTCCGCCGGGCCATGGTGAACGGAACCTTTTACTACAACTGCGACCCGGGTGGAAAAAACCACAAGCGACGCAAGTTCTAACCCGGATGCGGGTGATGCAAGCAAGAGATCCAAAAGCAAGTAAAGGCGTACAGATCATGTCGACCAAGAAACGAACGCTCTCCCTCCTCACGGGACTCCTCCTCCTCGGGAGTCTCGCTCCCAGGCTGGGAGCGAAAACGCGCGCAGACGAAGACCAAAAGGACAAACGAACCCCGGCCGAGAAGGTCCTCGACAAGAAGGCGGAGGACATCGCCTTCCTCCACGTCGATGTCTATGACGGAAGCGGCAAGGTCCTCAGGAACCAGACGGTCCTGGTCCGCAAGGGCAAGATCCTGGACATGGGCGCGAAACTTCGCATCCCTCCCTCGATGAAACGAGTCGAAGGTGGAGCCTTGATCCCCGGCCTCGTCCACGCTGCCCTCCCCGCCTCCACGGCGCCCCAGCTGAAACGGCCAGGCAGACCCAACCCCCACAGGCGGCGCAGGCGGCGCATGCCCCAACCCTCCGCCCGTAGTTCGGGGAGCTTTGCCTTCAACCCCACCGCCAAAGCCAGCTCCATGGTGAACCCCAACAACACCCTCTGGAGAGACCTCCTCCGGGGAGGCGTCACCACCGTGGCTGTCCATCCCTCGCGCACGGGAATCGTTGGGCAAGAATCCGTTCTGCGCATCGGGATCGGCGATCCCAAGAAATGGGTGCTCAAAGACGGGCTCTTCCTCTGGCTCCGCATGGGCTACGGCTCCAATGCCCAAAAAGCGATCCAAACGAACTTCGACAAAGCCGTCCAACTCCTCAAAGCCCGCAAGAAGGCGGCTGCCCCCAAAAAAGGCAAAACAGCCGGCCCTTCCAAGGCTTCCTCCCCGAGCAAAGGGACGCCGAGCAAGGGAAAGGGATCCCATCCCAAGCCGACCCCAAAGCCTGTTCCCAAGCCGAGCCCCAAGCCGAGCCCCAAGCCGAGTCCCAAACCAAGCCCGAAACCGGCTCCGAAACCCGCCCCCCAAAAGCCAAGGACCAAGCCGGCCCAAAAGACTGCCCCCAAACCGGCCCCCAAGAAAAAGGCCGCCCCCAAGGAGGACCCCAAGCTGGTCGTCCTCGCAGAAGTCCTCGAGGGCAAACGTCCCCTCGTCCTCCAGGTCGGCGGCCTGGGAGAGTTGCTCCAAGGCTTGAGAGCCCTCTCCTCCTACCTGGAAACCTACAAAATCTCTTTGACCGTGGTCCAAAAGTACTCGCGCCTCTCCCGGGAGACCCTGGACCAGGTCATCCCCCTCCTCAAGAAGTACAAGGCTCGCGTGGTCCTCCCCGTGCAGCTGGCCTTCGCCGAGGACACCCAATGGTTCATCTGCCCGGCCAAGCGCCTCCTCGACGCAGGCGTCCCCCTCGCCCTGGTTCCCGGAGACAACGCCGCTTCCCTGGCGAGCCTCTCCTTCCGGATGAGTCGCTTCCGCCAGGCCGGCATCTCCTTGGCCAAGCTCGTCTCCCTCTGCACCGGTGAAGTCGCCAAGTCACTGGGAGTCGACAAGGAGTTGGGTTTCATCCAAAAAGGCAGGGCCGCCAACTTGATCCACCTGGTGGGGACCCCCTTTGGCCCGGCGACCAGACTCGAGGCCATTTACTTCGAAGGGCGCAGGGTCCACCCCCTCCCCTCGGACCAAGACCAGGACTAGGCATTTCAAGCCCGAAACATGGAAGGAACAAACCAGGACCAAGACTGAAATGAAACGCAGCTACGCAATGATCGCCCTCGCCACTGGGATGCTCGCTCTCGGGGCTTCTTCCCAGACTCGTCCTTCGAGCCGGCGGAGTAAAAAGGCCGCCCCACCCAGCACCCCCAAGGCTCCGGCGAAAAAAACCGCCAAGAAGGCCAAAACCCGGCCCCTGGCCATCCAGGGAGGAACCTTCCACATCGGAGACGGCAAGGTGGTTCGGGACGCCACCCTTCTGGTCGAGGACGGCAAGATCAAAGCCTTCGGTTTCCATCTGGACCTCCCCAAGGGGTGCAAGATCCTCGACGCCAAGGACAAGCACATTTCCCCCGGCTTCATCATGGTCCAGGCCCCTGCCTTGGGACTGCGAGGCAGGCCGTCCAAGGATTTTCAGGACTACTACAACCCCTTTGACCAGACGATCCGGAGGGCGATCGCGGTCGGAATCACCAGTTACCTCTACATGCCCGCCCGTGGGGGGACCCTCCCTTCGGGCAATTCCGCAGTCCTCAGGCTGATCCCCAGGGAGCTGGACGAGATCCTCGTCAAGGCGGGAACATTGAAATCCATGTCTGTTCCCTCCTCCCCCTCCGCCTGGAAAAAGCTGAGAGAAGCCCTGGAAAAAACCCGGAAGTACCAGAAGGAGAAAGCGGCCTATGAAGCGAAAAAAGTCGCCGGGGACACCAAGGTCAAGGCCCCCAAGGCGGACAAGGCCAGCCTCGCCCTCCTCCCCATCCTCGAAGGCAAGGCCAAACTCCTCATTTCCGGAGCGCGGACCGTGTCCCAGATCCGCGAAGCCTTGAGGCTCGCCAAACTCCTTGGCAAAGGCATCGTCCTCAATGGACCCGTCGAGGCCTGGATCATCCCCGATGAAATCGCCGCCACCCACTCCTCCTGTATTCTTCAGCCCCGAGTCCACGTGGAGCCCGACCCCACTCGCATCGAAGAGAACGGCTCCAACATCCAAGGCCCCTACATCCTGGCCAAGGCTGGGGTTCCTTTGACCGTCACTCCTCCCCCCGGGCGGTTCGGCGGAAACGGAATGGGCCTCGGGGGCCTCCTGGGCCGGGATCTGAACACCCCCTTCATGGATGCCTGCTTCGCCGTCCGTGGCGGAATGGACAATGAGAAGGCCCTCTCCACCATCACCCTCCAAGCCGCCAAGATCCTGGGAGTGGACGACCGGATCGGCTCCCTGGAGGTCGGCAAGGACGCGGACATCCTGATCCTGGACGGGGACCCTCTCTCTTACAAATCCTTCGTTGAGACCGCCATCGTCCTCGGTAAGATTCGATACGAAAAGGAAAAGGAGCCTTTCTACAAAGGTTTGAAAAACCACTAGATCGCCCTTATCAACCGTTTCGATTGAGTGGCTCCAGGCTGCGGCTCTCGGGAAGAAAGCCCTCTGGGGACCAGTCATTCGGATTTCGTCCATTCGTGGCCGGAGGGATCTCCTCCGACCGAGACCATGAGCATCTGTGAGGACCATGAGCTCAGGAACGATCAAAGCCATCGAAGACCGACTCCGTGAGATCCGCCAAGCCTTTAACAGCCAGGATCTCAAGACCTTTCGGTCGTACTTCTGGACGAACCCCAAATTCCTGCACATCGACCACTCGGGTCGCCTGGACCAGGGATGGGGAGCCTTTGAGGAAGCCCTCGATCAGGAATTCCGCTACCTCGACAACGTCAAGCTCTCCTTCAAGAACCCCAGGATCCAGGTCTTCGAGGATCGCTTCTCTTCGGTCGTCCTCGAGTGGAACCTGCTCCAGGTGGATCCCACTGGCCACGAGGTCGAGACCGGCGGCCATCTCAGCATGGCCCTCGTCCTCTTCCCCGGCAAAGACTGGCGCGTGGTGACCTCCCACTTCACCTCGCTCAACCAGACCCCGGGCGCGACCTAGCCCGAGGGGGGAAGCGATTCCTCCCACCAAAAAAACAATGATTTGCAAGTAGGACGCATTACGCGGGCTCCCCTTCGCGCCTATTTCTTCCTGGACAGCCCCCTTTTCCTTTTCCAGGAGGACAGCAATGGAATCCACCCGCTTCCCCTTTCTTCCCTCGTCCCTTCTGCTCGCTTTGCTCGGCGCCCCTGGGCTCCAAGCCCAGACCGTTTTCCAGCCCAAAAAAAGCCTGGTGCTGAACACCGCCAGCCAAAAGATTGGATCCAAGGTGTTCAAAGGGGGGATCTTTGTTTTCAACAGAGTCCAAATCGACCAGGGAATCCGCGTCCACGCCGAAGGCCCCAACCCCCTGATCCTGGTCTCCCTCGGTGACCTGGTCGTAAACGGGCGGCTGGATGGCGATGGACAGAACGCACCCAACGTAGACACTTTGAACTCCGCCAACTTCCCCTCTCCCGGGGGTAAGCCCGGACCCGCCGGGGGCGCGGGAGGGCGGGGATCCCCCAACTCCACCGGACACAGCCCTGGAGGCGAAATGGGCTTCGGCCCCTTCGGGATCCTCGGACTGGGCGGGGTGGGAGGATTGGCCAACACCACGGGCGGGATCTCCGGCGCGGGAGGGGGTGGTGGGAGCTTCTCCACCAAGGGAGACCCCTATTTCCCCCTCCGCTTTGATCCCAAAACGCTCCGCAATGTCCAACAGATCGGCTTTGGGGGTTTTGGCCAGGGCCGAAGCAAGGTCTTGGGAGGAGCCCCCGGCTCTCTCCTCCTCTTCGATCGTCGCAAGGACAACGATTTCTGGGGATGGGCGGTGGATGTCCATCAAAAGCGGCTCATCCACGGGGAAATCCTCCGACCCTTTGGAGGGAGCGGAGGAGGAGGCGGGGGCGACCGCTACTATCGCCCGAACTTCCGTCTCGACGAAAAGGGCGCCGGAGGGGGCGGAGGAGGAGGTGCAGTCCTCGTCTACGCCCTCGGCAAGATCATCGTCGGTCCCAAGGGGCAGATCAGCGCCAACGGTGGAGACGGGGGTGGGGGCGAACCCGGGGGAAGCAGCCAATGGGGAGGCGCCGGAGGAGGAGGATCAGGGGGAATGGTCATCCTCGCCTCGAGAAAGGGCATTGACCTCCATGTGCATGGCGGGACCTATGGTGAAAAGGACAATTCCTTCTCGGTGAGCGCGGATGGCGGGGTCTCCGGTTTGGGGAAAACCTCTTCGGAGCCCTTTTCCAAAAAATACGCCTTCCCTCCCAGCCGGTCGATGGCCGGGAACTTGGGCGGCCTGGGTGGAATGGGGATCGTCCAGTTCATCGTCCCCGTGGACGGGAAAAACAGGGATGGAACCAACACCATCCTGGACGACAGGGTGCGCATCCTCCGAAACGGAAAGCCCTTGACCGGAGCCCAAAAGCAAAAATACCTGGCATGGCGGGGCTTCCCCAACAAAAAGGGCGTCTGGGTGGACGACAAGGGAAACCCGATCCGGCTCGGGGATCAGGAGGGAGACATCCGGCCCTCTCCCATCCTCATGCCACTATGGTTCTGAGCCTATCGGAGCCATTGCGTTCCGGTTCCCAGATCCTCGGTCGGGGCCGAACTCGGGCCAGGCCCCCGAAGCTCCTCGCCGCTCCCACCCTCGGGGAGCGGCTATTTCCATTGCAGCTCATACCAGCGCTCCGAGGCGGGGTCCTGGACGCGGACCCGCTCGACCCTCCAGAGTTTTTGGTGGAGGGCGAAACTGGCTCTGCCCTTGGAGTCCAAGCGTCCCCTCCGCTTGGATAGAGGGGTCTTGCCCGCCCGAAAGATCAGCTCGAAGGGAGCAAAGGGGGGACCGTGGAGCAAGGCCTCCTTGGAACTGCTTCGCTCGAGATAGGGGAGGACGATCCCCACCGGCAGCTTGAGCGAGCGCCTGGAGGGAACGGAACTGTCCCGAGCAACCAGGAGGATGCGCTGCCCGGGCCGAGCCGCGAGGCGCAGCCGGAAGGATCCATCCCGGCGAACGGGAAAGGATTTGGGGAGGGTTTTCCCGTCGATCTCGACCTCGAGTTCCAGGGGAGGGGTGTCATCCCGGAGTGCGCCAGGAGCGCCCAGGAGCTGCACCTTGCCGTTTACGGGAAGGCTCAGTCGGATCCTGGACGGATCCCACTTGGGCGGCTCCCGGTCCTCGAGCCGGCCCACGGAAATCGGGCGGCCGCGGTTGCCGAGGGCGTCCTGGGTCCAGAGCAGGACCTTCCCCCCAGGTGTCCGCGGAACAAGGAGACGGAAGGCCCCGTCCTCGGAGGCCAGGGCCTCCTTGCCCCCCGGTCCTCCCAAGCGGATCGGGGGATGGCTGTCACGGACCGCTCCCGGCAGGCCCTCCACAAGGATGCGCATCTCCGGCGCGAACCGCAGCCGGATCCGCTCCGGGCGCAGCTCCGGGGGAGTCTGGTCGGGGACCGCGCTCCGCCGGCCCCGCAGGGGGATTTCCACGAGAGGATCCCCTCCCCCGCTGGGGCTTCGGGCAATCAGGCCCAGGGAAAGGGTCGGGCTCCCGCCCGGCCCCCCATCCTGGACCCTGAGGGTAAAGGCGCGCTTCTCCCCCGGCTTGAGGGTCCCCGCCTGGGGACGGATCCTGAGTTTCCAGCCGCTTTTCTTGGAAAAGGACCATTGCAGGGGCAGAGGCAGGCGCCCGGGGTTTTTCAAAAAGAATTGCGCGGTTTTTTCCCCCTTCTCGGGGATGCCTCCCAGGTCCAGCAGGGGGACCGAGGGAATGGGAAAGGCCGCGAGCGGGTGAAGGAAGCGATCCTCCCGGAAGGAGCCCTCGCGGAAGACCCGCTCCCCGGGTCCCTTCCACCTCGCGCCATCCACACGCACCTCGATCCAAGGATCGTGCAAAACCGTCTGAAGCTGGACCCGGGTGGGAAGGGAAGCGAGAGTCCTGCTGAAAAGAACCGGCAGGGCCCGCGCCGTAAAGGAGTGCACCTCGAAGTGGATCCCCCCTCGGTCCTCGTAAAGGAAACTCAGAGTCTCCCCCGCAAGGTCCATGATGGGAGCAAAGCGCAGAGGCGGAAGGCGCCCGCCCGGGACCTTCAAGCTGTAGCCGTGGAAGGACTCCCCCCAGCGACGGATCACATGCACCCAGAGGTCCTCCCGCACCCCGGCCTCGAAAAGGACCAGGCCCTTGCCTCCGGGAGGCTCCCAGACCTCGATCCGCTCGCAGGAAGTCGGAAAAGGAAAGGCGAAGGGCAACTCGATCCCCTCGAGGGAGGGGGGCGCCTTTTGGAGGACCACCCCGACGATCCTCCCCCGCCGCCTCAGGACCCTTATTTCAGAACTCCCCCACTGCCTGCGCTGCATCCTGACGAACTCGAGGGCGGGGGGCGCTCCCTGCGAAAAAGGGGATGCCGCTCCCAGGCCGGAGCCCATGAGCCCCACCAGGAGGGTCCAGGTCCTGGGCCGCTTCATCGACGGGCTCCCTCCATGGCGCGGGCCAACCCCTTGGTAAAGGCCCGGTCAACAAAAAGGCGGGCGTGCACCACTTCCCCCCCTTCCCGCCAAAAGAGCTGGAGGGGCTGCTCGGGACAGAGATCGAAGGCGTTCCAGAGGATCCAGAGGCCGGGCAGCGGAGCGCCCTCCGACTGGATGGGAAGGGTGAGCAGCTCCCACAGGCTCAGGCGCTCCCGGGGCCGCGTCGGGAGCCGGAGCAGGTAGGAGCCCAGGCTGGTGCAGAGGGCCACCTCTCCCCCGAACCCGGGCCCAAGGGCGAAACCCGGTCCCCTGTCCCCCTGGGCTTTGGCGCGTTTTTGTACCGCGAGATCGAGGCGCCCCGTGAAACCGAGGGGGCGGGCCTCGCGGACCCTCTGCGCCCGGCGGAGGACCAGGCGCAGGCTGTCACCATCCTCCCGGACCCGGACCACGGCCTTGAGGCCGGCGGCGGCGAGAGACTCGGGGACGGGGGTGGCGCTCGGATGCAGGGCGCGCAGGCTGACCACCTCCCGCTGGAACTGGGGCGCGCGCACGAAGGGAGGCTTCTGAATCGAACCCAGACCCCAGAGGAAGCGCTGGGGATGGCAGGCCGCCCCGGCCCGGCCCGAGAGGACCAGGGGCAGGTTCGGCGCAATGCCCGCCTCCATGCGGGCGGCCTCTCCCATGAGGCGCAGGGTCTGGGCGACGAAGCGGTCATGCACCGCCATTCGGCCCTTCTCCCGCGTCTGGGCGGGAAGGAGCCAGAGCAGGGCGAGGAGAAACAGGGGGGAGAGGGTCCTGGGCCGCGACCCCTCACGGGCGGGGAGTTGGAGCAGGGCCAGGGCTCCGAGCCAAGGTCCCATGCAGGCCAGATAGGCGTAGCGCTGGTTGGCGGGATCCCGCATCGAAGGCAGCAGCAGGGCCAGCGGTCCGAAGAGCCCCATCCCCAGCAGAAGGATGCCGGCCAGGCGCCGCCAGCCCCCTTTTCCCGCCTGCCGGCAGAAGAGGAGAAGGCCTGCCACGAGGAGAGCGGGGAGACCCCACTGGAGCAGGGGGCTGGAGACCTCCCGCGGAAAGAGCGAGAGGGAGAGGGTGTTGGCAAGACCCTCGAGCATGGCGGGGAGGTCGAGGCGGGCGGCCTTCAAAAAGCCGTAGCCTCCGAGGAGTTGTCCGAGATAGATCCAACGAAAGAGGAGGTTCAGGGGGATGAGAACCAGGAAGACGAGCGAGGGGAGGCCCGGTTGCTTCGGGGCATTCTTCCCCCGGTCCAGGAGGTCCACCCCCAGGAGGATCAGGGGAAGGCCCAGGGCGGACTCCTTGGTCAGCAGGGCGAGAACGGCGGAGAGCCAGACGGGCCAAACCGCTCCCCCCCTGCGCGCCCGGAGATGGAAATAGACCGCCGCCAGGATCCAGGGGACGACATGGGTGTCCACCCGCCCCACCACCCACTCCAGGGAAGCGATGGGGACGGGGTGGAAGAGCCAGAGCAGGGCGAGAACCAACCCGGCGATCTCCCCGGCGGCCCCCCCCATCGCGAGGGCGAGGATCCGCTGGAGCAGAACCAGGGAAATCCAAAAGGCCAGGAGGTTCATCACGAAAAAGCCCAGGGGCTGGACCCCGAAGAATTGGAAGTCCCCCCAGAGGGAGAGGGTGATCAGAGGCCGGTGGAACACAAAGAAACTCAGGTCGTACTGGGGCCCGGCGAAGTCCCGGAGCACCCGCCCGAACTCGCTCGCGTAGGCGATCGTGGGAAAATCGTCGGCCTTGAAGTGCAGTCCCCGGGGGTCGTGCACCCAGAGGGCGAGGAGCAGGAGGACGAGCGCCGCCCCCAGGCCCCAGGGCCAGGTCCTCCCTCCTCTCCTAGCCTGCCCGAGCATGCCTCAGTCCCTGCGGGCCCCTCCCTGGATCCAGGAACGGAGCAGCGCCCGACCGCTGCCCCCCAGGGGGGGGAAGCCTAGGGGCATCTGCACTCCGAAGGGGGGCTTGCGCAGCTCCACCTTTTGGTAGAAGAAGCTGGCCCCGGGGTCTCCCGGCACGAGGATGCGCGTCCGGTCCCGAAAAGCCCCGCCCCTGAAGAGATCGCCAAAGCTGTCCAGGGCGAAGTCTCCGCGCCGGTTCCCGCCCGCGTGGCAGCTCCCGCACTTCTGCAGGAGAAGGGGGAGGACGTCCCGGGAATAATGGATAGGCCGCTGGGGAAGGCCCCGCCCCGCCACGAAATCCCCATTGACCACCGCGGCCGCGAACAAGGGGGGGAGCCCCGCGCTGCCCACCTCGGGCACCCCGTCCCCATCGCTGTCCGGGTTTCCGTCGCCAAAGGCCTCGCCCGCCTCCGGCCACTCGGCGAGGATGAGCCCCATCCCCTTGAGCTGCTTGAAGAAATCCCGGTAGCGCTGCGCTGCTCCAGGGTCGGTCCCCACCCGCGCCTCGACCGCGAGGAAATCCAGAACCCCCGCCGCCGTTCCCGGGTCGAGCCGCAGGGCCTCCCCTGTGGCGAAGCTGCGCCTCAGCCCTCCCTGGTCCAAGAACCTGGCCCGCAGGGCGGCTGCCGCCCGCAAAGCCCGCGCCCGGAGGTCGCTGCGCCGCAGGACGCGGGAGGCTTCGAGCAGCCCGGTCAGCAGCCGGGCGGCCGGCCCGAGGTCGGCCTCGCCGGCCCTGGCCTTCCCCGCCACGAGGTCGAAGCTCGCGAAGACCTCCCCATCCTTGCCCAGGAGGTAACGACTCGCGAACTCCATGCTCCTCATGAGCAGAGTCCGGGCGAGGCTCTCCTCCGGCCGCACCTCGAGAGCCTCGGCCAGGGCCAGCAGGGCCTGCCCCAGGGAATCGGCGAAGACGGCCTGCCCGCGCCCCTGGAGGTCGGCCCGATCCACCAGCGCTCCCGAGGTCGGGTCCCTGAAGGAGGCTGCCATCATCCGCAGGCAGACCTGCAGGCTGTCGAGACCGGGCCGGGGACGGACCTCGCGACCACCCGGATCCTTCTCCAGGGCGCCCCCGTCGATCCAGTCCGCGATCAACTGGATCTCCGCCGGCTTGAGGTAGGGCCCGAACTGGGGCATGCGGTCGAAGCCCTTGGGCGGCGTGGGGGTCAGGATCTGCCAGAGCAGACTCTTGCCGTGATCCTTCGGGACGAGGATGGGGTTGGTCTTCTGGTGGTTTCCCCCCTTGAGCAGGTTGCTGTAGCTCGTCACCGAGAACCCGCCGTTCGGGCCGGGCGGAGAATGGCAGGACAGGCAGTAGCCTTGGATCAGGCCCTTGGTGTGCTTCTCCCAGGAGATCACCCCGCTGGAGAGCCCGGCCCCTTGGGAGGGAGGAGTCTTGTTGGTGGAGGAGGCGGAGGTCCCGCCGATCCCCGGCTCCCCAAAGGGGTCCCCCTCGAAGAGCCGCCGCAGGAGGGGGTTGGGTTGCCTGGGATCCGCCAGCCAGCTGAGCGCGGCGGCCCCCCGCAGCAGGGCGGCCAGGTCCGCGAGCTGCGCGCCGCGATCGACAGGGACGAAACCAGCGGGGCGCGGGGGCAGACCCGCGCCTGGGGACTCCACCGTCCAGCGCAGGCGCGCGGGGAAGATCCGCGGGCTGAGTTTGGGGTCGAAGCGCTCAGGGTCGGAGATGGCGCTCAGGGCCTTGCCGTCGAAGGCGCACTGGGCCAGCAGGAGCCGTTCGGTGGCGAGGGCCTTCTCCAGGAGGAGCAGGCCGATCATCCCCTCCTTGGGTGTCCTCCCATAGAGGTCTCCGCGCCCCCGCCCCAGGAGGAGGCTGGCGGCGCGACTGAGCGCCAGCAGAGATTGTCCGAGCTGCCCAGGCCTCAGCTCATGACTCGGTTCGGCCAGCGCTTGCAGCCGCAGCCGGCCGTAATCCTCGCGGCCCCGGGGCCTCGAGGCGAGCCGGGGGAGCAGGCGCCCGGGGAGGAGATAGCCCTGCGCCAAACCCTCGGGCAGCCTGGCGTTGGTGCGAAAGGCGTACTGCAGCCGCAGCGCGTCCAGGACCTCGTCCAGGTTCCCGGCCTTGGCGTTCCGGTCCTTGGGGGCCTTTCTCGCCTCCGCCTTTCGTTGCAGCCAGGGAGACCAGAGCAGAGAGCTGCCCTGTCCGCTCTCCAAAAAGAGGCTCCGGAGGGCCGACTCCCCCATGGCTCCCATCTCCTGCCCCAGGAGGGAGGCCGGCCCCTTGGTCCAGGGCTCCCCCACCCGCCGCGGGTCGGCCGCAAGAAGGGAGGCCGCGAGGGCCGCCTGGCCCTCGACCTGGAGGGAGCCCTGCTCCCGGCGCAAACCCTGCCCCCCGACGCGCGCGCCCGAGGCCGATCCCCCGCTCCGGTCGCAGGCAGCCAGCAGGAAGAGAGGGAGGGCGCAGATCCAAAAGCAGCGTCTGGAAAGGGGAGAATCCATCCCCAAAGGATACCCTTCAATCCAGGAGGGATCCCCCCCTTCTCGAGATCCCGAACAGGATCAGGGGTGGGGATGGGGAATTTCCACCTGCAAAACCCGGTATCCATCGGTCCAGAGGCGTTCCACGAATTCCTCCACCCGATCCCCTCGGACCCGCATCGCCGCGATCTTGCGCCCCGGATTGGCCATCCTGCGATGGAGGACCAGGTTGTCGACCTCCAGGTCGAACTCCTCGACGAGCTTTCCCAGAAGGACCAGGGCTGTTTTGCTCCCTTCCAGATCGAAGGTCAGGCGGGCCGAATCCGCCCCCGCCTCCATGAAGGTCTCGATGGCATGGAAGAGATCGGAGTCCGTGATGATCCCCACCAGCTTCTCCTCGTGGACCACGGGGAGGGATCCCACCTTGTTCGAGCGCATGATGTGCACCGCGTCCTCGAGCGGCGCATAGGGGGAGATCGTCAGCACTTCGGTCACCATGATCTCCGAAGCGGGGCTCATGAGCCGCTCGGGGGGCAGGATCCTGAGGTCCCCTTCGGTCACCAGGCCCAGCAAGTTCCCCTCCTGGACCACGGGAATCCGCCGGATCTCGTTGATCTCCATCAACTCCTTGACCTTCCCAAGCCTTTCCTTGGGTCCCACTGTCAAGGGATTCTCCGTCATCCAAAGCCGAACAAACATCAGACCTCCCGCGTTCCCCCCATCATTCTCCCCATCTCCCCATGCTCTCCCCTCTTTTCGGCCAGTCCCTCCCTAAGACTGGAATCCCCCCCTACCATTCGCTATCTTCCCGCCCCTGCCGGAAAAACGCATCCCCCGGGCGCCCGTAGCTCAGTAGGATAGAGCATCGGTTTCCTAAACCGAAGGTCACAGGTTCGAATCCTGTCGGGCGTACCAATCCTCCTCCCCCTCGCTTCCTCTCCTCCCTGGCTCCTCTCCTCCCTGCCCGTTTTCAAAAAAACCTGTGACAACGGGAGGGATTTGTCCCTTTCCCGGAAGGTCCACTGAAACAAAGGAACCTTCCAATGAGTACGAGAGCCTCCGTTTTCTTCCTTTCTTTCCCCCTTCTTTTCTTCCTGGCGAGCCTCTGCCCCTCTCAGGGATCCGTGCAAGCCAAGAAGTTCTGGATGGAAGCTCCGATCCTCTCCAAACCGGGTTTTTCCAAGGTCTTGCCGGAAAAGCCCAAGATCGGAAACCTTCCCCCAAGGCCCAAGATCCCTCCCGTCCCCGTGGGAACAGGGAAGGATCTCCCGCTCCCTCCCCCCACCCTGGTGAACGCTCCGAGTCCGGGGGCCACGCAGATTCGAATCATGCTGAACATGGACGCCACGCCCGCCGCCCGCTCGAGGAGCCTCGTGGGGGAACCCACGGCCACCGCGGACCGGGATGTCTCTTTCATGACCGGCAACTGGTGGGCAGCGGTCTCCCAGAATGGGGGAAGCGACTGGAACTACATCAACCCCTACACCAAGTTCCCCGTAGTCGATGGACCGTTCTGCTGCGACCAGTATTCGATCTACATTCCCAAATGGGGACTCACGGTCTGGCTCCTCCAATACCAGTACAGCAAGACCACCAAGAATGGCGGCTACCGGATCGCGGTGGCGAACCGGGAGGAACTCAAGAAGGGTCAGTGGTGGTCGTTCTACGTTCGCCCCTCCCTCATGGGCTTCAAGCCCAAATCCTGGCTGGATTATCCCCACCTGGTCTATACCGACAACTACCTCTACTTCACGGCCTGGGTCTTTCCCGGGGAGACGGGGGGAGAACGCGGCAAGGTCCTCGCGCGCCTGCCCCTCAAACCCATCAAGGCGCACAAGCCCTTCGGCTTTTCGGTGTGGCCGCTCAAGAACAGCCAACCCGGCTGGCGGATGGCCTTTGGAGGAACCCACACGCTCTACTTCGGGGACCACCTGAGCACGAGCAAGTTCCGGATCTATCGCTGGAAAGAGGGGTCCAACACCATCTCCTGGGACGACCGAAACCACGGCCTCTGGTACGCGGGCCCCAAGGTCAGCCCCGGCCCCGACGGGCGCAAGTGGATGGGCCGGGCTTCCTCCCGGCCCATGGGAGCATGGGTATCCCGCGGGGAAATCGGTTTCCTCTGGTCCTCGGCCAAGGGGGGGCAATTCCCACGTCCCTTCGTGAGGGCGCTGCGCTTCAGAGAGTCGGACCGCAAGCTCCTGAAGGAGGAGACGGTTTGGAACCCGCGCCTTGCCTTCGCCTGGCCCTCGGTCAGCGTCAACAGCAAGGGGTACCTGGGGGGCACGATCGCCGTGGGGGGCAATGGGTGGTACCCCACCAACCTCGTTTGGATCGTGGACGACCTCCGCCCCTCCTTCCAACCCTTGGACAATGCCACGGTGGTTTGGGGAACCTCAGGGCCTTCCTCCAACCTCTGGGGAGATTACTTCACCTCCATTCCCCATCCCCTGGCGCCCAACTCCTGGATCGGAACAATGAACGTGCTGCGGGGGGGACCCAATGCCTCCAACCAGCAGTGCCGTTATGTCTGGTTCGGGCGCAGCCGGGACCTTCCCCGCTTCGCAGGCCTCTCGGTGACCTCCAGGGGGCTCAGCGGGGGAGCGCCGATCAGCCTCAGCGTCAAGGACCTGAATGGACAAGGCAACGCTTCGACGCCCTTCCTGCGGAGTTTCGTTCCGCAGCAGGAGCTCCAACTCTCGGCCCCCTCCCTCGTCAACCGGAACGGGACCTGGCTGTTCCAGCGCTGGCATTGGAACGGGGTTCCCCAGGCACTTGGAACCCGGACCCTCCACAAGTTCATGAGCAGCGCCCCGGGAACGACCCCCGAGACCGCGGTCGCCGAATACAAGGCGGGCAGAAAGCTGGAGATCTACTCCTCCAACCCGAACCGCGGGGTGAGGGTCTACGCCAGCCCCCTCGACTTCAATCAGAGGAACACGGGGCTCACTCCCTTCGCCCTCCTCTATGCGGACAGGGCGAGGGTCAGCCTCAGGGCACCTGCCAAACTCGGGATTCATCCGATCCGCCGTTGGGTAGTCGATGGAAGGGCCATCATCCCCTCCCCCCCCTACCAGCTCAGCCTCCTCATGGACCGCTCCCACAAAGTCACGGTGGAATACTGGACCCATGTCCCGGGGAGCATGCGCACCTTCGGGACAAGCTGCCCGAGCCCGGGCAAGGCCAACCTCCACATCGGGTCGGCAACGAACAACGAGCCTGTCCTCGGGGGGAGGGTCGCCTTCAGCCTGCGAAAAGCCACCTTCTCGAACGTCATCCTCTCCCTGGGAGTGAGCAACACACGTTGGGGTCTGCTGGCCCTTCCCCTGGATCTCAAGACCTTGGGCGCCCCCTCCTGCTTTCTCTACCAGTCCATGGATCTCCTGATACCCACCAAGACCAACATCCAAGGCAACGCGGACATCATCCTCACCATTCCCCAGGACCCCAAGCTGATCGGACTCAAGGTCTACAGCCAGTTCCTCGTCCTCGCCTTTTCCAAGAACCGGCTCGGATGGTACTTCAGCAATGGCCTCGAAACCAAGTTGGGCGGGAACCGTTGAAGGATCCCTGGAGAGAGCCGATGCAGGTCTTTCTTTTCCCACGCCCATGGGATGCAAGCTCAAATCCCATGGGCGGGTCTATCCTGATCCTTCCTGGTCTTTCGTAATCTCCCCGAGGGAGTTCCCCGGCCTTAGCCCGTCCTCGGCACCCTGCCGTGCAAACTCTTCCTCCGCGCGGCTCGGACTCCTCCAAGGGCTTTGGCCTCAGGCGCCTTCGGCGAAGTCGGCCAAAGCCCTTGGAGGAGTCCGAGTTCAGCTTGGGGTCTGGGATTGGGGATCGAGAGCTTGGATTGGGGGGGAGGCTGCCTGCTTCGGGGAGAAGGGGGGGGAGGTACTCGAGCTGGATGGGGAAGGGGGTTGGGGGAGCTGGAATGTCGGATGGGGGGAATTGCGGGGAGAAAAGGGTTGTGCAAGGGTCCTGTATGGCCATTCTTTGGGCCGTAGAGGGAGGATTCTGAGAAGATAGGACCCATCGGCTCAGGATCTTTTTTGGAAACCTCGGATGGACGGGCGGGTGGCCTGGTTCATTCGAGGTCCTGCAGAACACAGACAAGGAACAACGAAATGAGATATGCCAAAGATGCCCTCGGGGCTTCTCTCCTGTTTTTCTTACTGGCTTGCAGCACGCATTCGACGGAACCTAAGACCGCCTCCAAACCCTCTGTCCCTGTCAAACTGGAGAAGGCGAAGATCGGCACGATCTACAATGTGCACCGCTTTGGGAAGATCCTTTTGGCGGGACAGCCCAAGCCGGAAGACTTCGCCCTTCTCAAGAAGATGGGAATCAAAACCGTCATCCAGATGAACTACCGTGAGCGGCTTCCCTTCAACGAGGAGGCCCTGGCCAGGTCCCATGGGATGAACTACGTCTATCTCCCCTGGAACGGGCCCAAGCTCCTGACGGACGAAGTCTACGACCGAACGAGGAAGCTCCTCAACGACAGTGAGAAGCCGCTGCTCCTCCACTGCGCCTCGGCCAACCGCGTCGGAGCGATCTGGTTGGTCTGGAGGGTGCTGGACGGGGGGATCCCCTTGGAGCAGGCCATCGCCGAAGCCAAGGAGGTGGGGATGCGCACTCCCGGTTACCTGGTGCGGGCCAAGGAATACCTGGCCAAGCACGGGCGATAGCCGGCCAGGTCCAGGAGAACAGATCAGGGAAAAGCCTAGGCCCAACACCAAGTCCCACAGGGACCTGGTCTGCCCAGGCGGACCTAGAGATTTCGCAACGGGGGCGAAAGGCTCTTCATGCCTCGGCGAGGCTGGGGTCCTGGATGAGTTCGTAGACTTCGCAGAGGTGGTCCAGGTAGGCGTCGAATCCCAGTGGAGCCTGGATGGCCTCCTGCATCCCTCGAAGAGTCCCGGGCTCCCGGACGAGGCGCCGGAGATGGAGGTGCAGGGCCTGGGCGTCCCCGGGAGGGAAGAGCAGGCCCGTGCGGCCCTCCTCGATGAAATCGGGGATGCCGCCGATGCGGCTGCCGAGGACGGGGGCGCGGGCGGCGAGGGCTTCGGCCACTACGAAGGGGGCGCAGTCCTCCCAAATGGAGGGAACGACAACGACATCGACCTGGGCGAGAATCCGGGGGAGGTCCTCGGGACGGTAGGCGCCGTGGAAATGGCAGAGCCCGGGGGGGCTCTTGGCCTGGAGGTAGTCGGCGAAGGGGCCCTCGAAGTGGCCGAAGAGCTGGGCTTGCAGCTCCGAGGGAGTGAAACCGCGGAGGGCTTCGAGGAGAACCTGGGGTCCCTTGTGCGGGAGAAGGGAACCGATAAAGCCCACCCGAAGAGGACCCTCCGGGCGCGGGGTGGCGAGGCGGATCTTGCCGGTGTGTTTCCAGATCGCGTCCAGACTCTTGGGTTGCTGGGGGAGGACGAAGAGGGTCTCGGCTCTCGCGCCATGGGCCAGGTAGATCTCGCGGACCCGCTCCGAGACGGCCAGGTGGAAATCGATGGCCTCGTTCAGGAGCATGCGGCCGGCGGCCCTCCGGAGAGCGAAGGCGGACTTCTCCTCCGGTCGTTTCAGGCAGGCGGCACAGTTCTCCCCCGAATCCCAGGGTCCCCCGCAAAGCCGCAGATCCTCGTGGAAGAGATAGAGGCGAGGGCAGAGGGGCCAGTAGTTGTTGGAGCTGTAGATCACCGTCTTGCCCCGGGCCTTTGCCGCAGCGGCCAGGCTCATCCCCAGGTTGTGGAGGTTGAAGCAGTGGACGATCTCCGGGTCTCTCTCCTCGAGGACCTCCTCGAAGAGGGCCAGGAGTTTGGGATCGTCGATCTCCCGGGCCGGGTTCGTCCCGTCCAGGAAGAGGCTGGGCCGGTTGAAGACGCCGAACAGCTCGACGCCCTGCTCGGTCCTGCGCTCGATCCCGTAGGGGGCGAGGTCGGGCCTCTCGACGGCCCCCGCGTAGAATACGCTGACCTCGTGGCCACGGGCGGCGAAGGCCAGGGCGACATCCCGGGGCAGGATGGTGCCCCCACCACTCTCCTCCCAGCCATACATGCAAATCAGGATTTTGCGGCCTCCCGGCTGCGGTCGGAGCTCGGGAAGCCTTGGGGCCTGGGATCGGGGAAGGCATTGGCGGGCGGCCTGCAACTCGCCCTCCTCGAGAGGGATCCCGTTGGGTCCTTGATAAACATCCCAGGGAACCTGGGGGACGGGATCCTGGGGCCGCACCCAAGCCTCCCCGTCCCACTCCAAGGCCTCCCCGCGCCTCGAAGCCTCCACGAAGGGGCTCTCCAGGGAAAGAAAGGCGAGCTGGGGAGGGAAGAGCCGGGTCCCCTGCTCCCGAGCCGCCAGGACCCGTTCGCGGTTGATCCTCGCCTGGGGGGTAGCCTCGGCAATGCGAAGCGCGGTCCAAGCCTCCCGGTCCTTGCCCAGGCAGAACAGCAGACAGGCGGAGTTGTTCGCGAAGGCCGCCCTCAGCTCCCCGGCCCTGGGATGCCCGGGAGGGCATCGCTCCAGACCCCTCTGGTAGAACTCGAGGGCGAGGGGGATGTCGGTGTAGGGGCCCAGAGCGCAGAGGTTGCCGCTCTCGAAGCAGCAAGCCGCCCAATCCATCGGATCCTCGGAGCGCTCGACCCCGGGATACACCTCTTCGATGGAGGAGCCCCGCCGGTGCTTCTCCAGGACCCGATGCACATCCGCGAGAGTGGCTTCCCGGTTGTCCCGCCCGCTGTTGCTGTCGGGGCGTTCCAGGAACAGCCCGAGGTTCTCCCGGAGATGGACGGCCCCCCGCGCCTTGGCGATCCGCAGGAACATGTCATGGTCCCCGGCGATCACGAGGGAGGTGTCGAAGAGCCCCACCTCTTCGTGGACATCCCTCCGCCACAGCGGCTGGGCGCCGAAGAGGCAGCAGGAGAGCCCGGCGTTCCAGGTAAAATCGGGCCAGTCGTGCCGCTTGAAGGCCGTCGTGGACTCGAAGGTCTCGTTCTCCCCATGAGTCATCAGGGTGTCGGCGTAGGCGATCCCATATTCGGGAAAGGCCTCAAGGGCCTCCACCATGCGTTCCAAGGCGTCGGGGCAATGCCGGTCGTCCGTGTTGGCGGTTGTCAGGTACTTCCCCCGGGCCAGCTTGATGGCCCGATTGAAAGCATTGTGGGGAGGCTCCCGCATCGGAGTCCTCTCGTAGCGGATGAGGGGCTGTTCCGGTTTCCGAGTCGCTCCGAAGCGCCGGACGATCTCGCCCTCCCTTCCCGGAGAGGCGCTGTCGATCACCAGGATCTCGAGCCGGGAGCCCAGGCTCTGACCCATCAGATCCTCCATGCAACCCTCCATGAAACGCTCCGCGTTCCAGGTGGAAACCATCGCTGTCACCAGAATTTCTGCCTGCATTGGATCTCTCCCGTACCATGGCCTCTATCGGCGCAGGCCCTTCCCATCCTGAAGGAGCGATGGAGGGACAAGACCCCCGGCCGAGCAAGATCCCTCCCTTTCTGCTAAGATCGGCCCCTCTTTCTTCCCCTTCTCCCCTCTGTCTCCCGAGATCCTGATGTTCCGATCTCTCTCCATCCCCAAGACTGTCCTTTTCCTCTTCCTCGGAGACGCCCTTCTCCTCCTCGGGATGGTGGTCATCTATTGGCATCAACACCTGGGCGATTTTTTGAGCCGCATCCTCAACCTGGGAGAAGAGGCCGGCCTCGGGACCTGGTTCTCCTCCCTCCAGTGGGCCCTGGTGGGCATCCTCGCCTGGCGTTTGCACAGGACTCATTTTCAACGCAAGGAGAGAGGTTCCTTCTTCCTCCTGGGCTTTCCCCTGGTTTTCTTCGCCTTCTCCATCGACGAGATCGCCCAGATCCACGAATCCCTCGGGCAAATCGTCGACCAAATTGTCATGGACAGCAATTACCAGGAAAGTTGGTTCCATCTCACAGGGGTTTGGACGATCGCGGTGGGACTCCCCGTCGTTCTTTGCCTCGCCCTCCTCTTCTTTCTCCTGCGCCGCTTCTTTCCTTTCAGGCGGGGAGGGCAGCTGGTCCTCCTCGGTTTTCTCGTCTTCTTTCTCGGCGCCTTGGGGATGGAGACGATTTCCAATGTTTTCCAATCCTCCCAGGATTGGGGTCTTGTCATCGAGACCACCTTGGAAGAAGGCATGGAGATGATCGGAATCACCCTCCTCTATTGGGGATTCCACAACCTGTTGGTCGGGAACCGTGCGGAGACCGCCCTCCTTCCCATTCCTCCCTCCGAGGCTCTCGGACAGCCCAGCGCTTCCCTTCCCCATCCCTCCCAAAGCCAAGGTTCCAAACGAAGGGGGACGGGCTAAGATCCCAGCCCAATGGAGCAGAATCTGGATTTTTCGTTTTTGCGGGAGGAATGCATCGGGATCGATGCCTTCTTTGAGACCCCCTTCGGGGAGCGGCTTCTGGTCTATTGCGACTACACCGCCTCGGGAAGGTGCCTCCGGTTTATCGAGCGGTACCTGATGGACATCCAGCGGACCTACGCCAACACCCACACAGAGGACGATGTCTCGGGGAGGAGCATGACCCAGCTGCTCCATCAGGCCGAACAGAAGATCAAGGACGCCGTCAACGCTGGTCCCGAGGGCCGGATCATCGCGATCGGGGCGGGCTCTACCGCTGCGATCGACAAGTGCCAGCAGATCCTCGGAGTCCAGCTTCCCCCCGCCACCCGCTGCCTCCTCAGCAACCTCCTGGGCAGGCATCCCCTGGTCCCCGAGGGCAGGAGCCCGGTGGTTTTCGTCGGCCCCTATGAACATCATTCCAATGAAGTGACCTGGCGCCAAGGAATCGCCGAGGTCCACGAAGTCCGCCTCTCCGAGGACGGGGGGATCGACCTGGGGCACCTGGAGGAGCTGCTCCAAAGGCCCGAGAACGAGGGTCGCAGACTCATCGGCTCTTTTTCGGCAGCTTCCAACGTGACGGGGAGGATCTCCCCCGTCCATGAGATCGCCGCTCTTCTGCACCGTTACGGAGCGATCGCCTGCTTCGACTACGCCGCCAGCAGCCCCTACGTCAAAATCGACATGTGCCCCCCGCCCCTTCCAGGGTCCCAGGACCCCGGCGAGGACCGGAGCTTGGACGCCATCTTTCTCTCCCCCCACAAGCTTTTGGGGGGACCGGGATCGGCCGGAATCCTCGTGTTCAAAAAAGGCCTCTACGACTGCGAACTCGACCCCACCGTGGGTGGCGGGGGCACGGTCAGCTACGTCGGCCCTCTCGACCATGACTTTATCCCTGACATCGAACAACGGGAAAAGGCTGGGACCCCCGGAGTGTTACAGACGATGAAGGCGGCCCTCGCCTACGAGGTGAAGGAACGAATCGGGATCGAACGACTCGAGGAAAGGGAGCAGGAACTGCTCCGACGGGCCTTCGATGTTTGGCAAAAAAACCCCAACATCGAAATCCTCGGCAACCCCGACCCCTCCAAGCGGATCGCCATCGTCTCCTTCAACCTCAAGGATCCCCGCGGGGGCTATCTGCATCCCCGCCTGGTCACCGTCCTCCTCAACGACCTCTTCGGGATCCAATCCCGGGCAGGATGCTCCTGCGCGGGCCCCTATGGCCACCGTCTCCTCAACATCCCCCTGGATCTCGCGGAACGTTATCGAAGACAGGTTCTGCTGGGCTACGAGGCGATCAAGCCGGGATGGTGCCGGGTTGGATTCCACTACATCATGGATGACCTCGAGGCGGATTACGTGATCCAGGCCGTGGACTTCCTGGCCCGCCGCGGATGGCTCTTCGTCTCCGAGTACCGGTTGGATCTCAAAACCGGCACCTGGACCCACAAATCCGGTCATGAACACTTAGAGGAATTTTCCCTGGAAGCCGCACTTTCTTCGGGTCCCCTCATCCATGAACCACTTTCCCAGGCAAAACGCGCTAGGATCTACTCCAGGTTTCTGGAAGAGGCCGATCGCCTCGCCCTTTCCCTGGAGCCTTTTGCTCCGGCTTCTCCTCAAAAACTTCCGGGTGAGCTGGGAGAACTGCAGTTCTTTTCCATGTAGTGCTCCATAGGGCTACAGAAATTCCGATCGTTTCATTCCGATCGTTTCATTCCGTTCGTTTCATTCCGACCGTTTCATTCCGTTCGTTTCATTCCGACCATCGGATTCATGTTTCCATCCTTTCCGATGGATCGCAACTCCCGGTGGATCGAACCGTTCTCTTCAAATCCGCACGACCTTCCACTCCCGATCCAACATCCGATCAAAAGGGGCTCGAAACTTGCCAGCAAAGGGATCAAGAAACGAAGACTTCCCTACGGACCTCTTTGTCGAAACACTCTTCTTTTCGGGGATTGCCTACTTTGTTCGGGAAATCGCCACCGGAAAAGGCTTCTGGTCGGACTCGCAATTCCGGCTCTTTGGGTACGAGCCAGGTGAGGTGGAGCCCGACTTCCCCTTCGTAGTCTCGAGAGTGCATCCGGAGGATCGGTCCCAGTTTCTTCAATGGAACCGGGAGCTTCTCGACAACGATGCCCCCTTCAACCACGTGTACCGCATCCTGCGCAAGGATGGGAAAAGCATCCAGGTCCGCTCCCACATCAAGATCCAACGGGCTCCCGATGGAACCCCTCTGAAAGCCTTCGGCATCCTCCAGGACCTCAGTCACAAGAATGATTCCGAGGCAAAGATTCGGGCCAGCGAGAAAGCCCTCAAAGAAGCCCAGCGAATCGCGAATATCGGATCCTGGTCGCACAACCTGCAGACCCATGAAATGGAATGGTCGGATGAAATGTACAGGATCGCCGGGATTCCCAAACAAAAGATCCACCAGGAACTCCTGTTCTCCCTGGTGTACCCGGAGGACATCCCCCGACTGAAAGAAGCGGAACGGGCTTCGATGGAGGGGGAGGACTACATCGACATCGAAATCCGCCTCCTCCGGCCCGATGGAGAGGTCCGGTACACCCAGTACCGCTGGCGGAGCATCAAGGACTCCCAAGGCCAGGAGATCAAGCGATTCGGGACCATCCAAGACATCACGGAAAAAAAGAAGGTGGAGTTGGAGCGCCTTCGCCTGGAGCGGAGAATCCTCGAAACCGAGAAACTGGAGAGCCTGGGGCTCCTTGCCGGTGGAATCGCCCACGATTTCAACAATCTCCTGACGGGGGTCCTGGGCAACGCGGACCTGCTCCTCGGTTACCTTCCCGAGGGCAGCAGGGAGCACGCCTGCGCAGAAGGAATCCTGAAGAGTGCCGAAGCTGCGGCAGAACTGGTCAGGAATCTCCTGGACTTTGCAGGTAAGCGACGAGGAAAGTTGCGTCCCATTCAAATCGAAGAAGTCATCGAGAACACCCTCGCTCTCCTGAAACCTTTGATCCCTTCTCATGTGAACATCAGCTTCGAGTGCCAGGAGCCCCTTCCCGTCATCCAGGGGGATCCCCTACGGATCCGTCAGGCGTTAATGAACATCCTCCTGAACGGGGCCGAAGCCCTCGGGACCAAGCCAGGCAACCTCTGGATCCGAGCCAAGGGAAAGTCCACTCCTCCGGTGGAGGACACCCGAAGGAATTGGGACAAATCCATGGTCTCGGGGCCGGAACTCCTTCCGGAAGACGCGCTCATGATCGAGATCGAAGACAATGGGGAGGGCATGAGCCAAGAGACTCTGGAGCAAATCTTCGAGCCTTTCTTCACCACCAAATTCTCGGGTCATGGACTCGGGCTCGCTTCCACCCTGGAGATCATCCGAAGCCATGGGGGACAAATCTTGATCCGAAGCAAAAAGGGAGAAGGAAGCCTGTTTCGCATCCTTCTCCCCTCCAAACCGAAGGCATGACCTGAGGTCCTACGAGATTCTCTTCGGATCCCTCTCCTCCCTTCCCGGGAGAGAGGGAAGGAACCTCAGGCCATTACGTCCTCGATTCCAAAGGCACCAAAGCCCTTCTTGGCGAAGTTCTCATGGAACATCTCCTTCAGCTTGAGGGCTTGGCGATCATAGGCATCTTTATCCTCCCAAGTGTTTCGGGGGTTCAAGATCTCCGAAGGGACCCCTTCGCAGCTCTTGGGCATCAAGAGGCCGAAAATAGGATGTTTCTCATATTCGACGTTTCCTTCGTCGAAATCCCCTCGAAGCGCCGCGTCCAAGAGAGCGCGGGTGTGCTTGATGGAGATCCGTTTCCCTGTCCCATAGGGTCCCCCCGACCAACCGGTGTTGAGAAGAATACAGCGGGTGTGATGGGCTTCCATCTTCTCTGCCAACAACTTGGCATAGACCGAGGGGAAATGGGCCATAAAGGGGGCACCAAAACAGGCGCTGAAGGCAGCCACCGGCTCGGTGATCCCCACCTCCGTGCCGGCCAGCTTGGAAGTAAAGCCTGACACAAAGTGATACATCACCTCCCTCCGGGTAAGAATGGAAACTGGGGGCAAAACCCCAAAGGCATCCGCGGTGAGGAGCACAATGGTCTGGGGATGGGGACCACGGGCACCCGGCATCACATTGGGATTGGCGCTCAGGGGATAGGAGAAGCGGGTGTTTTCGGTAATGGAACGGTCCGTCAGATCCAGATCCTGGGGATCGGTCTCTTCGAGGGGCTTCCCAGGAAGGGCGGGGACATTCTCGATCAGAGTCCCAGGCATGGAGAGTGCCGCCGCGATCACAGGCTCAGCCTCCTTGTTGAGGTCGATGAGCTTTGCGTAGCAACCATCCTCGAGATTGAAGACTCCATCCTTGGTCCAGGCATGTTCATCATCGCCGATCAACCTCCGGTTCGGATCGGCGGAAAGGGTGGTCTTTCCCGTCCCCGACAGGCCGAAAAGAATGGCGCAATCGTTCTGTTTCCCCACATTGGCGGAACAGTGCATGGAAAGCTCCTGTTGCTCAGGGAGGAGATAGTTGAAAACGGTGAACATGGACTTCTTGTTGACTCCACAGTAATCCGCGCGCCCACAGATCAAGACGACCTTGTCCTTGAAATCCAAAATGACAGCTCGCTCCGACTTGCTTCCGTCCCTCTCAGGCTCACAGTGGAAGGAAGGAACATTCAAAATGGTCCAACGCTTTTCGTCCTCGTCTCGAACTCCCTCAACATCCTTTGGGAACATATTGTGGGTAAAGAGGGCGTGGGAGGCGTATTCCCCCACAAAGCGAACGGGGATGGCATATTCGGGATCCACGCCGCAATACACTTCCTGCACGTAGAGGCGGGCGTTCTTGGCGTTCAAATGCTCTACGACCCTCTTCCTCAATCCCAGATAGGCCTCCGGATCATATTTCTGGAAATCCGGCTTCCACCAAATCTTGTCCTCGAACTCAGGCCAAGCGGCCGCAAAGGTATCTTTCACGGGGCGCCCCGTGCAGCTGGGGTCCGTATAAAAAACCAAAGGCCCCTGGACCCCCAATCGAGTCTGGTAGGCCTTGTGCTCATCATCAGGACCTCCTTCTCGGATCCTCCCCTTGTCATAGGTGAGGGCTTCTTGAAAGAGGGCTTCCTTGGACAAATTCGAATGGTAGTCGACGGAACTCAGGCCAAGCTTCTCCTGAAGTTGGGACCGAAAATCGCTCATGATTGAGACTCGCTGTTAAAAATGATTTTTCTTGGAAAGACAAAAAAACAGGTCTGAAAAAAGGGGACCCGGGGATCCAACCAATGGATTCGCGACCCTCGAATCCACCAAAAACCCTTTGCCCCGAGACCAACAAATCCCGGCCCTAAGAGCCGAAGAAATGAGGCAAACATTCAAGCCCTTTCCCCATGGAGTTACAAGGATCCGCTGGGGAGTTCCTGAAGTTTCGGGTACGAAAAAACGCCTCCCGGGCAAGAGCCGGAAGGCGCCTCTGAAAGCGCTGTGAGCACCTTCAACCCGGATGGTTTCAGGCCGGATCGGCCTTCCGGGTTTTCGAAGGATCAAGCCCCTTCGGATTTGTCCAGATGGACGTCCATTTGCGGGTAAGGAATGGAGATGCCCTCCGCGTCGAAGCGCTTCTTGACTTCCTTGGTGATGTCCCAGTAGACGGTCCAGTAGTCGCTCGTCTTGCACCAGGGTCGCACCACGAAATTCACCGAGGAATCCGCCAGCTCATGCATTTTGACCACCGGAGCGGGATCCTTCAGCACAAGGGAGTGGCTTGTGACAATCTCTTCCAGGACCTTGGCGGCCTTGTCCGGATTGTCGTCGTATCCGATCCCAAAGACCATGTCTACACGACGGGTATCGCTTCCGGTGATGTTCTTGATCGTCCCACCCCAGATCGAATTGTTGGGGATCACCAGGACCTGGTTGTCAGGAGTCTTGATGGTGGTGGAGACAAGGCTCATCGCGCTGACCCCCCCCACCGATCCTGCCACCTCGACCACATCCCCCAGGTCATAGGGGCGGTAGAGGAGAATCATGATTCCGGAGGCAAAGTTACTCAGGGTACCCTGCAAGGCGAAACCGACAATGAAACCCACAGCCCCGATGGCTGCAAGGAGGGGACCGATGTCCACTCCGAGCATGCCGAGAGCGACCACAAGGCCTACAAAGAAAATCAGCTTTCGGACGGTGTTCGTAAAGAAATCGCGCAGCAAGTCCGAAGTCCTACCGAACTTTTTCAAAGCGCGGGCAGTGATCCCCGCGGCGACCCTTCCAACAATGGAGAAAGCGAAAAGAACCACGATGAAGAGGAGGAGGTTGATCCCCCAGGCAATCCCCCCCTTGTCGCTCAACAGCCAATCCTTGACGGTGATCAAAAACCCCGAGGCATTGCTGGTGTCAAAACTGACCCCTGAAACCGAGTCCAGGTACTTTTGATAGTCGGTGACATCCCCACCCTTGGCCCCGTAAGCTTTGAGGACGCTTTTGAACAACTCTTCAATTTTCCCCTTTTCCGCCCCGAGATCGATCAAGGTCTTCTGAAGGGGTTCCTTGTTCGTAACCTTTGGGTCCTGGAGTTGGATCTGAGTCTGGCTTTCCTTTTCGACGACCGTCCGTAGAACCTTCATCCAGCCGTCGGCCTCGACCTTGAGTTCGTCCTTGAAAAGCGGACGGAGCTTCTGTTGCAGCTCTCCCGCAACGCGGATGGAAGTCGTCTGAGGACTGGGAGGAGCCTTCTTATCCTGGGCGGTCAGGGGAAGGGGAAGAAGCAGGGCAATCAGCAGCCCTGTGCAGAGGATTTTGATCAGGGATTTCATTTCGTGGAGTCTCCGATAGGAAAAGAGCCGTAGTTGTTTGGGAGGAAAAAAATACGGCCTTGCTCCAGGAAGAAAACCCTGAAAACCAAAAATTTGGGGTTCTTTTTCCGCTGTTATTGTTTCAGCAAATGAAATTTTTTGAAGTAGAACTTACCTTCCTTCAGCTCCCCTTCGACCTGGGCTTTCAAACCTTCTTTATGACAAAAGGGCATGGGGCCTAGCCCCAGGTCTCCCTCGATGGGATAGAACTTCCCATCCAATTCCAGAAACTCCCCGCACTTTCCCACTTCGGGAATCGCACACCCGCACTTCACCGGATGAACGCTGTCCTGAACCTGGATCAAAGCTCCTTGCCCACCGGCTCGGTTGTTCTCCACCTTCTGGCCTTCCGTCCCTTTGGGAAGAGAGGCATTCTCCCCCCCTTTTTCACAGGAAAAAAGAAGAGAGCCAAGACAAACAGCGAAGAAGAAAGATCGAAACATTGGAAGCTTAAGCATTTGGGACCAAAAGGATCGTTTCTAGACCAAGAGGGATTCCACAGAACCCCGAGAACATTGAGCCCATAAACCGAGCCCATAAACCTTCCCAGAAACCCACCGTGCCCAGAATTCAGAATCTCGAACCCTCCGAGTCGGCCGGTGGCGGAAGAGTATAACGGGGCTCAAGCCCCTTGAGCAGCAAGTTCGTCCGCTAACCTGCAAATTTCCTGGTAATACTCCTCCTGGTCCAGGCCAAGGAGAGCCGCCCCAAAAGCCTCAGCGTCCTCGTGCGTGGCGACTTCGCCATAGTTGATGCGGACCAACTGGTAGGAGACGAGAAAGGGGAGGGCTTCGGGTCGGTCTTGGAAAAAGGGATGAACAAACAGGCAATACCCATCCCCCGGCTTTTCACCGAGGGGGGAGGGAAAGGCGAATTCGCCGGGTTCCAAGGGTTCGGCGTCAAAGCGAAGGATGGTGGGAAAGCGAACGACCGAAGGATCCTTCAGGAGGGCGCTTAGATTCTCAGGCCCGATCTCTCCATACTTGTGCCGGGCTTCCATCCCACGCAGTTTCGCATGTTCCCGCAGCGCCAGTTTCCCGTCTTCCTCGGTCGGCTGGAATCTCTCCTCTTGGTCCATGGGCTAAGGATAGCAGCCAGGAGAGTCGCCCGAGAGCGAAAAACCCGGGGCCAACCCGGGATGGACCCCAAAGATCGAGACCGGAGGCTGGTTGGGAGTTTCCCGAACACTCCCGAACACTTTCGCCTCCGGCCCGAAGGAAGAAGCCTTACTTCTTGTAACGCTTCAGGAACTCTTCGCGAGCCTTCTTTCTCCTCGCGGCTTCTTCGGGACTCATCTTGTCCAGAATCCACTGGTGATCCGAGGAGTTGAGGACTTCCTCGATTTTTGCGAGCAGCTTCTTGCCGCCGGCCACCTTGGCCGCATCCCCCGAATCGATGGCCTCCTTGGCCAGTTTCTTCAGAACAGGAATGTACTTGGCATAGAAGTGCTGAGCAACCTCGTAGGTCCCGTGCCAGTGCGTGTAGTCAGGTCCCATCATCGAGGCGCCATGCCGTGCCCGCCGACCCTCATGGTGCCAGATCTCGAACCAGATCCAGTCGACCTTGTGGGAGAAGGGAGCCTTGTGGGGCCTTAGAGGTTTCGCCAGGAGGTAGAGCTCCTTGCCCGGTTTGCCGAACTTGTTGTTGTACAGGTTCACCAGGCCGTCGTATTGGACATAGAAGTTCTCCACCCAATTCTTGTTGTGGCAGGAGCTACAGACATCTTTCATGTTCTGGCGGCGTACCTGCCAGGGAACGTTGGCGCTCGGGAGCCCCATTTTGGCATCCGCGACTTCGGGACGAACAGAGACGATCGGCCGGTTGTTCCAGCTGATCCGCATTCCAATGTCATGCGTGACCTTCTGGTTCTTGGTCGCGGACATGTGGCAGGTGGCACAAGTCGGGGCGGCCCAATAGTCTTCACCGGCGATCCACTTCTCGGAACTCAAGTTCATCTTGGCTTCATTCGAGAAGAAGTTGATCCCGTGCTTGGACTCCTCATAGATCTCCTTTTGGGGATGATCCGGGCCAAGGTGGCATTTGCCGCAGGTGTTGGGGTGGCGTGCCTGCGCAACCGAGAAGGAGTGACGTGTGTGGCAGGCATTGCAGGAACCCTGTGTGCCATCGGGATTCAAGCGGCCGATGCCACTGTTGGGATAGGTCGCTGGATCCAGTTTTCCATT
>DROQ01000133.1 GCA_011321845.1 Planctomycetota bacterium | reverse complement strand
GAGCCAAGCATCGGCGCCGCCTTTGTCAACTTTGGTGGGAACCGGAATGGCTTCCTGCACGCCTCGGATGTCATCCCCGCCTATGGAGATCCCAGTGTTTCCCAAGTGGATATCCTCACAGGGAAGGTGCGCTCGGGGCTGGACGAGGGACCGGACTCCGTCCGGTCCGCCCTGGACGACTCGGATGACGAGGAGGTGGAGGGCGAAGGGGAGTTAGAAGCCGAAGAGGAGATCGAGGGCGAACTCGAAACCCAAGACCAGGAGGAGGAGGCGAAGCCCTCTTCCAGGAAATCGGGCCGCAAGAGGAGTTCCAAGAAGGGTCGAAGCCGATCCAAGGCCAGGCCTCGGGGCGAGGTTGAATCCTCTACGTCCCCAGACTCCGAAGAGGGGGACTCTGGCGGGGAAGAGCCCAGGGGAGGGGCCGAGACTTCGGAGGTCCCGGAGGTCCAGGAAACCTCGGGGAACCCGGAAGCCTCCGAACAGCTCGACGTTTCTGAGAGAACGGAGGCCCTGGAGATCTCCGAAGAGGATTCGGTGGTGGACGCGAAGCTCCCCATGGTCCTCCCCGGGGAGGAGGGGGCGGAGGTCTCCGATCTGGGTGTGGTGGATTCTCGCAAAAAAAGCAAGCGCCGGGGGCGTCGTAGTCCCCGTTCCCAGTCCCGTGGGGCCCGAGGCGGAGGCCGGGGCTCGAAAAGGGGTGGCCGTGGGGGCGGAGGAGGCGAGGGGCGAAATGGACGGGGCAACGGCGGAAGACCGCGCAAGCCGATCCAGGAGCTTCTCAAAAAAGGTCAGGAGGTCATTGTCCAGATCACCAAGGAAGGGATCGGGGCCAAGGGGCCGACGCTCACGACCTATCTCTCCCTGCCGGGGCGCTGCCTGGTCTTGATGCCTTCGCTCCCCAAATGCGGGGTGAGTCGCAAGATCCTGGATCCCCGGGAGCGCCGTCGCTTGAAGCGGATCGTCCACAACCTGGACGATGTCGGCTCCGGTGGGATCGGATTCATTGTGAGGACGGCTGGAATCAACAAGTCAGGGGCCGATCTCGAGCGTGATCTCGAGTATCTCAAGCGCCTTTGGGCTGTCATTGTGGAGCGGGCCAAGGTCACGACGGCCCCCACTCCTCTCTATATCGAGTCCGATCTGGTCCTGCGGACGATCCGGGATTTTTTCAGCCCTGATATCGACGAGGTGGTGATTGACAACGAAGAGGTTTTCGAGCGGGTGAAGGACTTTGTCGAAAAGCTGATGCCCAAGTTCGTGGACCGAGTCAAGCACCACCCGGGCAACTCCCCTCTGTTTTTGACCTACGGCATCGAGCGGGCCGTGGAGGATCTCTACAAACCGCAGGTGGACCTCCCCAACGGGGCCACGATTGTGATCGAGCAGACCGAGGCCCTGGTGGCCATCGACGTGAACTCGGGCAAGTTCAAGCCCGGCTCCAACCTCGAGGAGACGGCCTATCGAACCAACCTGGACGCCATCCCCGAGATTGTCCGACAGCTCAGGCTGCGAGACCTCGGCGGCGTGATCATCATCGACTTCATCGACATGGTGAACGAGAGGCACCGCCGGGAGGTGGAGCGAAAGTTCCGGGATGCTCTCAAGGGGGACCGGGCCCGGATCAATGTCGGGCGAATTTCCATCTTTGGGATGCTCGAGCTGACGCGGCAGAGAGTGGGACCCGGACTCAAGCGGACGGTGTTCAAGGTTTGCCCCACTTGCAAAGGAACCTCCCTGATTCGAACCGTCCAGAGCAAGGCCTTGGCGGTTCTCCGCGAGATTCGGGCCCTGGCCCAGCTCCCCGGCTTTACGCGTTTGGAGGCCTATCTCCACCCGGAGGTCTGCGCCTTCCTGGAGAACCGCAAGCGCCGGTCCCTGGTGGAGACCGAGGACCAATGCAATCGTTCCATCCTGACCAGGGCGGAGTCCAGCTATCCCGTGGATGTGGTCCACTACCGTTTCCTGGACGAGCGAGGACAGGAGGTCAAGGTCAACATTCCGGCCGGGCTCGGCGTTCACGCCTGAGCGCCGCCCGCTGGGGCGCCTGGACCAGGTTCAAGGCTTCGGAATCTTCCCTGGACGAATCCCAGCTAGGCCTTGCACTTGGGCCGCCCTCCCCTAGAATCTGATGCCCTTTTCATCACCAACATCGGCCCCGAAAGAGGACGAGCCCAATGTATGCCGTAGTCATGGACCGCAATCGTCAGCATCGTGTCTCCGAGGGAGACTCCATCCTCCTGGACTTCAACGAAGCCTGGGAGACGGGACAGGAGGTCGTCCTCGACCAGGTCTCGCTCGTGGGTGGAAAGGAGACGCGGATTGGCACTCCCCTGGTGGAAGGCGCCAGGGTCGTCCTGGAGATCCTGGGTGAGGAAGACGGTCGCAAGATCGTTGTTGGTAAGTTCCGTCGTAGAAAGAACTACCGCCGTAAGATCGGTTTCCGCCCCAAGTTCGTGCGAGCGAGGGTCAAGGCGATCGAGGCCTAAAAGCCCTTGGCCCATGGGCGTCTCCAGGGGCACCTGGGCGGGGGATTCGAAACAAAGAAGCAAAAGGTAGAGAGCAATGGCACACAAGAAAGGGCAAGGCACCTCCAAGAACGGTCGCGATTCCAACGCCCAATACCGGGGAGTCAAGGTCTATAGCGGGCAGCGGGTCACCGCCGGCTCCATCATCGTCCGGCAGCTTGGAACCAAGTTCCATCCCGGACGCAACGTGAAGCTGGGCAAGGATTACACCCTTTTCGCGCTGACCGACGGGGTCGTTCGCTTCCAGTCCAACCGGAAGGTCCACGTCGAGAACTGAAGCGCGGGGACGGGGGGCCTTTGCTCCTCAGGCGCGACTGGATGTGCGCTCTCTGAGGAGTGAACAGGCTGGATGTTTTTAGACGAAATCGATCTTCATGTTCTGGGCGGCAAAGGAGGGCCGGGATGCCTCTCCTTCCGCCGGGAAAAATATGTTCCCAAGGGGGGCCCCGATGGAGGGGAAGGTGGGGATGGAGGTTCGGTGATCTTGCGGGCCGACTCCGGGCTGAGCAGTCTTCACCATCTCAAGGGTTTTGGGATCTTCCAGGCTAAGAACGGGGGGGCGGGAGGACCCAACAACCGGACGGGGAAACGGGGGGAGGATCTCGTCCTCAAGGTCCCTGTCGGAACGGTAGTCAAGGATGCCGAACGGGGGAACCTCCTTGCGGATCTCAACGAAGAAGGCATGGAGGTCATTGTCGCCGCGGGGGGGCGGAGGGGGCGGGGAAACAAGAGCTTTGCCAGCTCCACCAACCGGGTGCCCCGACAGGTCGAGAAGGGGATGCCGGGGGAGGAGCGCAGGGTCCATCTCGTCCTCAAAATGATCGCCGATGTCGGTCTGGTCGGGTTTCCTAACGCGGGGAAATCCACGTTGATCTCGGTCCTCTCCGAGGCCAGGCCCAAGGTCGCCGCCTACCCCTTCACCACGCTCGTTCCCAATTTGGGGATTGTCCATGTCCCCGGTTACCGGAGGTTCGTGATGGCCGACATCCCCGGCTTGATCGAAGGGGCAAGCGAAGGCAAGGGGCTGGGACATCAGTTTCTCAGACATATCGAGCGCACCCGCCTTCTCCTCGTCATGGTGGATCTCAGTGCTGAGGCGATCCAGGACCCCGAAGAGGCCTTTGCCGTCCTCGAGAGGGAACTGAAAAACTACTCCGAGGTGCTTGCCTCCCGACCCAAGATCTATGTGGGGACCAAGGTGGAGAATGAAGCGAGCGAAACCCTCCGCCGAGAACTCGAAGGGCAGCTCGGTCAGCCGATCCTGGGGATCTCCTCCATCATGAGGCGCGGCCTGGAGCCCTTGATGGGGCGTATTCTTTCCGAGCTCTCCAGGATCGAGGAAGAACCAGCCTGATTCCTCCCTCGCATGGGGGCTTCGGGGATCTTGGTGCTGAGGTCTCATCCTTCTGCGGGTTCGCGTCGATACAGGAAGAGGGGATGCGTTTTACCTGCCCATTCGTAGCACCCGTGAAGGAGAGGGGAATGATCAAGATCGAAGAGCTTTTGAAGCTGATGGCGAAGGAGAACGCTTCGGACCTCATCATCAAAACAGGCGGCTGTCCCGCGATGAGGATCAACGGACAAGTCCGCTTCGTAGGAGACGAGGCGGTCTCCGGGGATACGGTCAAGAGCTTTGTGGAGAACCTGATCGGTCCTTCCGAGATCAAGAAGTTCCGTGAAACGGGTGCAGTGGACCGCGCGGTGGCTGTCGAGGGGGTTGGGCGCTTCCGTTGCAATATCTTCCGACAGGCCGGGCGCTTGGCCTTGGTCTTCCGCTATGTGAAGCGGAACATCCCTTCCTTCAAGGACCTGCATCTCCCGGTGGAGCCGATGAAGAACCTGGCCTCGTTGAAGCGCGGATTGGTTCTTGCAACGGGGGTGGCTGGAAGCGGTAAATCCACAACCCTGGCGGCCATGGTGGAGTTCTTGAACAAGAACTTCGCCAAGCACATCATCACCATCGAAGATCCCGTCGAATACCTCTTCGAGGACCGGATGAGCATGGTCAGCCAGCGGGAGATCGGGACCGACTCCCCCTCCTTCGCGGCGGCCCTCAAGCAGAGTCTTCGTCAGGCGCCGGATGTCATCATGATCGGCGAGATGCGGGACAAGGATACGATGGAGGCCGCTCTGCAGGCGGCCGAGACGGGGCACCTCGTCTTCTCCACGCTTCACACAGTCAACGCAGTGCAGACGGTGGAGCGCATCATCTCCCTCTTTCCGCCCCACCAGCACGAACTGCTCCGGATGGAGCTGGCCCTCAACCTCGCTGGAGTGGTGAGCCTCCGGCTCCTCCGGCTCAAAAACGGAGAGGGGCAAATGCCGGCGGTGGAGATCCTGACCAACACACCCACTGTTCGGGAAATTCTTCTGGAAGGAAGGACCAAGGAATTGCCCAAGGCCCTGGCCGAGGGGCAGTACTACGGCACGATGACCTTCAACCAGTCCCTGATCCGGCTCTATGAGTCCGGCAACATCGAGCTGGAGGACGCCTTGTCGGCCTCCGACAACCCGGATGAACTCAAGCTCCAGATGCGAGGCATCACCAAGGGGGGAGTGGGGATCGCAGGTTGATGCCCTTGGGGCGTGGTCCCGAGTTCTCCGGGTGAAAAGTTTTGGAAGATTCTTGGCCGAACCTCGTCTATCTTGGATTCATGATTGCATGGAGGGGTTATTCGGGTGTTCGCCAAGGAGCTTTGACCATCAATGCGGACTGAAACCATCGGAATCGGACTTTATCTTCTCTCCGCCGGCTTAGTGGCCTTGATTGGCTTGGAGGTGAAGAAGGTCCTGACTTCGGATTGGGTTCCCATCCCTTCCAAGACGGAATTGCGCGCTCTCCGCAAAGAGTTGGAAAAGAAGGGGAACGCCATGCAGCCCGATCGGGCCAGTTGGCGCTATGGGGGCAAGAAGATCCAGGACTGGTGGCGATTGATCGAGACCACCAACTGGGTGGGCAAGGTCCCCGTCGTCAAGACGGAAAAAGAGCCCGAAGTCAAGGAGGAGCCCAAGCCCAAACTGGTTCTCAAACCCCTTTCGGAGATTCTCAAGCTCAAGCTCGTCTTTGGGTTGCCCAAGGAGAGCGCCTTCGTGACGGTCCTCTACCTCGATCCCAATGTCCAGGCGCCCAAGTCGGAGTATGCCGCGGTGTCCGATCCCATGGGCGGAGGCGGGGCCGACCCTGGAGGCAGCATGGCGGTGTTCCAGGACCTGAGGCGGGGTGACCATTTGTACCCTCCTTACGAGGATATCCAACTCGTGGATTTGACTCCGGATGGGAGGGGGGCGATCTTCTCCCGAACCGGGGCCGAAGGGGACCACAAGCGGATCCAGGAGGAGATCCGGCTGGGTGAGTTCGAGATGTCGGGGGATTCGTTCGGGGAGATCGATGGGAAGGGCAGCGGTTCCAAGGTCGTCCCATCCACGGGAAAGAAGCGGAAGTGGAAGAATCCCGGCAAGCTGACCAAGAAGATGGGGGAGAACCTTTGGATGGTTTCGGAGAAGGATCGGAAGGAACTCTCCAGCGGCTATGACAAATTCATGAAGAAGATGTCCGTCGAGGATTATGTGGGCTACCTCCCGGATCCCAAGGCCGGAGGGAAGCGGCGGAAGGTGACGGGGGTTTCCATCCGCAAGGTCCCTCCCGAGGCGAAGCGCTTTGGGGTTCGCCGTGGCGATGTGTTGATCGCCGTCAACGGGACGCGGGTCAAAGGGAGGGCTTCGGCCATCCGCCTGGGCAAGGAGCAGTACAAGCGAGGGGTTCGGAGTTTTGAGCTGACCTTCTTGAGCCAGGGGAGGGAGGTGGTCCGCACCTATCAGGTCCCCGACGAAAAGAAGTAAAGCCCAGGCGCGCTCTCTCGCTCTCCTCCTCCTAGGATATTCGCATGCCTTCTGTGCTTACCTTGGACCTTGGGAATACGAGCCTCAAGGGGGTGCTCTGGGAGGGGGGGCGTGTCCTCCAGCGCTTTCGTTGGATGCGAAAGGGGCGTGCCCTGGTGGGGGGAGGCGAGCTTGCCCTGGAGAGGGGGGTTCGCGTTCTCGGACTGGCTTCCCGGGGGCTCTCCTTGGAACACGGGATCTCCGGCTGCCCCCCGGGGGAATGGGTAGGAAGAGAAATCCCCCCACCCCTGAGGGTAGAGTACGAGGACCCCGGAGAAATGGGTTGGGACCGGAGAGTGGCCGCCTATGCCCTGCATCGGCTGGAAGGGGAGGGTTTGGTTTTGGACGCGGGGACCTGCCTCACCCTTACCCATGTAGACCGGGAGGGGAACTGCCGGGGGTTTGGGATCGCGCCGGGCCTGGGGGCTCTGGCGGGGGGGCTGCGCGGGGCCGCGCCCGATTTGGCGCGGGATCTTCCCCCAAACTGGGATGGCTATCCGAGCAGGACAGGCTGCACACGGGAGAATCTGCAGGCGGGGCTGTGGGCGGCCTTCGTGGGAGCTGCCCGAGAGTTGCTGGCCATGGGGAGGGAGCGATTGGAGCGCGCGGGGCTCTCGCCCGGAGCGCTGTTCCTGACGGGGAGTGACGGAGAACTCCTCGCCCCGCCCCTCGGCGAGGGGCGTGTGGAGCCCTTGTTGATCCATCGCGGCCTCCTCCTTTTGGGTGGGGAACTCTGATGAGTGGGATCCCCGGGGCCCGCCGTCTCAGCCCCCAGGGGGAGGGGGGGGTGGCTGTTCTCGCCCTCCCCCGTTCCCGTGCGGAGTCCTGGCTCCGGTCCCAAGGGCTGGGGCCTCCGCCCGTGCCGGGGAAGATCCGCTTGGTGCGCCTGCGACCAAGGCTTGGGGGCCTTGGAGAGGGGTTTTCTCCCGAGCTGGAGGCCCTCCTTGTGGGGAGTCCCCGGGGGGAATGGGTGGAGCTTCATTTGCCGGGGAACCCCGTCCTCGTAGGGGCTCTGGCCGAAGATGGATGGGGCCCCGAGGAGGGGTTCATGGAGGGAGGGGTCTCGCCCTTGGAGGAAGAGTGCCTGCGCGTGGCGCAGGGCGCTCCGACCAGCCGGGGGGCCGCCCTGGCGCTGAGCCAAATCGGGGAGGGTGGATGGGTGTCCCGTTTGGACCAGGTGGAGCCGGGCGAGCGGGGGCTCATGGAGGAGTTGCGGGTTGCCCGGGAGAACTGGGGCCGGTTCCAGGGGCTCCTGGTTCCAACGCGCCTTTTGCTGCGCGGGAGGACGAACGCGGGCAAATCGACGCTGTTCAATCTGCTGCTGGGGGTGGAGCGGGTCCGAACGGGGCCACAGGCGGGGCTCACGCTGGACCCCGTGAGCGAGGGGATTCAGGGTTTGGGCTGGCCCTTTGTGCTTGTGGACACGGCGGGAGAGCGGGAAGTCGGAGCGGGCTTGGAGCGGGAGGCCATACGGCGGGGGCGGGGACTCTCGGAGGATGCGCTCGTCGTGCAAATCCGTTCCCTCGCAGAGCAGAACGAGGACGTTCGGGACGTCAAGGAGGGGGCTGCGGTGCCCGCCTTGACCTGCTACAGCCATGCGGACCTCTACCCGGGGGGGCTTCGAAGCGAGGATGGCGAGGAGACGGGAGCGGGAAGAGCCCTCGTCTTCGACCTCAAGACGGGGGATCCGGACGCCATTCGGGCCGCCTTTTTTCATCGAGTTTTGGAGGTGTTGGGCAGGCGGGCTTTTCCCGATCCGGAGGGTGTTCCCTGCCTGATCAGCCCCCGCCAGAAGACCTTGGTGGATCAGATCCTGGGATCTCGGAACGGTGAGGCGAGAAGGCGCGCCTGGAGGGAATTGAAGGGTGGACTTTGAAATGGATTGCGGGAACATGGGGTCACAATGACCAAGCGCGACCTGGTTTCCATCGACGATCTCTCCAACCAGGAGATCCTGGCCCTCTTCGAGCATGCGGACCGTTTTGATCAGGATCTCAAGGCTTGGGCCGACCAATGCCCCGGAACCATTCTCGCGACCCTGTTTTTCGAGCCTTCCACCCGGACACGCCTCTCCTTCGAATCCGCCATGCTTCGGCTGGGGGGGGGAGTCATCTCCGCGACTCAGGGAAAGGACACTTCCGCCTCCAAGGGAGAGAGCCTCGCGGACACCGCCCGTGTCGTGGGAGGGCGCTATGCCGATCTGATCGTCTTGCGTCATTCGGACGAGGGCGCCGCCCGGGTCGTGGCCCAGTTCGCCGAGGTCCCTGTCATCAACGCGGGGGATGGAGCCCATGAGCATCCCACCCAGACCCTTTGCGACCTCTACACGCTCTGGAAAGAAAAGGGGAGGCTGCATGATCTGGAGGTCGTTCTCTGCGGGGACCTGAAATACTCCAGGACCGTGCACTCCTTCGCCTTCGCGCTGGCCCGTTTTGGAGCCAAGCTGGTCTTCGTTCCTTTTCCTGGGATGGAGATCCCCAAGCATGTCCTGGATCGTCTCCAGAGGAAGTGGAAGGTGCGGGTGGACCGCGGTTCCCTCGAAGATTTTCGGGAGCTGGCGCCTGGAAGGGATGTGGTCTACGTCACTCCCGCCAAGCCGCACCAGCAGAGTCTTTTTACGGATTCGACCCCCTTCGAAGGAGCGGATGAAATCGCCCGGGAACTCGAAGAAGGACCGAAAAGGATCGACGCCATCTATATGACACGCTCCCAAAGGGAGCGTCATGGGGATGAACTGAGCGAGCCTGGGGAGCTTCCTTCCCTGAAACCCGAACATTTGAAAAAAGCCAAGTTCAAAGACACAAGTGTGATGCATCCCCTGCCGAGGGTGAGCGAACTCAGCTACGAGTTGGATCGGGACCCTCGGGCCAAGTACTTCCGGCAGGCGGCCCTTGGGGTCTCCATCCGGATGGCACTGATCGCCTTTCTCCTAGGCAAGCTCGATTTAGGGGGGGCAGCCCCACCTCCACCTCCTCCGGAAATCTATCGATCCTCGGAGGGGCTCCGTTGCGCCAACCCCGCTTGTGTGAGCAACCGCGAAGGGCGCCGTTACCTTCGTCCGGAATTTTTCCTTGTAGAGCAGCGCCCCCCTCTTCTTCGCTGTGTCTTTTGCAGTTGGGAGAAAACACCCCTGATCGTGGGCCATCTGGAGTCCAAGAAGCTGCATCCCGCCAATGGTGCCGAGGCCGCCCGGATCCATCTGAAAAATCGGGTGTATTTCGAGAGCATGGAGGAGGCGCGAAAAGCCGGTTTTGGTGAGGTATGAGCCCATGCCCCCTTGTCAGGCCGAGTTTGGCCAGGTTTTGAAAAGGAGCCCCAAGTTTCAGCTTCTCGAGGGTCGAAAGAGGGGGCGGAGGATTGTGTGTCCGCAGTCTCCAACCAGAGTGCGTTTTCGCTCGGAATCTTCTCCCCACAAGGAGGAAGTCTCCTGTCAGTTGAATCTAAGGTGTTGGAATGATGATGTTTAAACTTTGTCCTTGTTTCTTGGAGGGCCGGTACCGCTTTTGATGTAGGCTCCATGAACCTGCTCTGCTTTTTTGGGACGATCGGAGGAAGAAATCCTCGAGAACTTAGGGGTTTCCTCGTCTGTTCCGTTCGCCCGGGGCCGGTTCTGATGTATGCTTTTCTGCTCGTAGTTTTTCTGTCTGAAGTTTCCTTGTGTGAAGGTTCAAGGTTCCCCTGACCCGTTTCCTGGGCCAAGCCCCCCTGGGAGCCTGGAGTTCGCGCAATGGATCCGGCTCGGTGGGCTTCTCAAGAAGCCCTTGCCAAAGCAGAGATTACGAGTGGTTCGATGTCCCGGTTCGCCACCGAAGATGGATGGTCTTCGGTGGGCGGGGGGAATGGTCAAAAAGAAAAAGGTCTGTCGAAGATCGGAGCCTGGGGTTTTGAACCCAACTCCGAGAGATCGGATGGGAATGAAACGAATGACAACGATGCCCACCAAGCCACTAGGTCTTTCGCCGCAGAGCGAGTCACCGCAGCTTCTTTCTTCGGGGCCCTCCAATGGGAAGCGATGCGGCCGCCTTTCTCGCCTTCCTCAGCGAGTCCTGAAGGGATTCTTGGGTGGGGGGCTCGCCTTGGCTGCTCTCGTGTTGCCTTCTTGTGGTGGTGGGGGCGGGGGCGCCGCGGGTGCCAAGGCTTCCGCCGGCGGGATCGAGTTGATCGAGATCGCTTCGGGGCGACTGGCGGATGTTTACGGGCTTGTTCAATTGGCTTCGGGCAAGACGGTTCTCCGCCTCTACCAGAAGGATGTGCTCGTCGGTCCCGACATCCAGGATCAGCGGGATGCCAACAGCGAAGTCCCCGACCGGGATATCACCTATGACTTCGATGGGTTTGATCCCGACACCCTGCAACCCAAGCTGGTGATCACGCGCCTGATTGGGAGCCCGCAGTTTCAGGCCGCCTTCGAGGCTTTGGACAAGAACGTGATCCGTTTGACTCCCGGAGTCTACGGGCAGGATATTCGGAAGCAGCCCTACTCCGTTGCGCCCAGGAACGGAGGAATTCGACTGCGCTTCAACAAGGATCTGGGGCTCAGCGAAGACTTCTTCCTGGCCAAGGACAACGCGGGGCGGGTGATCGGGATCAAAAACCCCGAGGCCATCCAGCTCCTGGAGATTCTGGGGGACCCCACGGACGCCAACCCTACCGGAGATTTCCGGTTGATCCCGACCCGGATCGCCTACAAGGGGTCCGAGGTCGTTTTGGATCCGGTTCTCCTGGGTGCCGAAGGGACCCTACTCAATGTTCCCAACAATGCGAGCGGGCTCCCCGAGAGCACCAACTCCAATGGAGCCAATATCCGGATCGCCTTGACCATCGAGGGGCCTCTGCGCCTCAGGGGGCTCAGGGAGACCAACCAGGGGACTTTCATTGGGAAAAACCTGTCGGGACGCAAGTCGATCGTTCGGGATTTTCGCTCGGCGAACCGCAAAGACTCGAGCTTGGGCATCTCCAACGGCTTCGTGCGGGATGTGATTCCTCCTCGCTTGATCGGGGATCTTCCCATGAGGCTCGAACAGGTCGAGCGGCTTTCCGAAAGCACGCAGAGGATCCGAATCTTCAAGGCCGGGATCGATCATGAGCTGGACCGAGGGGATGTCGTCAAGCTTTTCCTCCCGGGCTCCGGAGGCAAGCCGGTCGCTCAGGCGCAGATCATCGCGGACCCGGAGGAGGACCGGAACAAGCCGAGCGTTCAGCATGTCACCGTGCAAATCCGTGACGTGACCCTCTTCGAACCCCACGACCCCTCGACGCGTCCGGATTTCCCCACCGATCCCAAGAAGCTCGAAGCCTGGCTCTTCCAGAACGCTCCCATCATTGTGGTCTCCACAGAGTTCAACGGAGCCAAGGACAAGCCCGAGTATTTCCTCTCCTTCACCCCCCGGCCTCCCCAGGAGCCGGGCAAGCCTTTTGTCCCGAACAAGAGGGTCTCCCCCTTCGCTTCGTTGATCCTGCGCTTCAGCAAGCCCATCAACCTCCAGACCGTGACCTCTTCCGATTCGATGATCCCCTCCGTCAACCCCAACGCGGACGAGGTCCTGGATCCGAAGAAGGGGACGCCGGGGCTGATCTATGCCCAGACCTTCGATGAAGACGGGTCCGCGACCACGGTCCGACTGACTCCTCCTCTGGGCTTCTATCTGGACGATGCCCTCCGCAAGCAGAACCGCCCCTACTACCTGCATTTGATCGGGGGCGCAAAGGGGATCCGTGACTTCTCCAACAACCCCATCGATCTCCAATTCAGGCGGCAACAGGGGAAGCCACCCCAGGAGACCGTCAGCATGGCCTTCTTCCTGGATACGAGTTTGAACAAGAAGGGGGATCCTGTTTATCCCAACAACCGAGTGATCAACATCGTCCGTCGTTTCATGGCCCGCGACGAGGATGAGAGCAAGGCCGGGGCTCCCGACTTTTTCGGCGCCTTCACTCTGATCAACGGCAAGATGCAGGGGCGTCCTACTTCGCGTCACACCTCCTACGCGGACGACGTGAACCAGTCACCCGACCCCGGGGGAGACCTGGGTTTCTGCCCCCCTGGAAACAACGCGCCTCTGACCGCGTCCACCGCGTTCCAGCAGCCGATCCAAAACCCCTTGTCCCCCTATGGGTGCAGGCTTCAGACCGTCTGGAGGGAGATCGACCTCTCTCTTTCGAGGACGGATCCTTTCGACTTCAACCTGGATGTCGAGCAGATGTGGTGGGCGCCTTTCCAAGCGACCGCGAACGCTCCCAAGACGAGCTTCGACATTTTCGATCGCGTGAGCCTTTTCATTGCCCACAGCGAACGGCGGCCCAACCCCTGCACTCGCGAATTTTCCTCGCTTCCCTCCTTCCCCTCTTCGGGGTTGTTCCGCGAGTTCTTTCACAACTACGCGAGGGATTTGAAACCGTCCGCGACGAGCTTCAACGACAAGGCCAAGATCGAACAACGCCCCGGTCCCCATGTCGCCTATGCCAACAAGCAGATGATTTTCCGGCACGCGGACTCCAAGTTCGAGCCCAACAAGGTGCGCCGCTATTTGCCCCTCCCGACCTTCCAGAAACCCTACCTCACCTGGCGTGACGAGCGTTTGGATGTCCGAGGGGGAGGCGATGGGAACACCAAGGTGATCAGTCCCTTCCGAAGGGGAGGCTGGGATGCGAACCGTCCCCTTCTCCGCGCTTGGAACGCGGAGGATGGCCGTGTGGGCACCATTGCCCTCCCGCTCCTCGGAGATTTCTGGTCCTTTGTCGACGACCCGGATCTTCCCAAGGACAACCCTTGGAAGGCCACGGGTGCCAACGGTTGGCAGATCTCTGTCACGATCACCTCTTCGATTCTCCCCAACTGGCGCGCTTACAGCGCGGGTGGTTTCCTCGGGCAGAACAACATCAAAAAGGTGAACCCGGCTGCGGAGGAATTCGCGAAGGGCGGATGGAACCCGGTGACCCGTTCCCAGACGCCCTGGGGCGACAACAGTTTTTATTGGATCCGGGTCGATTTCCAGAAACGCATTTCCGTCGCGACCTCTGGATTCTTCGACCTGCGGGATCCTCACATTGCGGCGAAGAACAACCCCACCAAGGATCCGAGGTTGGGCCCCTACAGCATGGGGGCGAAGACGATTCCTCAGTTTGATACCGTCGTGGAACCCCCGCTATCGGAGCTTCCCAACGGGACCAAGATCATCCCCGAATTCCGGGGAGCCGATGGAGCTCCGGGGCGGACGACCAGCCTTGATTACTATGATCCCTTGGCAGCGGGAGATGCACATATTCGCTACCTGAACCGATCCTCCCCCAACAAGTGGGATTATGAGTACACGGCTCGTTTGACGAAATATACCAGTGATCCGAACAAGCTCGTGGATAAGGACTTCCTCAAGGATTTCTACATGACCCCTAATGATTTACGCCGGATGAATTTCCGGTTCGTGTTTGAGAACAATGTTGAGACGAACCCCCCGGTGACTCCCGACATGGACACCTTTGCCCTGATTTATCGCCTGATCGATCGTTGATCTATTTGGCGGCCGGCCCCTTTCTCGATAGGAGGGACAAAGGGCTGCCATCTGAATCACGAAGAGTGAGACCACGAAGAGATCGGAAACGAATGAAACGATTTTGTAAGAGAAACTTTCTGAGAGAGCCAGAAATGACGCCAGATACGCTTAGCTTGGCCCCATCCCGTTCCCGCCAGAACCAGAAGAAACTGGCTGCTTTTGTCCTCATGGG
>DROQ01000132.1 GCA_011321845.1 Planctomycetota bacterium | reverse complement strand
GAGGATCTCGAGGGCGGCGAGGGAGTCCGCCAGTTTTTTTCGCTGGGCCGCCTTGAGTCCGGCCGCCTTGAGTTTTTCGTGGGCGATGTCGGTCGTCATGGCCTCGTCGATGGTTTCGATGCGGAGGTCGGGGAAGCGTTTTTTGAGCTGGGATACGAGTTCTTCGACCTTGCGGGCCTGGGGGCCCATCTCTCCCTGGGCGCCCAAGGGGATTCCCACGACAAGGACTTCGGCCTGGCGTTCCTCCAGGATGGGGGCAAGCAGCCTGGGAAGCTCCTCGAAACCCCTGTGCTCCAGTTTGGGAAGGGGGAAGGCGATGTTGCCGAAGAAGTCGGTTGCGGCCAGGCCTGTGCGCCGCTGCCCCGGATCGATGGCGAGGATCCTCGGCTTGTTCAAAGCTGATCCCCTGAGCCGCGCCGTTCCAGCTCTTCCACAATGACCTTGATCTCCTGGCTGCGCCCCTTGGGGAGGACGAGGAGCTTGTCCCCGTCCCGGACCACAATGAGGTCTTTGACACCGAGGAGGACGAGGGTCCCTTCGCCCCGGTTGACACAGAGGTTGTTGTCGCAGTCCCAGAAAAGAGTCTGCCCCTCCCCGCCGGCGAGGAGGGCATTGCCGCGGGAGTCGAGATCCAGGTCTTCGGCGAGAGTGTCGAAACTGCCCAGGTCCTTCCAATCGAAATCCGCTTCGACAACTCCGAGCAGGGGGTTGCCCTCGAGCAGGGCGTAGTCGATGGAGGTTTTTTCGAAGGAGAGGAAGGCCTCTTTGACCTGCTGTTCCTCCTGGAGTTTCATTGCCTCGGCGAGTCGCTCGATGCCTTGCAGGAAATCCGGATTTCGCTCCCGGGCGGCATCCAAAAAAGCTCCGAGAGTCCCGATGAGGATGCCCGCGTTCCAGAGATGTTCCCCCCCCTCGAGGAGGGTCCTTGCCGTTTTCGCCGAGGGCTTCTCCAGGAAGCGCCGAACGCGTCGCCCACCGCCGGGGAGCGGGTCGCCCATCTGGATATAGCCGTAGCCGGTCGCGGGTTCGTTGGGCCGGATTCCCAGGGTCCAGAGCCTGCGGTCCCGGGTTGCCAGGTCCAGGGCCTGGAGGAGGGTCCGGTGGAAGGCTTCCTTGGGAGCGATCACATGATCCGAGGGGAGGAGGGCGATCCGATCTTCTTCGGCTGCGCCTTCACAGAGCAGGTTGGCGAGGAGGAGACCCAGGACGGGAGCTGTGTCCCGGGGGGTGGGCTCGCGCAGGAAGCCTGCCTCCGGAAAGCGGGGGAGGGCGGCCGCCATGACCGGCCGCAACTCGTCCGAGACCGGAAGGAGAAAGCGTTTGGGCTCCAGGGGCAGGCTCTCCAGGCGCGCAAAGGTTTCGGCCAGAAGGCTTTTTCCTCCTGGCCGGAGGGGAAGGACCTGTTTGGGGCGCTTCCGCCGTCCGAGTGGCCAAAAACGGGTGCCCGATCCTCCAGCGAGGAGGACGAGATGCGTCATCGGGGACCGTTCGCTCATTCGTTGCGCTCCAGGAGGCTGGGGTAGGGGGCGAGTCTGCCGGGGAGGGGGCCAAGGGGCCTTCGTTTCGGGCGTCCTTCGAGGAACAGCCTCGCTCCCGTCTTGGTGTCCCCGAGATACCCGAAAATGTCGTAACTCACGAGGGTGGTCGCCAGCACCCGATAGATTTCCGGAAGGATGAACAGCCCCTTGGCCTGGGGGAAGAGATCGGGAAAGTCCACGTTGAGAGTGAGGTAGCCGTCATAACCCAGCTCGCCTCTCCCTTCGATTTTAAAGATGGGGGACTTGAGCATCATCCGTTTGATGTGCAGGACCTTGTCCTTGCCTTCGAGTTCGAGAATCCCCGCGTTGAACTCCTGCCTCTTGCTCGGTTTGAGCTGTCCGTAGATGCTACGGAAAACGGGGACGTCTCCCAGGTTTCCATCGCTGATTCCCAGGTTGGCGTCGATCTCCAAGCTGCTGAGGTCCGTGGTCAGGACACGGAGATCCATCCGCCCCTGCAATCTCCCCGTGTAGGGTCTCTGGGTTCGTAGGCCGGCGAGGATGGGTCTGAGACTCACGTCTTCGATCGTAAAACTCGCGGCCAGGGGGCCTTCGTCACTGAAGCCGTAGGAGAGGAAGGGTTTTTGTTTTTTCTCTCCGCTCGGCCTCGGGATGGGACCCCGGATCCAACCCCGGTGGAAGCGTGCCCGGCCCTTGGGGATCTCGAAGGAGTCTTGCGTGAGAACGAACGAGGCTTCGGCGTTCTCGAAACGCTGTCCCATGGCGCTGAATCCCATGTTCCGGATCTCCCCGCGGAAGTCCGCCTCCCAGGGCGTCAGGATCCCCTTGGTCATCATCAGGCGACCGGTGATGTTGGAGATCTCGATACCCGCCTGGAAACGGAGATCCTGGGCGAAGAAGAGGCCCTCCTGAATGCGGGCGGTCAGTCCCATCCCCTCGACCCCTTCGGGGGGCTTGTCCGGGATCTCGAGGTCCATCTTGAGATTGTTGACACTCGCACGCCCGCGGGGTCGACGCTCCAGGAAGGCTTTTTTCACATCTCCGTCGAGGAGCCGCGCGAGCCTGCTATCCACGGGGTAGGAATCGGCGCTGATTTCGAGATGGATCCTGGTTTTTTCTCCATCGTGGGAGACGAGGGCGTGGTGGCAAAAGACCTGGGCCTCTCCGATATAACCCACTGCATTGTCGATATGGACCACTCGGTCCTTGTCGATGCGGGCGGTTCCCGAAACCCGATCCAATTGGTCGGGAAGGATGGAACAAGTCGAGACCAGGCCTCTCAGGTCGACCTCCAGTTCCTGCTCGAAATCGGCTTCGCCCTTGGTCCGGCGGATGTGGTGCACAAGGTCCACCGATCCCTTGGGTTCGGTGAGGTTCCAGATCGCCCTGCTGAGGAGCTGCGTTTCGTCGAGGACCTCCGCCAAACGATCATCCAGCTGGAGGCCCTTTGCCACGATCCGAATATCCGTGTCCAGACCCTCTTTCGAAGGCTGCCCTGTCCAGACCGTTCCTTCAAAGAGGAGGTCGGCTCCCAGGGCCTTTCCTTTCAGTCCCATCAGGTCGGTGCGGGTGTTCTCTCCATCCCCATGGAGGAAGACAGAGCCTCGTACTTGATCGACGGGGGTGGGAAAGGGGCGGAATAGGCCCTGCGCCTGGGCGAGGTCAATGCGGATATCGTAATGAAAGGTGGGGTCCTTGGGGGCGTACCAACCGAGGAAATCCAGATCGGTCTTTCCCTTGGGGGAGAAGAGGGCCCATTTTTCATCGAAGTCTTTTCGCATCCCGGCCAGGCCTCTCCTGAGTTCGGGATCGAGGTTCAGATCCTGGGCGATGATGTGGATTCCTCCCGGAGCGTCCTCGCCGAATTCGAAATTCCCCCGGGCTTGGATCCTGGAGTCCCTGGTCCCCGTTCCCCCCAGGTCGAAGCGAACCGCCTGGTTGTCGATGAGGATGTTTCCACCCAGGTTTCGAACCCGATAAGGAAAACCCTCCCATTCGGCCGAAGCCCCCTTGGGTCGGATCTCCACCCTGAAGGAGGTGCTCTCCTCCCTTCCCGGCAAAGTCCTTAGCTCGCAGAAGATGTCCGCCCGGCCCTCGGGGGCGTAAGCATCGTAGGTCTTCCCGCCTCCCGCGAAGGCTCGCTCCAGGGCGTCCCGGACCTCTTGACGAAAAGGGACGTCTTTGCCCCGGATCGAGAGCGAAAAGACGGTCTCCTCCAGGGAGACAATGTCCCCCTCGATCCTGAAGGCGCCTCCGAGGGGGCTTCGCCCTCGGATGTCCTCGAGTCGAACAACCGTGTCCCGGACCCTGATCCGGCCATAGACCTGGTTCAGGGGGTAGGGGAAGGCGGGGCCGCGCTCTGGGGTTTTCCCCTTTCCCGATTCCTTGGCGAATCCTCGGAAATTGAGGTCCAGGTTCTCGAGGCCGATGTCCAACTGGAGCTTGGGCTCTTCACTCTTCCTCGCCAGGCCGCTCCGAAGGAAGATGGAGACCTCCGCACGACCACCCTTGGGCTGGAAGGCGTCCAGAACCTCTCTAGTGGCAGGGATCTCGCGAAGAGCGGTCTTGAGCTTTTGGTCGAGGAGAACTCTCTTGGCGGTGGCGCTCAAGCGAAGGGCTTCGTCGGCGAGACCCGGGTTTTTCAGCTCCAAGGATCCCTGGATTTGGTAGTCGGTCCCCTTCCGGGATGCTTTTCCCTGGAGGGTGTTGGTTTGGGAGGAAAAGGATGCCACTCCTTCGAGGCCTGTCAGAAGGAAGGGGAGGGTGGGAGGAAGGATCTTGAGTTTCTTGAAGGTCGCCCGGGCGCCGAAGTTGACACCTGTGTCCTCGGAGTAGTCCAACCAGAGGGTGGGATTGACCATCCCGTCGAAACGGCGTTTCTCGAGAAAGGCTTGGGTCCGGGGTCCAAGGGAATTGCCGCTCTTTGCGTCGACATGGAAAGGTTGGGTTGTGGCGATCAAGCGCAGGTTCCCGCTCTTGGTGTTGGCTCTTCCTTGGATCTGGAAGGAGCCCCCGAAGGGGTGGGGACACTGGCCCTCCAAGAGGAGCACCGACTCTTCGCCTGCTTGGGGGAGGGCGCGGAGTTGGATGGGTTGCAGGACGACGGGCGGGCGTTTTTCTCCTGGAAAGTGGATCCGGAGGACCATTCCGCTGATCTCGATGGCCGGGGGCGGTGTGTTTCCTCCTCCGGGGCTCCCCGCGATTTGATCCAAATCCAGCAGCTTGTTGAGGTCGATGGGGTTGTCATCCCCGAGGTGCAGGTCGATCTCGGGGTTGGTTACATGGATGGTCTGGACCTCCCCGAGATTGCTCATGGGGTTCATGGAGACCCCGATGACGACCTCCTTGACCTTGAGGACCTCCCGTTTGGGGGTTTTGCCTGCTTTTTTGGAGCCCAGGGAGATGTCCCTGACACGCACTTCTCCTCCGATGGGATCCACGGAGACCTCCCCTAAATGGAACTTCCCTCGGATCCATGGGGAGACCACATCCTGGATGTAGGATTTGGGAAGGCCCGATTGCTTGAGGATGACCCAGGTCCCCACAAGCAACAGCAGGAAGAAAGCAAGGAGTCTCAGGAGGAGGCGTTTCTTCTTCATCTTGGCTCTCTTGACCCTTCCTGGGGGTTTTTCGGGGAATTCGAAGTTTTTGCTGTTGCTTGCATTCGCTCTTTTCCGTATTTACCAAGCCTCGCCCGGCTCTCTGGGAGCCATCCCTGGGAGCCTGTCGGGCGAATCCGTAAGGAAACACCTTTCCTTTTCCCCCAGTTTCAATCCAAACACGTTCGATTCAAACAAAAGGACAAAGATCATGGCAGCAAAAAAGAAAGCCAAAAAGACCGCAAAGAAGAAGAAAACCGCCAAGCGCGGCAGCAAGAAAGCCGTTCCCGCCGAGATGATTATCTCCAAGAGCAGGACCAAGAGAGCCGTCGATATGAAAGTTTCCTCGGATTTCTATGGCGCCTTGGAGGCCAAGGTTCGTGATCTTCTCGCCAACGCCGAGGCTCGCGCCGCTGCGAACAAGCGCGCGACCCTGCGTCCCCAGGATCTGTAGAGATCGCCACGGTTTTCAGTCAAGGAACGCCCCAAGCCGCTCATCCGGCTGGGGGCGTTTTTTTTTCTTCCTTTCAGCCCCTCTCTGCGAGCCCTCCCTGCGGGGAGCCCTCCCTGCGGGACTTTTCTAGTTCTTGTCGAACTTGTTCTTGTCGAACTTGTTCTTGTCGAATTTATTGAGGGTCCGTCTCATCCTCCATTTCCAGGAGCAGGGAGCCGGCGTCCACCGTGTCGCCTACCTGGACGTGAATGGTCTTGACTTTGCCGCTCGCTTGGGACCTCAGTTTGTGTTCCATCTTCATTGCGCTCAGGAGGAGGAGTTCTTCGCCCTCTTCCACCTCCTGTCCTTCCTGGACGAGGAGGGCGAGGATGGTCCCTGTAAGGGGAGCTTCGAGTTTGTGGGGGTCCAATTGCGCCCCTTCTCTTTCCCGGATGGAGGCGACGGAGGGGAGCATCCAGGTGCGCCCATGGATGCGTACCTGGATGCCCTTGGGGGTGGCGGTGGCGAAGAAGCGAACGCGCTTCCCGTCAGGGGTTTCCAGGACATCCCCGCCGCACTGCATGGGGAAGGCGCGGACTTCGATCCCTTTGGCTTCGATCTGAATCTGGAAGCGGTGTTCCCCAAGGGGCCGGGCGGAGAGGCGGACCTCTTTCTTGCCGGCCAGGACGCGATCGGGATAAGGGTTCATGAAGCACCTCCTTGGAGAATGCGAAAGCCGTCACCCTGGTCCCAGGGCGAGTTCCTGTCCACTCCTTCGGGCCCGGAGCTTCCGGCGTTCGCGTGATTGCCTCTGCAGAGGAGACCGCCAAGGGCCGCGGCGATGAGGACCTCCTCGGGAGGCTCCTGGTCGTCCGCGGGCTGGAGCAGTTCCGCGTGCAGCTCGAGGAAATCCGTGCGAAGGTCGCCGCTGCGAAACGCGGGGTGGCGGACCAGGGAGAGGAGGAAGTCGACGTTGGAGGGGAGGCCCAACCAGGCGCAGCGGGAGAGGGCGAAATCGAGGCGCGAAAGCGCCCGGTCCCGGTCCTCGGCGTGAGTGATCACCTTGGCCAGCAGGGAATCGTATTCCACGGGGATGTTCATCCCAGGGTAGACCCCGCTGTCGATGCGGACTCCGGGTGCGTCCACTTCCGCGCAGACCGAGAGCAGGCCTCCGGAGGGCAGGAAACCCTCCATGGGGTCCTCCGCGCAGACCCGGGCCTCGAAGGCGTGTCCAAGGGGCGGGACGATGCGCTGGGGGACCAGGTCCTCCAGCGCTACTCCTCCCGCGAGTTGGATCTGGGCCTGAACGAGGTCGATCCCCGAGACGAATTCCGTAACAGGATGCTCGACCTGGAGGCGGGTGTTGACTTCGAGAAAATAGAAGGCTCCCTGCTCATCCATCAGGAATTCGACGGTCCCGGCCCCCAGGTAGGAAACGGCCTCGACGAGGGCGAGGGCGGCTTCCTGGAGGGCTAGGCGTGTCTCGGGGGGCACAGCAGGAGAGGGTGATTCTTCGATGATTTTCTGGTGGCGCCTCTGGACGGAGCATTCGCGCTCGGGGAAGGCGACGGCTTTTCCCTTGCCATCCCCGAGGACTTGGATCTCGATGTGACGGGAAGGGTGGATGTATTTCTCGAGGAGCATGGTTCCGTCCCCGAAGGCCTGTTCCGCTTCGAGTTTGCCTGCACGAAGGCCCGCGAGGAACTCTCCCTCTTCGTGGATGAGGCGCATACCGCGACCGCCACCTCCTGCCGAGGCCTTGACGAGGAGGGGGAAACCGATCTCCCGGGCAGCTCGGACAAAAGCCTCTTCGTCGCTGCTCTCCCCTTCGTAACCTGGCACCACCGGGACGCCGGCCTCCACCGCTTTTTGGCGCGCCGCCCTCTTGGAGCCGAGGAGTTCCATGGAGGAGGGGCTGGGGCCGATGAAGCAGATCCCCCTTTCCGCGCAGCGCCGGGCGAAGTCCGCATTCTCCGCGAGGAAGCCATAACCCGGATGGATGGCCTGGGCTCCGGCCTCCTTTGCGGCGTCGAGGATCTTGTCGATGACCAGGTAGCTTTCCCGGGGGTCCGCAGGCCCGATGGGAAGTGCGCGGTCGGCGATCAAGGTGTGCTTGGAGAGGCGGTCGGCCTCGCTGAAGACGGCGATGGCCTCCGCGCCGGCTTCCTGGATGGCACGGAGGATGCGGACCGCGATCTCGCCTCGGTTGGCCACGAGGATGCGCTCAAAGGGGCTTGGTTTCATTTGTTCTCCGGGAACCATGACGGTCTACGGCGTTCGAGGAAGGCGGAGAGCCCTTCCTGGGCCTCGGGAGTCCCTCGGATTTTGGCGATGGCCTCCGCACAGCGGGGGATCTCGCGGAGCGGAGGGATGGGATTCAGGGATTGTGCGAGGGCCTTGGCTTCCTCCAGGGCTTTGGGGCTGCCCCGCAACAGATCGGCCAGGCAGTTCTCCACTTCGGCGTCGAGTTCCGCCGCCGGGACGGAGCGGAAGACGAGGCCCAGGCGTTCGGCCTCGATGCCGTTGAAGCGTTTCCCCAGCAAAAACAGGGAGCGCGCGGTCGCAGGGCCCAGCTTCTCAACGGCGAAGGGAGAGATCACTGCGGGGATGATGCCGAGGCGGACCTCGGTAAAGCCGAAGATGGCGTCCTGGGATGCGATTGCGATATCCACTGCGGCGACCAGGCCGGTTCCTCCTCCGAGGGCCGCTCCACCCACCTTGGCGAGGACAGGTTTTTTGCAGGCGTAAACCGCGTAGAACATCTCCGACATCCGGAGGGCGGATTGGACATTGGCGGCTTCGCTTTCCCGGCCCTGGTCCCGCATCCAGTCGATGTCGGCTCCGGCGGAGAAGCTCTTGCCCGATCCTGTCAGCAGAACAACCCGCACTCCCTCTTCTTCCGAAGCCTCCTCAAATGCCCTTTTCAGCTCCTCGATGACCGTGGCGTTGAAGGCGTTGTGCTTTTCGGGCCGGTTCAGGCGGATCTCCAGGACGCCCTTGGGGTCTCGCTCCAGCAATAAGGTCTCGTAACTTGTTTCGCTCATCCTTGGCTCCTGATGCAACGGTTCCGACTCTTCCCTCTCAATTCCAAGCTCTCCCCCCTACATCCGGAAAACCGGTGCCTGCCAGTCGGGAATGCCGGCGTTGAAGGCCATAGAGAGGCTGAGCCCCAGGACCTTGCGGGTGTCCACGGGGTCCAGGATACCGTCATCCCAGAGCCTGGCTGTGGAGTAATAGGGGCTCCCTTCCTGCTCGTATTTTTCGAGGATGGGGGCCTTGAGCTGCTCCTCTTCCTCGGGAGTCATGCTCTTGCCCTCGCGGGCGAGCTGGTCCTTTTTGACGGTGAGAAGCACCCCGGCGGCCTGTTCGCCGCCCATGACCGAGATCCGGGCGTTGGGCCACATGAAGAGGAGCCGAGGCTGGTAGGCTCTGCCGCACATCCCGTAGTTCCCTGCCCCGAAGGATCCCCCGATGATGATCGTGAAACGGGGGACAGGAGCGGTCGCAACGGCCTGGACCATCTTGGCTCCGTCCTTGGCGATACCTCCTGCTTCGTATTTGCTGCCCACCATGAACCCTGTGATGTTTTGCAGGAAGACCAGGGGGGTTTTGCGCTGGGAGCAGAGTTCGACGAAGTGGGCGGCTTTTTGGGCACTCTCGGAAAAGAGGATTCCATTGTTGGCCACGATCCCGACCGGGTACCCGTGGATGTGAGCGAAGCCGGTCACCAGAGTGGTTCCATAGAGGCTTTTGAACTCGTGGAAGACGCTCCCATCCACCAGGCGGGCGATGACTTCGCGGACGTCGTAGGGTTGCCTCGGATTCTTGGGGATGATTCCGTAGAGGTCCTCGGGGTCGAAAGCGGGAGGTTCGGGAGCCTGGGTTTGCACCGGAACCGTCTTCCGAAGGTTGATGTGGGCGAAGATGTCCCGGCAAAGCTCGAGGGCGCTCTCCTCGTCCGGGGCGAGATGGTCCACGACCCCGGAGGTGCGCGCATGGAGATCCCCCCCTCCCAGTTCCTCCGCGCTGACCTCCTCCCCGGTGGCTGCCTTGACCAGGGGAGGCCCCCCCAAAAAGATGGTCCCCTGCTTTTGCACAATGATGGTCTCGTCGCTCATCGCCGGGACATAGGCTCCGCCCGCCGTGCAGGAGCCCAGGACGCAGGCGATTTGCCGGATGCCGAGGGCCGACATGCGCGCCTGGTTGTAAAAAATCCGCCCAAAGTGGTCCCGGTCGGGGAAGACCTCAGCCTGAAGGGGGAGGAAGGCGCCGCCCGAGTCCACGAGATAGAGGCAGGGGAGGTGGTTCTCCAGAGCGATTTCCTGGGCGCGGATGTGTTTCTTGACTGTCATGGGGAGATAGGAGCCCCCCTTCACGGTTGCGTCGTTGGCTACGAACATGACCTCGTGCCCGTGGATCCGCCCGATCCCCGTCACGACCCCGGCCGAGGGGGCCTTGTTGTCATAGAGACCCCAGGCGGCAAGGGGGGAGAGTTCCAAAAAGGGGCTCCCTGGGTCGATGATCCGATCGATGCGTTCTCGGGCAAGGAGCTTACCCCGGGAGTGGTGGAGCTTGACGGCTCTCTCGGAGCCTCCTCGCCGGACCTGCGCTGCCTTTTGTTTCAACTCCTCCGCGAGACCACGATGGAATGCGGCGTTCTCCTGGAACTCCGGACTGTTGGATCGGACCTGACTCTGCAAGCGTGCGCTCATCGACGACGTTTCCTCGGGAAATCCCGTGTTGGTGTTGCATGAATACAAGGCTGGCCCACGATTTCATCGAGGGGGAATGGCTGAACTTTGCCCCCTTTCTTGGGAATTTCCAGGTTCCGCTCCAGGTGGTCGGCCGGATCCACGACCTCATCTCCTCTTTTCTCCCATGTTTCCACATCTCGGTGTCCCCCTTTTCTTCGTACGTTCCCGCTTTCAGGTCGATTGGGGATTTAAAGATGGTGGTTTTGTTTCACGGAAAATGGATTTAAAATCCTTTTTCAGTTTCCTCTCCTTTTTCTGCAATTTCTTGCGTTCTTTTCTCCCCATTTCAGGGTTTTGCTTTGGAGCTTGGGCCTAGAAATTTTCAGGCTCAATCTTTCTCAACCATTTAGGAGTTTTCTATGAGACCATCTCTTCTTTTTTCCGCGATTTCCATCGGGTTTCTTGGGCTTGGTCTGTCCGCCCAAACCGCTACGACGATCTCTCCGAAGTCCGGGGCCACCATCGGGAATTCCAACAACAACTTTCCTTATTCCTGGGTCCCCACCCGTTACCAGCAGATTTTTGATTACGATTCTTTCACCCATGGCAACCAGCCCTTCGTCATGAAGGGGGTTCGCTATCGGATGAACAAGTCCTTTGCCAATGGGCGGTATGGTGGAAAGACGGTTACGCTCTCCATGTGGCTGGGGGATGCCGCCAAGGGAGTGACCGCTGCGAGTTTTTCCCGCACTTTCGATTCGAACATCAATCAAACAACGAAAAAGATGGTCATCAAGAAGAAGGCTTTTTTGATGCCCAAGTTGAGCAATCAGAATTTCGACATCAAAATTCCCTTCGATTCCGGTTCCGCTTTTGTCTTCATTCCCACCAAAAAAATTGCGCTGGTTCAAGAGGTCATTAACTGGGGAAACAACAATTCCAATCGCTTCTTTACCTACCCCTTGGTTGCCATGAGGGTGGCTTCCTCCACCAAGAGGGAGACTTCAAGACTCTACGCCTACAATTTCAACCAGGGGTCGGGGAGCTATCGGACGAATGGGACCTTCTCAGGTTGCCGCAACTTGAAGAACGGGCTTCCTTCCCACTACTCCAATTTGACTGACCTCAAGGTGGGGGGAGCCGGGTATTACCTCTATGGGTATTCGAGGTTGGCCAAGGCTCCGAGCTTTCTTGTCCTCGGAGTGAAAAGCTTGAATGTTCCCATTTTCGGGAAGGGCTGTTTCTTGAAGAATGACCTCGTTCTGGTCTTTACAGGGGTCGCCCAAAACAATTCTCTGGGCTATGTCCGCTTCAATCTTCCGATTCCCAATCTTCCCTCCCTGGCCAACGCCAAGTTCTATTCCCAACTTTGGTTTGCCCAGTTGACGAGCAGTGGTCCCTATTTCTACGCATCCAGGGGTTTGATGGTGACCATCGGGGATGGAAAGACGAAGACCCCGGACCAGTACAAGGTGGCCACGGGGGCTTCGACCGGATATGGACTGATTACGCAATTCCATAACTGATCCTCCTCCTCACGCATTCTTGAACGAGCCCGGCCATGTCGAAGGTCGGGCTCGTTTCTGGAAAGAGAAGGGGAGTGCCAGCTCGCCTATTCCCGGTCGTAAAGGGATGTGGCGTATTCCTCTTCCTCTTCTATTTGGAGGCTGCCTGCGGGCTCCGAATCGAGGGGTGGTTCCCCTGCATCGTTGGAGGGGCGAAGGAGTTCCTGGATCTCCTCCTCCGCCAACCTTTTGCGCCTCCTTCGCCGCATCATCCAAAAGGCTCCAAAGAGGAGCAGGAGTCCCAAGGGGCTGAGAGCGAGGATTTTCTGAGTGGTGGGGCTCTGCCTTCGAAGCCAGCTTTTGGCGGAGAGGAACCAGAACTGGGCTTTCGCTTTGGCGTCGCGGACCCAAGCTCCGAGGTCGGGGCCGGCGGAATTGGCTTCGAGGGAAGTCTGGAGGACCGGAGCGAGAGGGGTGCCGGTCAGCCGTTTGGATTCTTCCCTGAGTGTTGCGATCGCTTCGGGGGTTCCAAGAGCCCCGAGGCGCTGGATCGCGTAGCGTTGGAGGGCCATGTTACGGGAGCGCATGGCCTTGCGGAGGACCTGGACCTCCTCCCTCTTGGAAAGCTTGGGGGAGAGGTCTTGAAAGGTATAGACCAAGGCCTGCTGGAAACGGCTCCCCCCCGCTGGAGTGAGAGCGAGAGCGTTCAAGCAGCTTGGGTCCCCGTGATCATGCAGAAGAAGGAGGGCCTGGCTCCGATCCGCGACCTGGTCCTTGGTCCAGGTATCTACGAGCCGAAGGAGCTTGTCCTTGGTCTTCGCATCCAGGTCCTTGGGGCTCTGGGCTTTGAGGGCATAGAGCCGGACATGGAGGTCGGAGTCCAGAATGAAGTCCCGGAGGAGGGCCCTCGCCTTGGGTGTCCCCATGCGGGAGAGTCCGTAGGCGGCGGCTTTGCGGAGGAGCTGAGGTTGGTCTTGGGCGACTCCTTTTTCGAAAAGCCCCGCGGAGCCCTGGTCCTTCAAGGTTCCCAAGGCCTCGATGGCTCTTGAAGAGATTTTGGCTTGTGCGCTCTGAGCGTAGGCGCGGAGAGTTTCGAGGTCTTTGGCTTTTTCTGCTGTAGTGATGGCGGCCAGGGCTTTCTTCGGGTCGGTCTCCAGGCGGAGGGTCCCCAGGATGGCCTCGAGCAGTTCAGGGTCCTCTTGGCCTGCCAGCTCGAGTTGGTCCCGCGCGGTTTTCTTCCCCAGCGCCCTGCTGAGGTTTGCCCAGAGGGGGAGGGTCCCATCGCTGTTCTTCAGCAGGATCTTGATGGTTCCTTGTGGGTCCCTCTCCGCCTGGAAATCCATGGAGTTGGGGAGGCCATGGATGCTCCATGCGGTTCCGGAGAGGCTCCCGGCCGCAAAGGTGTTTCCGGGCAGGTCTTGAGTATTGCCCTCCAGGTCCAGACCTCCGAGGTCAAATCCGGGGGTCGCTAAGAGGAGGAAGCGATCCAGGATCTCGATCTGGAGCTTGCCTTTGCCGCTTTCCCAGAGGAAGTGGCTTGAGGAGCCTGAGCCTGCCTTTGGGCCGGCAGGCCGGGCCCCTGCGGCCCGCAAGGCTTTTCGGATGGCCTTGGGATCTTGTGCGGGGACGAGGACTCCGCTTCCCTTTTGTTCCGGGAGAGGGCCGAGCCAGAGGAGCCCCTCGCCGAGAGCCTCTTCCCATGCTCGTCTCTCCTGGTCTCCCAAGGCTCCCCGGATGGTCTCGGCAAGGGAGGGGAGGAGAGGAAGAGGTGCGGGGATTTGTCCCCAGGCCTCGAGATCTTTAAGGCCCTGGGTCCAGGTCTGTGAAATCCAAAGCCAGGACCTTTCTTCGATCTGGGGGATGTTGGGTGCCTTGTGGGGGGGCGCTCCAGGGGAATCCGCCTCGTCCCGGGGAGTGGTGGAATCTCCGAGGAGGGTCCATTCTTCATGCCCATCCTGAACGCTCTTACGAAGCAGGATTCCGCTCCTGCGGCCCAAAGGGGATTTGAGCAGGCGCCGGAGGCTGGCCCCTAGGGGTGCCTGCCGGAGACGGTTTCGGACTCCCAGAGAGCGTAGAAACAGGGTGATCTCTCCCGATGGGGCGGGAGCGTTTTTCCAAAGGGAGGCGAGGGCTGGATCCTGGAAGAGGCTGCCCGTCTCGCCCTCCTGGAGGCGCAGTGCGTTTCGAACGGCCGTGGGATGGTTGGAGATCCAGACTCTCCCTCCTCTCTTTGCCATGGCCCATTGGGCCTGGCCGGAGAAGGGGGCGGGGATCTTTTGGATCCGGGTGGAAGGGGGGCGCTCTTCGCGCGCAGTCGGGGAAGCGCCTTCCTCTTGAAAGGAGAAGAGAATGGTTCCCTCGGGGTACTCGCCTTCAGATGCGTGAAGGAGGGAGATCTCCACTGCCTTCCAGTCTTCGGGTTTGGCGCCAAAGGCCTTGCGGGCCCAGGTTCGCCAGGAGGAGGAGAGTTGAGGGAGGTTTCCCGGAAGTCCCCGGAGGAGAGCGGGGATCTTGCCGTCTTCGAGTGGGACGCGGACGAAGAGCCAGGCGTTTTCGGGTGCCATGAGCAGGGGGGTGGTAGGGCTTTTCCCTTGTGTCGAGGGAGCCTTGCTCGAGCCGGCCTGGGCTCCGAGGGGAGCGAGGAGGAAGCAGGCGAAGAGAAGGCTCTGTGCGAGAAGTCCTCTCGTCAAGGCAAGGTTGCGGGGTTTTCCCGCGCGGCGCAGGGCGAGGGAAGCTCCAGGTCGATTCTCCAGCATGTTTTTCTCCACCAATCCCAGGTTTCGGATCCAGGGCATCTATCGGATGGGGGTGGGGATGAGCTGAAGAAAGGTGGGAGGGAAGGGGCCGCGCCTTGGAGGAGGAAGGCTTGCTTGGAACGGACCTGAGGGGCGGGCAGCCGAGTTCCCCCCAAAAAAAAGGCGGAGGGCCAGGGGGATGAAAGGAAGCTTGCCTCGGGCTTCCAACCCTGCCCTCCCGGGGAAATCCATGACAGCATCTAAGGGAAGCGATCCGAACCACCGGCCCTCCAAGCCTTCATCCAAACTTGAAGGGGTCCTGCGTGCCTCTATGGGGTGGTGCGCAGCGCCTGCCGTCGAGCTGCCCCACCTCTTCCTCGGGTGGGAGGAAGGGGAACGGCGGGGTCGATCTCTTTTGGACTTCCCATTTTGTCAATCCAATCATTCCCTGGCCGTTGCCAAGGAACTGTTTGGGGAAGTGCAAGGCATGTGCCCAGGAGTAAAATTTTTTTGGATTAAGCCTAAGTTGCTTAAAAAGGGAAACTTAGGCTTGGGTGTCTCAACTCCGGGAAGAGTATAACTGCCACATATGTGAACGAATGTTCACATATGTGGCAGGAGAGCCGCGATGGTTGTTTCCCCACGGTCCCTGGACTCCAGGTCGAGGAACAAGGGGCTTAGGGGCAGAGTTCGATGTTGTCCATCCAGCTCTTGTTGGTTTCCTGGACTTCCCAGAGCCCACTGCGTTCGCTGAGAGGTACATCGATGTCCTGGTGGTTCCAGGTGGTGGTGCCAGCAACCCGCCAGTAGAGGTCGTCCTGGGGCTGGCCCGAACCATCCAGTCCAAAGGTCATGAAGATCTCGTAGCGTGTCCCAGCGGCCAATTGAATGGGGGTGGGGTTCCCCTGGGGGTTGCTGGAGGTGTCGAAAACCGCAATGACGTAACTGGGTTGTGGTCCAGTGCGAGTTCCCGGTCGGAGGGAGCAGCGGCCACCACTCTCCAGCTCCAACTCAAAGGAAAGGCTGGCTGGCAGGCTATCGTGGAAAAAGGCCTGGCCATCTTCGGCCAATTCGCCTCGTTTTCCCCCTTGGCTGTCCGCGACCAGGCTGAGCCCCGTCGTGACGCTCATGTCCGGCAAGGCAGCGTTGTTGATGTCGCTCAGATTGTCGAAGGTCTCGGTGATCAGGACGAAGCCCGCGCTGAGAAGAAGAAGGGGGAGGGTTAAGAGGATGTTTCGCATGTGTCTCCTTTGTCTGAATTGGAATGAAGTTCCCATGACATCGGAGTTTCAGAGACATGACTTTAGCCCTTTTTCCTTTTACGGGTGTTTTGGAGGGGGTGGATCCGGGTTGGGGGAAGAGCTGAGGGGGGGCGTAGGGGAGGGGGAAGCTCAGAGACCCAGGTCCCGGATCCGTTTTTGGAGCCATCGCCGGGAGATCCCTAGAGCCCTCGCCGTGCGTTCCCGGTGCCCGTTGAACCGAGCGAGAGCCCCCAAGAGGCGCTTGCGCTCGAAGTCCCGGAGGGAGGATTTCAGGTCCAAAAGCTCCTCGGAGGAGGGGCGGGTGCTGGGGTTGGAGTCTGAGGGGAGGAGGAAACGGGGGACCCAGCGTTCTCCTCCCGAGAGGATGAGGGCCTTGCGGACCCGGTTCCTCAACTCACGGAGGTTGCCTGGCCAGGATTCCATTTGAAGCTGCGCGAGAATGGAGCTGGGGAGGGGGGCTGGGCCCGGGAATCGCTCTTCCTGGAGCATGGCCTGGACGAGCAGGGGAAGGTCACTGACCCGATTCCGGAGCGGGGGAAGTTCGAGGGTCATCCCCGACAAGCGGTAATAGAGATCCGCTTGGATGCTTCCATCCTCCAGACCCCGCTCCAGGCTCTTACTGGTGGTGCAGAGGAGGCGGGCGTTGAGGGGGAACACTCGTGTCCCTCCGAGGGGGCGGAATCCCCCCGATTCGATGGCGCCCAGGAGGAGCCTTTGGCCCCGCTGCGAGAGGGCCATAGGGTTCACAAGAACGAGACTCCCCCCCGTCGCCTGCTGGAAGAGGCCGGGGCGGTCCTTGAGGGCGCCGGTGAAGGCTCCTTTGACGTGACCCAGGAGTTCCGATTCGATGAGGCCCTCTTGGAGGGAGGCGCAATCCACAAAGACGAGGGGGCCCTGGCCATGGGTGGAGAGCTTGTGGAGGTAGGTCGCGAGGGTCTTCTTGCCCGTTCCCGTCTCTCCCTGGAGGCAGAGAGGCAGCTCGGAGGAGGCGAAGCGGTGGGTGAGATCCCTGAGCTTTTGGATGGCCGAGCTGCTCCCCAGGAGGAGGGGGCAGGAGGGGCGACTCTCCTTGGGCGCAAGGGAGGAGGGGCTTTCGCTTCGGGGTGGACCAAATCCCTCCCAGGAGCGGAGAACAGGTTGCAGGAGTTCCAAGAAGGTCTCAAGGCTTCGGACGTCTTTTGGGCCGAAGCGGAAGAAGCGCCTCTTGGAGCCGATGCAGAGCAGAAGTCCTCGATCCGGGGAAGCGACCCGCACGTGGCTCTTCCAGGTTTTTTTGGGGGCGAGAGGGCCCCTTTTCCCAATTCCCTCCTCGAAGCTGAGGGCTTCCTGGAGCCGCATCCCCTTGAGGAGGAGGGGCTTCCAGTCTCCCCCCGGGAGGAGGGTGAGGAGGGCCAGGGGGGGGCCACCGTAGAACTTCCGGAGAAAAGGGAGGACTCCCTGGGGGCCTTCTTGGGCGCAGCGGGAGAGGGCCTTGGCAAGCTCCTCGCCCCATGCGTCTTTTTTCGACTCCTCCTTGGGAGGGCCCAGGAGCCATCCGAGGCGGGATCTCAGTTTCTGGGCCTCTTGTCTTTCATAGGGAGTGTGAGGCAAGGGGGATTCGGGTTTGCCCGTGATCCAGCGTCGAAGCTGGTCGCAGGTGAAATCCGGCTCTCTTCGGGAACTCCATTGGGCCTGGGCCAGGATTCGGCGGACCTCCCTGCGGTTGCTCTGCATGGAAGCCAGGTAGGCGAGGAAATGCGAGGCGAAGGAGGCATCCGCTTGTTGTGTCTTGAGATCGATGGCGTTTTGCAGGGCCTCCCTTGCTTCCTTTTTCCGGCCGAGATCCCAGAGAACCTTGGAGAGGAGGTCAAAGAAGTAGGATCTGGGGGAAGGGGAATCCTGGTGGCAGTGGGGTTCCACATGGTTTTCGAGAAAGTCCAGGAGGAGTTCGGGATCGGCTCCGAGATGAAACTCGCATTCGACCAGCATGAGGATGCAGGAAAGGTCCTGGGTTGGGAGGAGGGAGAGGGCCTTGCCGAGGACAAGGGCTGCCCGTTGAAAATGGAGAAGCTCCATTTGGAGGTCGGCGATGGAAAGGAGGGTATTTGCGAAGCCCGGGGAATCCCGCAACCTCCGCTTGATCCTGGCCTCTTGTTTGTAGCAACGAAGAGCTTCTTCCAAGCGCCGAGCCAGGTAGAGGGTGTAGGCCTTGTGGTTCAAGGCCTTGGTCCATGCCTTCAGGTTTCCCTGGTTTTTATAGGCTTCTCCCGCCTTCTCGAGTAGCTGGATGGCCCGCTCGGGGTTGGTATTGCGGAGAGAGGTGCCTAGGGAGAAGGTGGCTTCGGCCAAGAGCTCCTCCTGTCCCCGCCGTTCGGCCTCGTCGATGACCTTTTCCACCTTGCTGAAAATGCTCATCGCTTCTTTTCGGGAATGGTCGAAGAGAGCGAGGAAATAGAGCAGATAGAACCTCAGCTCGAGAGGGGTCGCCTGGGGGCCGGGTTCGCGAATCAGGGGTGTGAGGAAGCGGAGGGCTTCCTGGTTGCGGCCCAGGTCCCGGAGGCTGGTGGCATGGAGATAGGAAACCTCCAGGCTCTTGTCCTTGCGGATGAGGATGCTCGTCTGTTGGAGGCAGCGCTTTGCCAGCCCTTTTTCCATGTAAACTTGGGCGAGAAAGCGACGGACGGGGAGGGTTCTGCAGCGGAAGAGCCCCTGGTTTTGGATGATCTCCCACGCTTCTTCCTTTTGACCCTTGTCCCAATACTCCCGAGCTTGGGCCAGGGCCGAGTCGCGTTCGCGGGGGCTGAGTTTTTTTTTGGGTTTCAAGTGGGCTAAATCCAATGCCGAAATAGAGATAGTTATTCTAAGATCATACTCTGGGATTCCTCTTCTTATCACCCGCATTTCTTCAAGGAGGAGGGGAACGCAGGCTCCAAGTTCCACTGCCAACCGATGAACTCCGGATGAAAACACCTGGACTTGTCCATGCGAACATGGTCAGGGGATTGCTGATCCTCCTACCCATTTTTGGAGGGGTGGTTTTCTTCGCGCTATGGTTTTTGCCCGGAACCAGGGGATCGGAGGAGTCTCGACGTATTTTGGGGGAACTCGTGCAGACCCTGGGGCGAAGGGGGGAATGGGGGATCCTTGCAGAAAGCTTGGAAGGCTCCGTGGGAGCGGAGCATTCCCTTCGGGGGCTCAAAGTGCGATCGGAGGAGGGTCGCCCCCTCCTTGACTTGGGGAGCTTGGAGGGGGAAGGCGAGCGTTGGAGCCAAACCCTTGAGGGTGGTCTGGTCATGGAGGGCCTGAGCCGCGCCTCTCCTGTTGCCTGGGTCTGGATTCTCAGCGTTGCCGCCCTCTTCGCTGGTTCCATGGGAGCGCTCTGGTTCCTTTTCCGTTCCATGGAGGCCAAGTGGACCAAGTTCCATGACTTCCTGGGGGGGGGAGGATTCGAAAACGGCGAGCCCCTTCCAGCTTTGGGGATCCGGGAGTTCGAGGATTTGGGCAGGGGAATCCGGAGCCTCGTGGCGCATTTCTCCGAACGGGCCCGAACCTCCCAGGCCAACTTCATGGCTTTGGAGATGGCCTTCGAGAAGATTCGCTCGGTTCTCCAGAGCCTCGGTGAGGGAGTCGTGGTGGCGGATGGTGGGGGGGACCTGGTACTCGCCAACCCTGTGGCTCAGGAGGTCCTCGGTTGTTCCGACGGTGGCTGGAAGGGGGCGCGGCTCGAGGAACTCTTTCCCCAACGCATTCGGCCTCGGATCGAAGCGGCGGTAAAGACCGCGAATCGGACCCGCCGGACGGTGATTCTCGAATCCCTGGTGTTCTCCGGAGCGATCTTCAACCTATCGATCGCTCCCATCCTGATGGGGGGGCGGCGATCGCAAGGCGAGGTCCAAGGCGTGGCGATCGTCTTCGTGGATATGACCTCGGTGTTTGAGTTGAACCGAATGAAGGAAGATTTTTTGTCTTCGGTTTCCCACGAACTCCGGACTCCCCTTACTTCCATTCGGTCCTATTCCGAGATCCTTTTGCACATGGCTCCCGAGGACGAAGAAACGCGGGTAGAGTTTTTGGGGGTTGTGATCTCGGAATGCGAGCGGCTGGCACGCCTGGTCGATGACATTCTGGATCTAGCCCGGATCGAAGCGGGGGAGATGGTGTTGCGGGCGGACGCTCTGGATTCCACGGTCATGCTTCGGGGTGTGAGTCAGGTGTTTCAACCCCTTCTCCAGGAAAAGGGGGCGGAGATTCAATTGGTGGTCGAGGAGAACCTTCCTCCCATCCATGCGGATCGAGACCGCTTGCACCAGGTTTTGACGAACTTGATCGGAAACGCCGTCAAGTTTCTGCCCCAGGATCACGGCGTCGTTCGGATCTCCGCCCGGGAAGAAGGAGACAACATTCTCTTTTGTATCGAAGACAATGGGCCGGGGATTCCCGAGGCGGATTGGGAGTTGATCTTCGAAAAGTTCAAGCAAGTCGGCGATACCCTGACCGAAAAACCCAAGGGGACGGGTTTGGGTCTTCCGATCTGCCGGGAGATCGTGGCCCAACATGGGGGACGGATCTGGTGCGAACGCTCCAAGGAATTGGGCGGGGCTTGTTTCTCCTTCAGTCTGGCCAAGAGCGAGGAGAGAGTCGCCCACTGGTAGACCGGCCGAGGAAAGCCAGGGGGCTTTTTCCAGCAAAGGTCGATATGATCCCCCCATGCGTGGTCCTTGGAAATGCAGGGTATTCGCCTTGCTTGGGGTGGTGTTGGGCCTTGGTTTGACATGGGTCCTCTTTCGAGATCTCGTCCGTTGGCCCAGCGACTGGCTTCTTTTTTTGGAGCAATCCAAGCAGCCGCCCCAAGCCGGGGCAGGGCCCTGGGGGTTGGCCCTGTTTCGTCTCTTGGACCTACCACTCCTCTCTGCCGAGGGGGCTCGAAGCTTGCTTCTTTTGTTTTTTGGTGGGGGCTGGATCCTTGTTTTTCTCCTGGCTCCTCTAAGGGAGTGGAGAGTATGGGAGGCCCTCTTGTGGGGACTCTTCGCCGGGGGGTCTTTGCTCATCGCTCCCCAGGGTCCCGCAATCCTGGGAAACCAGAACTTGCTCCTCCCTTTGGTCTTCCTTCCCCCCTTGGTGCTCATGGCTCTCCACAGAGGAAGGAAACCCTCATCCGGAGGCATCCTGGCAGGATCCCTCCTTGGAGGCTTAGGTGCCGGCCTGGTTTCTCTCTTTTTCCTTGGAGTGCATTTCCCTTGGGGGGAAACCCTTCTTCTCTTCTCCCTCGTTTGGGCCTGGCATTCGGGTTGGGGAGCCTGGGTGGCGGGGGGCGTTTTCCTGGTCTTTACGCTGGGTTTGGGGAAGGTCCTTTCCTGGAGTCCCGTCCTGGACCCCCGGGCAAGTTTGGTGGACCTCCTGGGGGCTGCGCCAGCCTGGAGCGGGCTCTTATGGCAGCTTTTTTCGGCGGGCTTGGGACTCCGTTTTCTTCTGGAGAAAGGGGATCGCTTGCTGCCTGTTCTCCGGGTTCCTCTCCATGGGGGGTTGTTGTTGCTCCTCATCCTGGGTTTTGGAAATGTGGCTCGTTGGAAAAAGGTTTCGGCCCAGTTGGAGAAAGAAAGAGAGGCCTTGTCTTCCTCCCTTTCCAAGATTCCTTCCCTGGGTAGGGTGCTTGTTTGGAATCTCCCTTCCTTTTTACGAGCGGAATTCGCGGTGCAAACCCTGGGGTCTTCCGCTCAATTCCTTTTGGTCCAAACCTGGGATCTGGGGGGCGAAGTCCACATCCCGGAAAGCTGGAATGATTATGAAACCACTCCGGTTCTCCGATGGACCCCCGAGGGGATGGTCGCCACCCGGTTTGAAGAGCTTCTCCTCCTTCCTCCCTTTCCCTTGGTGTGGACGGGGAGCTTTGCGAGGACTCCCTTCGCGATGATTCGCATGCGAAAGTCAGGAGGGAATGGATTCTCGGGGGAGAGAGTCGAAGTGGATTGGAAGGAAAGCGAGGCGAGGGTCCGGCTGCTCGGAACGGGAGAAAGCGCACCCTTCGCTTTGGCCCTCCTGGCGGGAAAGAGGGAGGTCTTCGTTCCGAGCAAACATGTCCTCGGCTCCCTGTCCGGGTCCTGGTTCTCCCCTCCCTTTCCCCGTTTTGGCATCCAGGGGAAGGGGGTGGAACTGTTGTCCAGGGTGCTTCCGGGGATCGGCCCTTGGGTACAAACAAAGAACCCGCAGGCGGCGTTCCGCGTGCGGGTTCTCAGGCGATAGTGGATGGTGGAGAGGGGTTTAGAAGCCGCCCATGCCTCCCATTCCCCCCATGCCGCCCATTCCACCCCCCATACCGCCACCGCCGGGCATGGGAGGTTTGTCTTCGGGGACCTCTGAGACCACGGCATCGGTGGTCAAAAGGAGGCTGGAGACAGAGACGGCGTTTTGAAGGGCGGTCCGGGTGACTTTGGCCGGATCGATGATTCCAGCCTTGACCAGGTCTTCGAAGCAGTCCTTGGCGGCGTTGTAGCCCACGTTCGCGCCCTTGGAGTCCTTCACCTTCTGGATGATGACGTTCCCGTCGACTCCGGCGTTGTTCGCGATGGTGCGCATCGGAGCTTCGATGGCCCGGGCGACGATTTTCCGACCGAGGTCCTCGTCTCCGCTCAGATCGAGGTCCAGAATGGCCTTTTGGGCTTTGAGGAGAGCGAGACCTCCGCCGGGAAGGATCCCCTCTTCGATGGCGGCGCGAGTCGCGTGAATCGCGTCGTCGATGCGATCCTTCTTCTCCTTCATCTCGGCCTCGGTCGCCGCCCCTACGTTGATCTGGGCGACTCCTCCGGAGAGTTTGGCGAGCCGCTCCTGGAGCTTCTCCTTGTCGTAGTCGGAACTCGTCTTTTCGATTTCAGCCTTGATCTGGGAGATGCGGGCCTGGATGTCCTTGTTCTTCCCTCCGCCTTCGATGATGGTGGTTCCGTCCTTGGTGATGATGACCTTTTTGGCGGTTCCGAGATCAGCGAGGGTCAGAGAATCCAGGGAGATCCCCAGTTCTTCGAAGACAGCCTTGGCTCCTGTAAGGATGGCAATGTCCTGGAGCATGGCTTTGCGGCGGTCACCGAAACCCGGCGCCTTGACAGCGGCGCATTTGAGCATGCCTCGGATCTTGTTGACGACGAGGGTGGCCAAGGCCTCTCCCTCGATGTCTTCCGCAATGATCAGGAGCGGGCGTCCCGATTTTGCCACGGACTCGAGGAGAGGGAGCATATCCTTGATGGAGCTGAGTTTCTTCTCGTAGACAAGGATGTAGGGTTTTTCGAGGACGGTCTCCATCTTCTCGAGGTTGGTGACAAAGTGGGGGCTGATATAACCCTTGTCAAAGTGCATTCCCTCGACGAGGTCCACGCTCGACTCGAGGGACTGACCCTCTTCGACGGTGATCACTCCATCCTCGCCCACTTGCTGGAAGGCATCGGCGATCATTTTGCCGATTTCCTTGTCGTTGTTGGAGGCGATGGTCGCGATCTGCTCCTGCTCTTCCCGGCCCTTGATCTTTTTGGCCTGGGATTGGATCCATTCCACAGCGGCCTCCACAGCGGCTTCCATCCCTCTCTTGAGAGCGATGGGATTGGCTCCCGCGGTGACATGGCGGAGTCCCTCGTCAAAGATCGCTTCGGCCAGAACCGTAGCGGTTGTGGTCCCGTCTCCAGCGACTTCGGAAGTCTTGGTGGAGACTTCCTTGACGAGTTGCGCTCCCATGTTCTGGTAACGGTCTTCGAGCTCCACCTCCTTGGCGACGGTAACACCGTCTTTGGTGACGGTCGGGGAGCCGAAGGATTTTTCGATGATGACATTGCGTCCTCTGGGACCAAGGGTCACCTTGACGACGCGGGCGAGTTTATGGATCCCTTCGCGAATTTTCTCGCGGGCATCCTGATCATAGGCGATGCGTTTTACAGCCATTGTAATCCTCCTAAATGAATTTCGTTTCTTTGCGGTCTTTTACCGGCAGTGAAGAGAGGGAGCTTTCGGGGCCTCGATCCAATCGGTCGAAAGCAAATCGATCGAAAGGGGCCACTCAGCCGATGACCGCGAGGACCTCGTCCTCCCCCATGACTAGATATTCTTTACCATCCACCTTGATCTCCGTCCCGGCGTAGGAGGAGAAGAGGACATGGTCGCCTTTCTGGATGGAGAAAGGCTGGCGCTCACCGTTGTCCAAGAGGCGACCCTTACCTGTCGCGACGACGATGCCTTCGCGGGGTTTTTCCTTGGCGGTGTCGGGAAGGACGAGTCCTCCCTTGGTTTTGTTTTCCGCCGCGACGCGCTCGATCAGGACACGGTCTCCAAGAGGTGTGATGGTCGGGCTCTTCGTCTTTGCCATTTTTCGTTCTCCTTGAATCAGGGGGATAAGGATCAAATCGTTGGATTGAATCTGTTTGTTGGAAAGAAACTTGTTTGAAAGAATCTGCCTTGCGAGTTCATCTTTTGTCTCTTTGCTTCCCTTCTTTTCCCTCTTCTTCCTTTCGCTCTCCAGCTTTTCTGCATTTTCTCAAAAGAGCGATGAGCTCTTCGAAGTTGGCTTCGGGGAAGCTGGAGGGGGAGGGGATGGGGAGCTGAGGGCCGAGGGCCGGAACGGGTAGGCCCGAGCAGCCGCCCCAACCTTGGAAGGGAGGGAGGAGGGCCTGGGGCTCTTCAGCGCTTTGCTCCGCCTGGAACCTCTGCTCGAGCGCCTGAACGGCGGTCAGGAGGTCCTTGGGGCTCAGGGGTTTATTCAGGAACCGGAACGCTCCTTTGTCGAAGGCGCTTTTGATTTCCTCGGGAGTGGCGGCCGCCGAAATCAGGATGCAGGGAAGGACGGGGCGCCCCTCATCCTGGAGGCAGGGGAAACCGTGGTTCAGGAGGGCGGAGAGAACCTGCCGGCCGTCCATACCGGGCATGTGGAAATCCAGGATGGAAAAGAAGGGATGGTTGTGGAGGGCGAGATCCAAGGCGGTGTCCCCGTCCGGGGCTTCGAGGACCTGGAAGCCATACAACGAAAAGAACTCTCCCAGGGTCTGCCTGAGAAGTTCGTTGTCGTCCGCAATCAGGATTTTTTGGCCATTCCACAACATCGTCGGCGGGCAGATGCAAGGAATGTGCCGCGGCAAGCCTTTTGTCTAAGTTCTTTGTTTGCAAAGAGAAAGGTTTTTAGTCCTAGGCCTAGGAGGGGCGGATCTGACAGATTGTCCGGAGGGTGAAGGAGCCGAGGCTGACAGCTTGTCCTCCCCGACTCCCCTAGGGAAGTGGTTCTTTCCCCGCCTTCGCCACCCATCTTGGCAGCCTGGGTGGCCGCAAGATACCCCAGGGAAGTGGTTATCTCCCCCCCTTCGCCACCGCTAAAGCGAAGTCCATCGAGGGCAGTTGTCCCCAGGGAAGCGGCTATTTCCCCGGCTTCGCCACCTTTCTTTTCTTTTCCAGCTCCTTTCGAACCCTTGCCACCTCTTTGTAGTACTTGAGGTAGAGCTTTTGTGCGTGGATTTCGGCCTGGGAGGCTCCCATTTCCTTGAGGAGGGCGAGGAGGCGGTGGCGGGCGTGAAGATTAGAGGGGCGGATCTTCAGGCTCTGTTTGTAGGACTCTACGGCTTCCTTCTTCCTGCCCAGCATGACAAGAAGGTTGGCGCGGCTCTCAGCGGGCCAGGGGTCGAGCGGCCGGAGCTTTATCAGCTTGGCATAAGCTTTCTCAGCGGCTTTGTATTTGTGGAGGGAAAGGGAGACCTGGGCCAGGAGCGAAAGGAAGTCGGTGTTCTTGGGCTGGAGGGAGAGCACCTCTTCGATCAGGGGCTTGGCTTCGCTCGGTTGATGGATGGTGAGAAGGACCCTGGCAAGGCGTCCTAAGAGCAGGGGATTCCCCTTGCAGAGTTTTGCGGTGGAACGCGCGAGATCGAAGCAGCGCTTGCGTTGTTTGGCAAGGGGCTGCAGCAACTCCACAAGGAGGACCCTGCTCTCGGCGTGTTGGGGATCCAGCTTGACCGCTTTCTCGGCATAGGGGAGCGCTTCTTCTTTCTTTCCCTCCAGGCTGAGACAGTTCGCGAGGAGGAACCATGCGGAGCTGTTTTTTGGAATCCTGGCTACGACCGTCATGAGGAGGGATTCGGCCTCTTTCAGGCGTTTCCCGGTCAGGAGTTGACTCGCTTTGACCAGGTCGGTGTAGGGTCCTTGGGTTTCGGGCTCCTCTCCCGCCTGTGCCTTGATTCCGCTGGCGAGGCCAAGCCCGATGAGGATTCCTAGGATTTGCAGGCGTTTTCGTTTCATGGCGTTAGTTCAATGGCTTGACATCGAAGACTTTGGTGATGAGCATGGGCTTGTGTGTTTTTGGGTGAAGGATTTCCATCTCCGCCGTGATGCGAAAGAACCCTTTGTCGGTGACTTCGAAATACATACCTTTGAATCCCGACCCCATGATTCTTGCCTCTCCGTCCTGAGTTCGGACGAGGCGACCCTTTGCGTCGACATGGAAGCTGATATCCGAGGACCAGTTGGGCTCCAATTCTCCGGAAACGATCTTCGCTCCGCTGACCGTTTGGATCCTCAGGACCATTTGCCCCTTGGCGTTGGTATAGATGCGATAGCGGGATTGGTTGGTCTTGGGGTCCCTTTCCACTGAGGCCATCTTCAGCTCCTTTCGAAGGAGCCGAAGCGCATCCCGAAAGGCCACATCCTGTTTCAGCTTGGCCTGGTCCCAACGGTTGACGCTGTGGACCACGTCGGCCGCCGTATAAGTGACTCCCAGGATGGCGACGGTCAGGGAGACGGAGATGGCCATTTCGACAAGGCCCATCCCGCGCTCTCCTTCCCGGGGAACCCGAGTGGGCTCCCCGATCGTCTTCCCGTTCTTCTTCATGGATGCAGTCATCGGTTGCGCTTCTCCTCGATCAGTTGGGTGAGATGCTCGGGCCGGTGTTATTGAGGGTCCAAGTGGGCCGGTTCATCTGGAAGACGTAGGGCGGAGAGATGTTTCCGCCGTTCTTCAGGATCATGTTCCGGTCCATGATGGAGACTCCCTCTCGGAACCCGCAGCCCACATTGTTGGAGCTGTCGACATAGGTCGCGACGGGCCGTTTCCGGCTGACGATCCCTCCGAGCCTTCGAATGGAATCTTTGACATAGAGGTTGGGGTGGGCGGCGGCGTCGTTGGTGATCCCCACCTGGGTCCCGTCCGCGTTTACCGAGATCCCTTCCATCGCGACCTTTCCTTGGGTCGAGATGAGGGAAGCGTTGATCTCGATGCTGGCGGGAATGTCCCTGGAGTAGGTGATATCCCCCCGGCTCATGATGCCGAGGACCGATTTCCCCCTGTAGGCCGGGTTGAACTTGTAGCGCTGGGTTTTGTCGAGACCGTTGAGCATCCTGGTGTTGTTGTTGGCGTCGATGTATTGGATGGATCCCGTGATCTTGACCCGGTCATTGGAAGCCACGGAGACCTGGCCTTGGACCTTGCCCTCGATTTTTCGAATCTTCTTTTCGAAGTAGAGGATCCCCTTGGTGGGGACGACGTCCGTTCTTGCGAGGCGTTCGGCGACGTTGACCCAGTCCATGTACTGGTAGGTCTCCATGCGGTACTTGGGAACATCCCTCGACTTCGTCACGGTGGTGTAGTGGTCGAAAACCTTGCGGGACTTGCGAACGATCCTTGTGCCGGTTTTGACGCGAACGGTCTTGGACTTTTGCACGTTTTCGTAGTGATCGAAGACTTGGACGGTTTTCGTCTTCGTGACCACGCGGGTGCCTGTCTTGACCCGCTTCATCCTCGTGCGGGTCACGGGTTTGTGCCCGACAAGGACATCCCTGAGCACTTGGGTGTCTTTGGTGATGTTTTCCCAGTGACCCGAGGCCGCTTGCTGGCCTCCCACCGAGAACCCCCCTTCGATGTCTTTGAGACTCGGGGGCGGGTTTTCCACCCAGACTTTTTCGATTTGCTGGATGGTCACCCATTTCTTCTCGTAGATCGGCTCCATGACGGTGTAGTTCTCGGGGACGTCGGTGTAAACATCCTCGGTTACCTGATAGGTCTGCTGCACGTCGCGATAGACCTTCTTTTGCTCCGTCCAGGTCTGGACCTGGTCTTGGTAGACGTCCTCGGTCGCATCGTAGAATTCGGTCCGGTAGACCTTTTTCTGCTCGGTCCAGGTCTCGGTGACCATCCGGTCAAAGACCCACCTTTGTCCCGTTTTTTGAACCTGGGTTCGGAAAGCTGGTTGAAAGAGTTTGACCTGGGTGTTTTTTCCAAGGAACCGGATTTCGGCAAGCAAGTTGTCCACGACTTTCAGTGTGGTCGGCTTGCTTTTGAGATCCGTAACCGCGATCCCGTTCATGATGTTCTGGGTGGGCGCGTGGGAGTCGTGTTGTCCCCAGAGCCGGGTGTTTTCGGGAGTCGCCCCGGCTTTGTACGAGAAACCCTGGCTCGCTGTGACCTGGTCCCGGTAGGTTCCCCAGGGGAAATAGAAGTCCACGGTCTTGTTGCTGTGGATGGCCCCGCGGGGAGCCCCTGAGATCCCCAGGGGGTGGTCGACAACGAAAAAGTTGTAGGCGGAAACGGGAGACCGTTGGCGAACGAAGATCTGCGCTCTACGGGTGATCCCCATGAACTCTCCGGTGGCCTTCAGGGTGTACCACTCGCTCGAGGGTCCGCCCACTTTTTCGACCTCGACTTCTGTTCCAGGGATGTAGGGAGGGGAGGACTGGACCGCAGCCTTGAGAGCTGTGTTCTGATCATTCAGATAGGGAGCCGCGTTTACGATGTTCTTGGCTCTTTCCAGTTCCCCAAAGGCTCTCTCCTGGGCTCTCGAAGCGTAGATCCTCGTCATGATTTTTCGTTGGTCCGAACGGACCTCGCCGAGGTGGGCCGTGACCAATCCCCCGATCGTCACCATGACGACCAAAAGGATGACCAGGGTGAATCCCCCCTCGTTCCTTTTTCCAAGCGTTTTTTTCATACTCTTCCCCCCTTGAAAGATCCTTCCTGTCCTTGGCTATGCCTGATTTGGGTGCATCCCCTTGTTATTCTCCACCCCTTCCGGGCGCTCGGTCGGCACCGGCGCCCCCTCCGGAACCTCCGCTTCCGCCATTGTTGCTTCCGTTTCCACCTCCTCCGCCCCCTGGGGGGAGAGTCCGGCTTCCTCCATTGCTTCCGCTTCCTCCGCTTCCACCGGAATTGCCCCCGTTTCCGCTTCCTCCGCTTCCACCACCCACGGGCGGCGTGGGTGGAGCCGGAACGGCGTTGAGGTAGTCCGCGGTCGTGTCGACAATGGTGAAGCTCGGATCCGAAGTGCGAAGGCTTTGGAACATGATCTTGCCTTCGAAGTAGATTTCGATCTTCAGAAGGTCGGAACGGCCTTCTCTTGGCCCGGTATTGTTTCCGTCTCCATCCAGGTCATCTGTGACCTTGAGTTCCCAGGTCCCGATAAGCCCCTTGCTTGCCATCTTGAACTGATAGCCCGAAGCGGTCGGACTCACCTTGAGCTGGGTGAGGGTGATGGAACCCAGATCGTCATCATCGTCGAAAAACTCCTGGAGCTGGGCTGCTGTGGGAGTCGGGTCCGATGCTTGTCCGAAGGGAATCTTCCGGACTCGTTCCATGAAATCCATTCCCTGCAAGTGGGCAGCGTAGATGCGTTCCGAAGCCCTCCGTGCACTCATGGATGTCTGGGTTCCCGAGTGAAGGGTGTAAAGCATCAGGACGCTCACCAAGAGAGTGATCGTCGCGTCGATTAAAGTAAACCCTTCTTGGCCGCTCGTTTGCTCTCGCATTTTATTCCCTCCCCTCGATCGCGATCGGAAGCCCCTTCCAGGTCTTGGCGGCCTTGAGGGCAAAAGCCCTGTCCTCATCGCTGAGGTCGTAGGGCATGTGGTTGGGGTCCTTGGGATCGGCCTCTACTTCTGTCCCTTCCCATTGTCCGCCAGCTTGCACGCTGGGACTTTGTTCCCAGCTTGTTTCGAAGACGCAGTACGAGCCATCCTCGGGAATCGGGGCCACCACTTCAGTTTTGCTCGGAGCGATCTCTTGCTCCGGCGCTCCACTCATGGAGGCGATGACTTTCCATGCTCCCCCCACTAAAACCAGAACTGTCAGGCCGATGGCCATCCACTTCGGTTCCATGATCTTTTTTGCTTCCATGGCTTCCCCCCAAATCCGTTCTTTGGATCTGTCCCTTTTTTCGTCATGGACCAAGGGAAAACTGTTGCCTTCGAATTGAGACCTTTCCCCCTGATCTCAGTCACCATAGGCTTGGACTCCTTTTGGCGACGCTCATGGGATCCCCCGTGCTTGGGATCATCGAAGACGGAAACCCTTGGAACTCCCCGATTCCAGCTCGAAGTATACTCATCGAAAAGGTCCTTGGCAGAGATTCGTCGCGTTTCTTTCTCCCAGTGCTCTTCAACTCCCAATGCCATGGAGAACCATCTCAAGGGAAAAAGATTCAAGAAGGCCGGCGATTCAGCCGATGGATGGGAGGATGCGCAAATCCTTCCTGATCCTGATTGCCACCGGAATCCTTGGGATGGTGGCGATGGCCATGATGATGAACCATCTTTTGGCCATGACTCCCGATAAGAAGCGGGATGTGGACTTGGAAAATTTCATTATGCAGCGTTTTCCCGAGTCCTTCGAGAAGAGGCCGAGGATCTATCAAGAGGTGGATCCCGAGGGTGGGGCCGAGATCCAGGCCAAGATCTATCCCAAGGCCTCCATCGAACTGAACCGCCTGGTCGATCTCATCGGAAGGGATCTTTGGAAGGCTCCCAGGAAGGAGGGGAGGACCCGGTCTGTCGTCCTCTCCTGGAAGAGTCCCAGGACGGGGAGGACGGTGAAAACCCGCGTCCGGCGGGCCGGAAAGGCCAAAGTCTTGAGGCTTTACCGGCACACGGAACGCTGAGCCTTGTAGACCCTGGCAAATGTGGGTTATCGGGCTTTGGTTTCGGATCTCCCCCCCAGCCCGGAAGCCTTGGCCCATCCGCCTGGGTTCCAGAGGAAATAAGAGTTTCCTCGTTTGAGAAGATCCTTGCCCGTCCCACTCGAACCCCCTTGGGGAGGGGGGAGAAGTAGGGGGATCTTCCCTTCGGGAGGAAACCCGAACCGGCCCTGGAGGAGGGAAACCAGATGTCCCTTCCCCAAAAGGTGGGTGTGCCCGACAAGGACCGCGATTTGGGCATCGGGGTGTTTTCGCCTGAATTGGAGGAGGGTCTTGGCCATTTGGGTGTCCCTTGCCTCCAGCGGGAGCCTCGGAATGGGTTCCATGGGGCGAAGGAGAATGCCCATGGAGCGACAAAGTCGGAGGAGATCCCGGTAGAACGATGGGTCGAATTCCTCGAGGCGCAGCCAGGAATCGGGCCAGCGGTTGCAATTGGCCTGAATCAGGGCCGAGGCGGAGATTTCTCCCCGGTTGAAGCGATCCAGGTAGCCTTGATCCTCCAATCCGAGGAACTCTACGAAGAGGTTGCGTGTTCCAGGGAGTCTCGCCCAGCTCTCCAAAAAGACCAGGATTTTGCGATGAAGTGCCTGATTGTCATGGATGTCCCCGATGAGTACGAGGCGCCTGGCTCGCACCTGGGACAGGAGTTCCCCCATGCCGGCAGGAGTGCTCCTTAGGCCAAGAAGGGAGCGGTAATGCTCCTGCTTGTACTTCCGCAGTTGCCTGGAGTTTTTGGGGGAGGAAGATGTATGGGGTGGCTTGGAGAAGGTGTGGCAACTTGTAAGGGTTGTAAGGGGCCAAAGGAGGGCGAAGAAGAGCGCGGGGAGGCTATACTGCCTCCCGATTGGAACTTGGCTGTCTTCTTTGGGATGGAGGTTTGAAATGGTCAAAATCGGAGTCTGCCTTTCTGGTTGCGGTTTCTTGGATGGTAGTGAGATCCACGAAGCGACCCTTTCCTTGTACCATCTCGACCGCCATGGAGTCGAGACTCATGTTTTCGCTCCTGACAAGCCTCAGAAGGATGTGGTGGATCACAGGACGGGTCAGGCGGTCCCGGGGGAGAGCCGAAATGTCCTCTCCGAAGGGGCGAGAATCGCGAGGGGGGTCATCGAACCCCTCTCCGCTCTCAGGACCCAAGAGTTGGATGGGCTGATCCTTCCCGGTGGATATGGGGTGGCCAAGAACCTCTGCGGTTTCGCCGAGAAGGGGGTGGAGGGGGAGGTTCTCCCCGAACTCCAACAGATTCTGCGGGAACTCCATTCGGCTGCAAAACCCATTGGCGCCATCTGCATCTCGCCCGTCCTGGTAGCGATGGCCTTCCGGGGAACGGAGGTCGCACCCCTCCTCACCATTGGAGAGGATCCCTCCACCGCCCAGGCCATCGAGGCCCTTGGAGGGCGGCACATGGTCCGGGGAGTCGAAGAAATCGCCCTGGATTCCGAGAATCGGATCGTTTCCACGCCCGCTTACATGTATGACGCCAGAATTAGCGAGGTTGCTGTAGGAATCGGCAAGCTCGTCGACCAAGTCCTAGCCTTAACTCAAGGGTGAAATCGATGTCCCAGAATGTTCTTCTCCCCCTCATCCTCTCGGCTTCCCTGCTTGGGGGGACGGGCTTCTCCCAGAGTCGTCCCGCTTCGAGTCGTCCCGCTTCCCAGCCTTCTCGGGAAGCAAAGTCCCAGCTGGACCCGAGGTTCCCTTCTCAAGCGTTTTTGGGCCATATCCAGGTGCTCGCCGCGGATGGCCTCTTTGGTCGTGAAGCCGGAACTCCCTTTTCAAAACTCGCTGCGGAGTACATCGCCCTCCAGTTTCAGAAGGGGGGTCTCAAGCCCGTGGGAGGTGCCTCCTGGTTTCATGATTTCTTTCTCCCCTCGGTTTGGGCGGTTCAGGGAAAGCCGCGGCTGAAACTGCAAGGAAAGACCGAGGAGGTCTTGGTCTTTGGCAAAGATTTTGGAGCCCTCCCCCATACGGGCTCCGGCTCCCTTGAAGGAGAAGCCGTTTTCTGCGGTTACGGGGTTTCCCTCCCCGAAAGCCATGGGGGACTCTCCTACGACGACTACAAAGGCAAGGACCTCAAGGGGAAGATCGCGGTCCTTCTCGAGGGGAGCCCCGAGGTGGGGGGCGTTCTTCTTCGGGCCCCACTCAGCCGGAAGATCTATACCGCCAAGTCCAAGGGGGCTTCGGGAGTTCTTTTGATTGTGGACAAGCTCAAGGCCTTCCCTCCTTCCTCGGATTCCTCCGGTCTTCCTGGTTTTCAGGTCCTTCGGTCCTCGGCATCCAGGGTCTGGCCCGAGGCCGCCGACTTCGAGGGGGGCGAGGAGTCCCAGTCCCTCCGGGGGAGCGCCGAACTCGAACTCGAACTGGTCTCGGTTCGGAAAAAGGCGCGGAATGTTGTGGGAGTGATCCCCGGAAAGGATCCCAAGCTTGCCCAGGAATACGTGGTCCTGGGGGCACACTTCGATCACCTGGGGCTTGGAGGTCCCAGCAGTCTCGCCCGTGGAGGGGGGCTCGGTCAGATCCACAACGGAGCCGACGACAATGCTTCGGGTGTCTCGATGCTGATCGAGGTGGGGAAGTGGCTTGCCAAACATCCACAGGATCTTCGCCGCTCCGTTCTGCTCGTCGCCTTCTCGGGAGAGGAAAAAGGTCTCCTTGGTAGCAAGGCTTTCGTCGAGAACCCGCCTCTCCCCCTCAAATCCATGGTCGCCATGGTCAACCTGGACATGGTGGGGCGCAGCCATGAAGGCTACTGCGCGGTGATCGGGGCGGGGACCTCTCCCGCCTTTCCACTGTTTTTCCAGGAACGGGCCAAGGGAGGCGCTTCGGTCCGCCTCAACGACTCCAGCTTCGGCGGAAGCGATCACCAGAGCTTTCACCAGGTCGGAATCCCAGCTGTCCATTTCTTTACCGGAACCCACGGGGACTACCATCGTCCGAGCGACGACTGGAACAAGATCACCGCGGAGCCCATGTCCTGGATCGCTGGGACGGTGGCAGACCTCATGGTTTTCCTGAGCCGCCACGAGGGGGCGATCCCATTCAAGAAGCCTGTGACCAAGGCTCCCCCCAAAAAAGCCCGAACCAGCGGAGCCCGTCCCTACCTCGGGACGATCCCCGACTACGCCGAAGGAAAGGGCGGTGTCAAGCTGACCGGCGCTACCCCCGGAAGCCCCGCCGAAAAAGCCGGTATCCAAAAGGGGGACATCCTCGTCAAACTGGGGGACAAGGACATCGACAATATCTATGACTTCTCTTACGCGCTCCAGGACCTTCGGCCAGGGCAGAAGCTGGTCCTTGTGGTCCTTCGCAAAGGAAAGAGGGTTCCCCTCCCACTGACCGTGGGGAGGAGATAGGTCGGATGAGGCCCCAGTTCCAGCCGATGCGTCGTTTCGAAGGAAAGCGGGTCCTGGTCTCCGGCGGGGGATCCGGGATCGGCCGCGCCACTGCCCTGCGGTTCGAAGAAGAAGGGGCGAGGGTCGCGATCTGTGGCCGAAGGAGGGCAACCCTCGAGGAGACCGCTTCTCTGGGCTCGGGCCGCATCTTTGTCCAGACGATGGACGTGGCCTCTCCCGATTCCGTCCAAGAGGGAATGGCAGGCGTTTCCCATGAGCTGGGCGGGATCGATATTCTTGTCAACAACGCAGGAATCGGGGGGCCCAACGCCTGCTCCGAAGAAGGGGAGGATCGCTGGTCGGAGATCATCGCTGTCAACCTGGACGGGGTGTTCCTGCTTTCCCGGGCGGTTCTCAGGGGTTCTCCGGGGGAGCCGATGGGAGCGGGAGGGCGCATCCTCAATGTCTCCTCGGTTCTGGGGAAGTTTGGTGTCCCCGGCTACACGGCGTACTGTGCGAGCAAGCACGGAGTCATCGGCTTTACCAAGGCCCTTGCCCTGGAATGTGCAGGCAGAGGGATCACCGTGAACGCAGTCTGTCCCGGTTGGGTCGAGACCTCCATGGCTCGTGAGGGAATGGAGGGGATCGCCGAGGCGACGGGTGAAGATTATCAGACTGCCAGGGCGCAGGCTCTTGCCCAAGTACCCCTCGGCCGCATCCTGGAGCCCGAGGAGGTCGCCGGCCTCCTCGCCTGGCTCGCCTCCGAGGAGGCCGGGGGGATGACGGGGCAGGCGATCAACCTCTCGGGTGGCTCCGCAATGTGGTAGAGGCTGGGGGTCGCCCCTTCCCTTGCTGCCTTCCAGCCTTCCCTGCCGCCGGAAGGTCCACCTTTTGTAATCTTTTTCCCTTCTCTCAAGGCTCCTTCCACTCCTGGCCGAAGCAAAGGGAAAGAGGTGCGACCCATGACGAAGTGCTTTGATCTCTTAGAAGTGGATGGAAAGACCCTTGACTCTGGATTCTCAGTGGGGCTTCGAGAAATTGGAGACCTGCTGGGAGGAAAGTGGAGTCGTTCGACATCCCCCTTTCATGTAGAACCCCTTGGCCGCCTTCCTTCCCAGGGAGGGCCTCTGTGGAAGGGGTATCGACTCCCCTTCCGAACCGAGGCGGGCGAAGGGCGGATCTCCCTCCTCTTTGACCAATCCAAAGTTTTGGATTTTCTCAGGATCGAACTGGATTGCCCCAAAGATTCTCCTGTCTTCAGCCCCCTCGAATCTCTTGGACTCTTGGAGCTGAGCAATTTTCTACTCTCCAAGCTCCTGGAGCATTGTGGTTCCTTGGACCTCCAGTCCGCCGAGTTCGGGGCCTTTCAGCCTGTCGAGTTGGGGCCACGCTCTCCTTCGGTGGACCTCGGGGTGGGGATCCAGGCTTCGGCCGTCAAGGATTTTGGGGAGCAGAAGATCCCTGTCCTTCTCTCCATTGCCATGGGGGGGAGAGAGGAAGCGGAGTTTCTCTACTACCCTCGGAATTGGGGGGGGCAAGAAAAGACCAGCTTCCGGTATTCGGAGGATGGTTGGCTGGGTCTTTCCAAGGATCTTCGGATCACAGCTTGGAACCCCAAACTCAAAGAGTGGACGGGACTCGGCCAGGAGGAAGCGGTGGAGGAGGCTACGGAGAACTGGTTCCACTGGCTCCACCGGAGCGAAGTGAGGGAAACCTTGGAGCGGTCCGCCCGGCTTGGAGTCCCCGCCATTTTCACTCCCTTCCTCCACCCCTCCATTTTCCCTCCCAGCTTTCCATGTGGATCCACCAACCATTGGAGGATCCAAGCCTTTCCCCAGGCGACCCGGGATGCTGGAGGATCCTGGACACGTAGCGGCTACCTGATGCATTTCCGGGATTTCGGACCCATCCTCCTGGCCTTTGAAGACTATGAGATCATGAAGGAACAGGCGCGGGCTCAGGTGGAGGAACTCTGCAGGGCCCAGGCCGTCCTGGAGGAGGAGAAGGAAAAGGCCCTGGAAGCGGACCGGGCGAAGGCCGCCTTCTTTTCCAATCTTTGCCACGAGGTAAGGACCCCCCTCAACCACCTCTTGGGGGAATTGGAGATCCTGGGCGAGGAAGACCTTCCTCCGAGCGCTCGGAAATCCCTGGAGAAGCTCCAGGAAGCGGGCATGGGCCTCGAAAAGGTCTTCCAGGGGCTGATGGATTTCGCTCGCCTGGCTTCGGGAAAAACCCGAATCGCAGAGACCAGGTTCCCCCTCCAAAGGCTCTTGGAGGATCTCCGGGAGGTTTTCGAAAAGAAGTTCCTGAGCAAGGGACTCGCCTTTCGGGTGGAAAACTTGTTGGACCCCAAACTCGAGCTGCGCTCGGATTATCACCGGATCCGGCAGATCCTGGTTTGCCTCCTGGAGAACGCGTACAAGTTTACGGAGAACGGCGGGATCCAGGTCCGGGTCCTTCCCTTCGAAGGGGAGGATTATGGGCTTCGCTTGGAAGTCCTCGACACGGGTTGCGGGGTTCCCCCCGAAGCCCGGGCCAAGATCTTCCTGCCCTTCTTCCAGGCGGAGCATCATCTCCGGAGGGAATATGGCGGCAATGGGGTGGGGCTGAGCCTTGCCCAGGGTTTGGCCGAAATGCTGGGGGGGAGGGTTTCCTATGGAGGTCCTGGGGAGGACGGGATCGGTTCTTGCTTTGTCCTGGATCTGCCCCATGGGGAGAACCTCTCCTCGGTGGCCTCTCATCCCGCTCCGGCTCCCGCGGAAGGTAGAGCGGCTGACCCGAAGCCGAAGAATCGGGCCCCTGTCGAGGAAACGCCCAAGCCCTCGCCCAAACGCAAGAGGGTGGCCAAGCCTTCCATGAAGGGGCGTATTCTCATTGTGGACGACTGCATGGACAACCAGAGGCTCTTTACCTTCTTCCTCCGGAAGTGCGGGATCCAGGTGGCCACAGCCAACAACGGCCGCATCGGCATGGACAAGATCCATGAAGCCTTCGAGCAGAAGCGGCCCTTCGACCTTGTCCTGATGGACATCCAGATGCCCGAAATGGACGGGTACGAGGCGACACGAAAGCTCCGAGAAGAGGGCTACAAGGGGGTGATTGTCGCCCTCACCGCCCACTCCATGGAGGGGGACAGGGAGAGGTGTCTCGAGGTGGGCTGCGACGACTACGAGACCAAGCCCATCGGTTCCTTACGACTCCTCGAGCTGGTCCAAAAACACATTGGAACCAAGGCCGACAGAGCCAAGGCCGACTAGTCTCTCCACTCCGCCAGAAAGAGGTTGGTGTCCCCCGGCTTCGCGTTGTTCCTGTTGCTCGAAAAGATCAAGTACTTCCCGTCGGGAGAGAACATGGGAAAGGAGTTGAATCTGGAGCTGTAGGTGATGCGCTCGATCTTTTTCGTGGCGATCTCGATGGAATAGAGGTGGAACTCCCGCGGGGACTCGATGTTGGAAGCAAAGATGATCCGCTTTTCGTCCGGATGGAAATACGGGGCGAAATTGGCTTTGCCGTTGTCGGTCAACTGGCGGACATTCCTTCCCTTGGAGTCGGAGACGAAAATGTCCATGCGCGTGGGACGCACCAGGTTTTTCGCCAGGAGGGAAAGGTAGTCGCGCTTGTCCTTGGTCTCTTTGGGGTGGTGCCCACGCCAGACGATCCATTTGCCGCTGGGGGAGAAAAACCCTCCCCCGTCGTAGCCCAGTTCGTGGGTGATCCTCTCGAGCCCGCTTCCATCGGGATTCATGACATAGAGGTCCAGGTCCCCGTTGCGGAGGGAGGTGAAGAGCACCTTGCCGGTGGCGTAGCAAACTGTGGCCTCGGCGTCATAACGGGGATTCCTGGTGATGCGGACCAGGTCCCCGGGATTGTCCACGGCAACCGAAAAGATGTCATAGCTGGGGTAAAGGGGCCAGACATATCCTTGGGAGTGGTCGGGTTCCGGGGGGCAGTCGCTGCCCGCGAGGTGGGTGCTCGAAAAAAGGATGCGCTTGCCACCCTTGGTGTAATACGCGCAGGTGCATCTCCCCTTCCCTGTGCTGACCAGGCGGGTCTTGCCAGTCTTGAGATCGAATTCGAAGATCTGGTCGCAATCGAAGCCTGTCCCGCCTTTTCGTTTTTGGAAGGTGAACTTGGTTCCTTCCTCGTTGAAGTAGGCTTCGGCGTTTTCCCCCCCAAAGGTCAACTGGCGGATGTTTCGGAAGTGTTTTTCCCTTGGGTCTCTCAGAGGTGCCGGTTTCCAGGCTTTACCGTAGCCTCCTCCCGGGTGGTTCCCTTGTGGGTGGCTGGTGGGATGACTCCTGGAGCTTGTTCCCCCATGCTGGGTTCCCTCACAAGAACCGAGGGGCAGAAGGAGAACGAGGGCCACTCCGGCGGTCGCCGTTGCGGTAGAGAGTTGGAGAAGAGTGCGTGCCATCATCGAGGCAAATCTATGGTCCCCGATTCCAGATTGCCACCATTCCTTAGAGCTTCTCAGCCCTCGGCGTTTTCGGCGTTGCCCCTGTCCTCCTCCAAAAAGGGGAAGGGGTTTTTCTGGAGGTCTTCGGAAGAGAGGAGATCCTTCTCGACCAGGGGGAGGCCGAGGAGTCTTGAGTCTTCGACGGAGACCTTTCCGAAATGGCTCTCCCAGAGTTCGCGATTCATGCCGATAAAGTATTGCACCCTGGCGAGTGTGCTTTTCCAGTTCGGGGACCCGATGATTCCCAGGGCCTCCATTTGTTGGAGATCTTCGTCCGGAAGAACCTTAAAGTAATCTCGGGGTTCCGGTTCCAGCCTGAAATCGTCGATCCAATAATCGGCCCGGATCCCAAAAAAGGAAACGAGACCCCGGAGGTGTTTCAAGGTGACCGAAGACCGCCCTTGACAAATATCGGTCATGGTTTGAGGGGCGATCCCCAAGTGGGAGGCGAGATCCTTTTTGCGGATTTTTCGCTTCCTCAGCAGGTGTTGGATTTTTTCATGGATCGGATAGAGCATTTGACGGAAGTTTATCCCAAAATGAGAACAGTTGCCAAAAGGCGAGCAAAAGACCCCGCTCTTCCCACGGTTTTTCCGGGTCGAGGAGGAGGGATTGCGCCCATGCTGAGGCGCTTTTGCCGTTTTTGGGGCTTTGTACTCCTTTTTCTTTGGTCTTCCTGCTTTCTGGGTCGCCCTCAGCAGGCTCCTGAGCCCTTCGAACGGGTAAATCTCCATGTCTACTACGTCTGGGGACCCGAAGAAGGTCCGGGGAAACGGGCCGAAGTCTGGGTTCAGCCGGGGCCGGAGGGGGGGTACCGAGTCTTTTTTCGAAGCTCTCAAGGGAAAAACACCTGGCTTCCTCTCTGGGACGCGGCCTACCTCGCTCCCCTCTCCGCGACCAAGGTCCGCCGTTTCCTGGGGCTCCTGGACCAGGTGGATTTCTTTTCCCTGCCCCCTGTTCTGGAGGTTTCCGACGAAGGAAAGGGAGAGGCTCTGCTCCTCAGGGTGCAAATCGGTTCCCGCTTCCACCAGGTGGTTGCGAGGGGCAAGGTCCTCCCCTCCCTCACGAAATGTCTGGAGGGACTCCAGGAATTGACTGGGATCGAACTCCCCCTCCCCTCCTGGCATCCTCCCCTGAAGAGGCGCGGGAAGAAGGGGGTGGTCCTGGTCGCGGATCTCGAGCGCTCCTATCTCCTGCACAAGCGTTGGCTGGAAGGTGGCGACCCCGCACCCGGGCGCCTGCTGGACCTCTTCGCCCTGCAGCTCGGCACAGGGCGGCGGGAGGAAGCGCGGAAACTCCTGGAAAAGCTAAGGAGAGTCCCCGCCGCGGCGGGTCTCATCCCCGAACTGAGCCGGAAGCTTCGCGAGCATAGTGCTCCAAACGATGCCACTGGGCGTGAAGGTCCCCGGTCCCGCCACCGAGGGGAGCTTTGAAAAAGCAGGCCAGGTAGGCGAGGGCCCCCTTCTCACCCCTGCGAGCTGCGTGATCGATCAGCCTGCACAGGTCCAAGACCAGGGGCGCAGCCAGAATGGAGTCGATCCCCTCCCAGGTGAATTGCATCCGCATCTTCTGTCCCAGGAAACCCTCGAAGTGGATGAAGTCCCAGGCTGTTTTTCGGTCTCCCAGGGAAGGAACGTAGTCGATTCCGACGTGGGTGTGGAGAGGGTAGCCGAGGATGCTGGAGAGGACGGCGTCTTTGGTTTTGACTTTGGACCGGAGGTTCTCCTTGTTGTGAAGGATCCGGCCGTCCCTGTCGCCAAGAATGTTATAGCCTTGCCAGGAGAGGACCCGGAGGTTTCGGTATTTGAACATGGGAGCGAGGGCGCTCTTGACGAGGGTCTCGCCCGTTTTCCCGTCCTTGCCCGCGAAGGGGAGACCCCTTTGGAGGAACAGCTCCTGGATCGCGGGGACGAGGGTCGCGTTGCTCGGCGTAAAGTGCAAAAAGGGGCAGCCCTCCAGGGCCGCCGCGTAACTGTAGAGCAGGGAGGGGCGGATCTTGCGGACGGCGTTACGACGAATGGCAGCTTCCAGGGCCTGGGGGCTCCGGTGCGTGTCGTCCAGGTCCAGCGGTGGTTCGGTGGAGCCGAGGTTCACGACGATCACGCGGTCCAGTTTGTTGCGCCTTCGAAAGGAGCGGAGGTCCTTCTGGAGCGCGGTGACGAGTTCCGGAAGGCGTCGCTTGTCCCGGAGGAGTCGCGGCTCCAGGTCCAGGTTCCTGATGGCGGCTCCGCAGTTGCGAAGAGTTCCGAGGCGCACCTCGCGATCGATTCGGGAAAACTCTTCCCTGAGTTTGGGGAGCCAGGGGGGAAGGCAGGCTTGCGTTTCCTCGAAGGTCTCCCGGACGGCATCCTCGGTGCGGATCCGCCGGATGTCATAGCCCCCGAAGACAAGCTCTTCGAAGGGTCTGAGGGCGAGAGGCTCAAAGAGCTTGGTTTCGGTAAGGAGGCCGGTCGTCGGGGAGTAACCCTTGGAAATCGCCAGGGCCCCGAGCATGGTCGTCGTCCCCAGGCCCCCCCGTGCGCCGATGAGCCAGAGCCCCAGGCGACCCTTGGTTTGATTCGCTTTGATGTTCTTCGTCGTAAGTCCCTCTCGGAAAAGGGGAAGGATTATAGCCATTCCAGTCCCGAGGCTCTACGACCCGATCAAGACTAGATGTCCTCAATTTTCCGACGGTTCCCCCTGGATGGTCCGAGCCTTGGTCTGGCCTCCCTGACCCTGATCCTCGGCCTGCTCCTGATTTCTCCCTCCCTTGGGGATATGGGAGGAGACAGCGCCCAGTACCTGAGCCTCGGCCGCGCCCTGGCCGAGGGGGTGGGATACCGGGACACCCATCTCCCCACGACTCCCATCCACCTGCACTACCCTCCCGGTTTCCCTCTGCTCCTCGCGGGGGTATGGCTGGTGTTCGGGGGTGGCAGTTACATCCCCTTCAAAATCCTGGTGCTCCTCTGCTCCGCCCTCGGGCTCTATGGAATGGGACGAGCGCTCTCTGCCAGGTTCGGGAGAAGGATTGGGCTCGGGGCCGTCGGAATGAGCCTCGGGCTCACTCCCTTCCTGCTGCAGTCGGTGCGGATCCAATCCGAGGGACCCTATCTGCTCTTCTTGGGGCTGTTCCTTTGGTTCGGGACCGAGGAGGCGGGAAAGGAAAAAGGAGGACAGCCTTGCGCCGCCCGCGGCATTCCCTGGCCGGCGCTCTTCGTGTTCGCCCTCCTGGGGTTTTCCATGAGGGTGGGGGGGATGGTGCTCTTCCTCGCCCTCGGGCTCTCGGCTCTCCGGGTCTGGCGCCAGACCCGGCAGCGCGGTCCTCTGGTCTGGGGACTGGCTGGAGCCCTGCCCGTCCTTGGCTGGTTCCTTGTGGCCGAAACCTCCGGTGGTGGGACCTGGAGCTATGGACGCGAATGGGCGGCCCTCCAGGGGGGGCGAATCTCGGAGCTTCTCGGGTCCGCGTCGTTCTATTTCCAAGCCATCGGAGCCAGCATCGGGGGTAGCCCCCAGGTCGCCGCGAGTGTTTTCCTGACTGGGGGCCTCACCCTCCTGGTTCTCTTCGGTTGGGGTGTCGCCATTCGATCCCAGGGCTGGAGACTCATGGATTCGGTCCTGTTGTTCAGCCTTCTCCTGGCCCTCCTGGCTCCCATGCGCTCCCTCCGCTACCTGATTCCGGTCTTTCCTCTCCTCTCGGCCTATTTTCTGAGGGGCCTCTCCTTCCTCTGGTCCAAGGCCCCCCTGCCGCGCAGTTCCCAGGAGGGGCAGGCACTCACGGTTTCGGCCCTCGCGCTCGCCCTCTTCCATTTCTATGCCTCCACCGATCTCTATCGAGACCGTTGGAAGGATCGGGACGTGCTCCCGAATGAGGCGGTGATCCTGGGCTTGGAAAAAGTGCGCATGAACCACTGGGAGGAGGGTCTTCTCCTGTCGGGTCCCAGGGGCTCCGCGGTTCGCGAGGCCTACGGCGATTTTCTCCTTTTGCTCCAGGCCCTGCGCCGAGGAAAGGTTTTGCCCAGGCCCACTCTGCTCGCCGCCCGAAAACCCAGGCTGGTCGCTTGGATGACGGGCATCCCCTGTCTGCCCCTGCCAGCCTACAAGGAAGGGCGGAATTGGGTCGAAACCCTAAGGAGCCAGGGGGTTAGCCATGTGATCGAGGACGGGCTCTTTCGTCAGACCCAGGTCCTCTTCCGACGCCTTCGGAGGGAGAAGGGCGATCCCGGCCTCACCACCGTCCTCCGGATCCGGCGTGCCGCTTTGCATGGTCTCGCCCTGCCTCCGGCGTCTCCAAAGGGGGGATGACAAGGGGATTTCTCCCGGTATGATCCTCCGCCTTTCTGATTCCAAATGGAGGATTTACACAATGATTGGAGCAAGCGTCTGTCTGCTCTCGGCTCTTTTTTCCGGGCTTCCCCTTGTGAAGGATCTGGCCGTCGAGGCCGCCCCTTCCCCCAAATCGACCTCTGAAACTCCGAATGTCGTCTCGGATGTCGCCATCCGTTTCGCGGACGGAACCAGGGAGTTGATCTCTCTCAAATCCCTTCCCGCCGCCTTGCAGGACACCAAGGAGGCCAAGCGCAACTGGGACGCTTCCGTCGCCCTGGGCGCTTCCCAGTCCTATGGCAACACCGAACTCAGCACGATCTCTCTCGCGGCTGAGGGCAAGTACCGTTTCTCGGAAACCGATCGTCTCTCCGGGCTCTTCGATTGGTACTATTCCCAGGAAAAGAACCAGACCACGGGGATCACGACCCTCAACCAGCGGCGTGTTCGCGGAGCCGCCCAGTATGACCACTTCTTTTCCAAGAAAGCTTATGGATATGCCCGCGTGGACGCCTCCGGGGACGCCAAGCAGACCCTCAGCCTCCGTCTCATCTCAGGCGTTGGTGGCGGTCTCCAGATCGACAAGACCGAAGTGATGGAGTGGTCGATCGAGGCCGGCCTTGCTCACACCTATGAGGATTTCAAGGCCCAACCCTCGGATGACTACATCTCCGCTCGCGTGGCCACCAAGTACATGCGGAAGTTGAGCGCCGATTTCACCTATCGTTTGGAGCTGGAATGGCTCCCCAGCCTGGAGGACATGAATGACCAACTCCTCTACGGCAAGAACCTCCTCGAGATGAACCTCGGGAAGGGGGTCAAGGGCTCGTTCCGCTACGAGTTTGACTACGACAACACCCCGGGGAACGGCAAGGACCGCCTGGACCACCGCTTCATCCTGGGACTCGGCGTCTCTTTCTGAGGACATGGCCCCCCCTTCCGGGGGCTCCTCCTTCCGTCCCCTCCTTGGGGGCGCTATAGTCTTCGCCTTTTTCACCAAGGGAGAAGGCCGTGGCCACGCGAAAGAGGGACCCCGGAGCAGGGGCTTCGAAAACATCGGCTTCCAAGAGGAAGCCTTCCAGGAAGAGGGGAGGGGGGGCGACCAATCTCGACTGCCTCTTCAGGCCCCGTTCGATCGCCGTCCTGGGTGCCTCGCGGAATCCCCAGTCCATTGGCTACGAGATCGTGGCCAACCTGGTGGGGCAAGGTTTCGCGGGGCCGGTCTTTCCGGTCAACCCCAAGGCCAAGGTGGTCCATTCCATTCCCTGCTATCCCTCCCTCGAGGCCATCCCGGAACCCATCGACCTGGCCATCATCGTGGTGCCCTCTCTCCTGGTTCCCAAGGTCGTGCGTTCCTGTGCCAAAAAGGGGGTGAAAGGGATCGTCATTATTTCCGCGGGGTTCCGGGAGATTGGCGGCAAGGGAACCGCCCTGGAGGAGGAGGTGGTCCGGATCTGCAAGAAGGCGGGGATTCGAATGATCGGTCCCAACTGCATGGGGATCCTGAACACGGAGCCTGAGGTCCGGATGAATGCTTCCTTCGCCGCCTCGGTGCCGATCCCAGGGAACATCGGTTTCGTTTCCCAGTCGGGAGCTTTGGGGGAGGCCATCCTTTCGGATGCCCGGGAAATCGGGCTGGGGATTCGGATGTTCGCCAGCGTGGGAAACCGAGCCGACGTGGGCGCGGACGACCTCTGCGAGTACTGGGCCAACGACCCCAATGTGCGGTTGATCCTCCTCTATCTCGAGTCTTTTGGGGAGGCCGAGCGTTTTCGCCGGATTGCCGAAGAGTTGAAATGCAAAAAGCCGATCATCGCCGTGAAGTCCGGGAGAACGGTCTCGGGCGCACGGGCGGCCGGGTCCCACACGGGGAGCATCGCGGGGGAGGACAAGGCGGTGGAGACCTTCCTCTTCCAGACCGGGGTTTTGCGGGCGGAGAGTTTGCGGGAGATGTTCAACATGGCAGGGGCTCTCCTGCACCAACCCATCCCCCAGGGGGACCGGGTGGCGGTCGTGACCAACGCGGGGGGGCCGGGGATCCTCGCAACGGACGCGCTGGAGGGGCGGCGGATTCCCCTCGCCACCTTCCAGGCTTCGACACGGAAACGGCTGGCCGCGGTCCTTCCTCCCGAAGCCAGCATCCAGAACCCCATTGACTTGATCGCTTCCGCGGGTCCCGAACGATATCGCAAGGTTCTTCGGACGGTGGTGCGAGATCCTGGAGTGGACTCCCTGCTCGTCCTCTTTGTCTCTCCCGTGATGATCGATGCGGAGGCCGTGGCTCGAACCATTCTCGAGGAGACGCAGGGGCATGGGAAGCCGGTCGTGACCTGCATCATGGGGAAGCAGCGGGGGGACGAGGCCGTGGAACTTCTGAAGAACGCGGGGATTCCTGTGTTCAGCTTCCCGGAGGAGGCTGCCGACACGATCTCGGGCCTCATCCGTTACCGGCAAATGTGCGCCCGGGAGACCGGGGTGCCCAAGACCTATCGGGTCCAGACCAGGAAGGCTCGGAGGCTGCTTGGGAAGGCCGCGGTGGATTCCGAGGGATGGCTCGAGGGGAGCGCCGTGAGGGGGATTCTCGCGGAGTATGGCATCCCCTTTGTCTCCACGGTGCAGGTCTCTTCTCCGGAGGAGGGGGTGGCGGCCGCGCACCGGGTCGGGTTCCCCGTTGCGGTCAAGGCGACGGGAGCGGGTCTGGTGCACAAGACCGACCAGGGAGCGGTCGTCGTGGGCCTCCTCAATGGAGACGAGGTCTATGAAACCATCCAAAACATGCGCCGCCGCCTGGGCAGAAGGCATCCGGGTCTGCAATTCGAAGTCCAGGCCATGGCGAAGGGACATCGGGAACTCCTTTTGGGCTTTACGAGGGATCCTTACTTCGGACCTCTCTTCGCCCTGGGACTGGGAGGCGTCCATGTCGAGGTTCTCAAGGACGTGGTCGTCCGGTTGGGGCCGCTGCGGGACGTGGACCCCCTCCAGATGATGGACGGGCTCCGCGGACGGGCGCTCTTGGCTCCCTACCGGGGAGCGCCAGGGGTGGACAAGGCCAAGGTGCAGGAGGTTTTGCTTCGTTTGAACCAGTTGGCCTTGGATTTCCCCGAGGTCCAGGAGTGCGAACTGAATCCTCTGATCGCCGGAGAAAAAGGTGTTCCCACGGTGGCCGTCGATGCCCGCATTCGGGTCCAATCCCCCTAAAGGGGCCTGGGAAAGTCATAGAGGCGCGGTAAAAATGGCCCATCGGGCCTGTTCGTAGCTGGAGGCAAACTTGGATCCAAAGGTATTGGCGAGGTACAACTCGGTGGAAGGGGCGGAGAGTTACCGCGCCGAGTATGAGACGAAGCTTCATCGCAAGCTCTCCCATAAACTGGAGCAGAAGCTGTTCAAAAAGATTTTCGCGAGGACCGGCAAAGTCTCCTCCCTGGTGGACATCCCTTGTGGAAGGGGGAGGCTCCGAGAGATCTTTCTGGAGAACGCGGAGTGGGTGGTGGAGGGGGATTGGTCCTTCCACATGCTCGAAGGGAATCGGAGGGAACTGGGTGGGGATGGACGCACACCCTATTTTCGTGCCTCCGCCCTCCATCTGCCCCTCGGGGATCGGAGCTTCGATTGCGTCGCCAGTATTCGCCTCAACCATCACATCGACGATGTGGAGGAGCGGGAGAGGCATGTGCGGGAGCTGCTCCGGGTGGCCGACCGCTATGTGATCTTTACCTTCTTCTCTTATTACTCGTTGAAAAACCTCTGGAGGAGGGCGAGGCGGCCCTTCAACAAGAAACGGCCCAAGCGCACCCTCTCTCTCGGGCGGGTCCGGGAACTGGCCGCCGAGCAGGGTTTTCGCCTGGTGATGGCCCCGACACTTTCCAAGTTGGGGTCCGGGCATCGTTTCGCGCTCCTTGAGCGGATAGGGGCTGCTTGATGCCGGGTTCCGGTTTCCGACCTCCGTCGTCCCCAAGGCCCGATTTCAGCCTTGTCGTCCCCTTGTACAACGAGGAAGAGAACGTGGACGCCCTGGTCGATGAACTCGAAGAGGTGTTGATCCCTCTTGGGGCCTTCGAGGTTCTTGCCGTGGACGATGGAAGCACGGACCGCACCCTTTCTCTCCTGTTGAAACGGCAGAAAACCTTTCCCCAGCTTCGGATCGTCAAGTTGGCGAAGAACTCGGGCCAGAGCACTGCCGTCTGCGCTGGGTTCGATCAGGCTCGGGCCGATATTGTCTTGATGATGGATGGGGATCTGCAAAATGATCCCCACGATTTTCCCAAAATCCTGGAGGCTCTGAAGGAAGCGGATGGGGTTTCGGGGGCCCGGATTCATCGCAAGGATCCCTGGATCCGCAGGATCTCCTCCAAGGTGGCCAACTTCATCCGCAACAAGCTCTCGGGGGACCATGTGATCGATTCGGCGTCCGGGATCAAGGGTTTTCGAAAGGAAGTCTTGAGCAAGATTCCGCGTTTCAATGGGATGCACCGCTTCCTTCCCACCCTGGTGCGCATGGTGGGAGGGAAGGTGGTGGAGGTCCCCGTGAACCATCGGGAGCGGCACGCGGGGACGGCCAAGTACGGAGTGGGGAATCGGGCTTTCCGGGCTTTTCGGGACCTGTTGGGGGTCCGCTGGCTCAAATCACGCCTGATTCTGTATGAGTGCGAGCTTCTGATCGAGGATCGGGAAGAAGCACCAAAAGAGAGGGATAAAGCATGTTGAATGCGTGGATTTCAGGGGCTGATCCCTTACTGGCGAGTTTGGCGAGTCTCGTGGAAGAAGCACCCCGCATTCCAACGACCTGGTTGGTGATTGGGGGGATCGGGCAGGCAGTCTTTTTCTCCCGCTTCCTTGTCCAGTGGATCGTCAGCGAGTCCAAAAAACGCAGCGTCATTCCAACGGCCTTTTGGTGGCTCTCTCTTCTGGGCGCTTCGATCCTTCTTGCCTATGCGATCTTTCGAAAAGATCCTATTTTCATCATTGGCCAGGTTTCCGGGTTCCTGATCTACATCCGTAACCTCCTCCTGATTCAAAAAGAAAAAACTCCGGGGACTTGATGGGCCGGGCACGGTTCGAGGGCCTTCTCTTTTTTCTACTGACACTCCTCGCCTGGGGACCCTTTCTCCCAATCGGGGAGTTCGAAGGCACCGAAGCCCGCCGGGCGGTGATTGCCCGGAACATGGTCGAATCGGGAGACTATGTCCTCCCTCGCTTGGGGGGCGAGGCGACCCTGACCAAGCCTCCCCTCCATTACCAGCTTGGAGCCCTCTCCATGCTGGTTTTCGGCAAGAACCGCTTCGCCGCTCGCTTGCCTTCCCTGCTCCTTTTCGCTCTCTTCTTTGCTCTTCTTTCGCGTTTCCTCGCGCAGCAGGGATGGCCCGGGAAGGACCGCTGGTTTTGCTTCGCCCTCTTTCTCACCCATCCCCTTCTTTTCAAATTCGGGACCTCGGCCGAGATGGATGGGGGGTTCGCCGCCCTCACTGGGAGCGCCCTCCTCCTGCTCGCTTCCCTGCTTCGGGCTCCGGGGAGGAGCTGGGGCGTCTTCTTCGGGGCGGGGCTGGTCGGGGGCCTCGCTGTCGCGATCAAAGGGCCAATGGCACCCATCCTTTTTGCCGGCCCCCTCTGGTTTTTGCTGCGGAGCAAGCGGTGGGTGGGGATCGGCGCCTGGGGACTGGGGCTTCTGCTTCCTTCCGCCCTATGGTTGGCGCTCCTTTTCTCCCATGGGCTCGACTGGGGGCAGCTCCTCACCATTTGGGAACGGGAGACGGTGGGAAGGAACAGCGGTTTCCCCCTCTGGCATTTTTTCAAGAGCGCTCCGCTCTTCCTCCTCTCGGTTTGCGCGATGGGGCTCCCTCCCCTTCTTCTTTTTCTCGGGGGTTGGAGGCGCCCCAAGGAGCCTCCTGAGCCTGGCCTTCGCGCGCTGGGATTCTCTTTTGCCCTGGGGGTTCTGGCCCTTCTCTTCACGCCCCATCGCCCTACCCGTTACGTGCTTCCCGCCCTGCTCCCAGGGCTTTTGGTGCTCTACGACCTTTGGCGCCGCGGGGCCTTCCCGCCGGGGAAACACGATCCAGCCTTCTTCCTCCGGCGGGTCCTCGGAGGGCTGGGACTCGTGGCTGGGGTCGTTCTCCTGTTCCAGCACCCATCCTGGATGCGTGTCCTCCCCTGGGCCTTGCTCTTGCTCCCCCTCGCTGCCCTTCTTCGTGGGCCTCGCCCCATTGTCTTGGCGCTGGGAGTCTGCGGTGTCCTGTTTCTGGGCGTGGATCGTAAGGCCTGGAATGCCGTCCCCAAAAGGAGTCCCGTGGGAGGGCTGCGTCATCTCGCCGGCATTGTGGGCAAGCAGCCTGTGTTCGCCTGGGGGCATGTTCCCCCCTACCTCCTCTGGAAGCTGGGACCCCAGATCCGGCAAAGCGAGTTTTTCCAATCTCCTTACAGGGGAGAGCCTTGGATCCTTTGGGAGGAAGGCGTGCCGGGGGAGCATCCCTTTCCCGCAAAGACCCAGGAATGGGAGCGCTTTCGGGTGGGCAGGAAAACACTTGTCCTCTCCAAGAGGACTCCCAAGTGAGTCGGGTCCTCATTCTTCGCCTTTCGAGCCTGGGGGATATTGTGCAGGCTCTTCCGCTGGCGGGTTCCTTGGAGGCGGGAGGGCATCGAGTCTCCTGGCTCCTGGAGGATCGTTTCGCGGGACTCGAGTCCCTGCTGGGATCTTGGGTTTCCCCGCTGATCTGGAGGAGGGGATGGAAGGGCTCTTGGGCGTTGCGAGGGAAGGGGCGTCAAGGTTTTGATCTGGGTTTGGATCTCCAGGGGAATTGGAAGAGCGCTTTTCTTGCCAAGGTCCTCGGTTTGAAGCGGGTGGTGGGTTTTGCCCGGCCCGAGCTGAGGGAGCCATGGGCCGGTTTGCTGTGGGAGGAGCGCATGGCGCCCTCCGCAACCAGGGGGATGGCGGAGCGTGCCTGGGAACTGGCCTGCTTCGCCCTGGAGGAGGCCCTCCCCCCTCTTCCTCCACCGCCCTATCTCTTTCCGAGTTCCGCCGCCCGGGTCCGGCTGCGGAAGACCCTCGAGAAGTTGGGCTTCGCCGGGGAAGCACCCTTGGATGTTCTGGTCGCTGGAGCGGCCTCGGATCCAAGGGCTTGGCCCCTGCGGCGTATCATCGCACTTTATCGGAGGCTCCCTGGGCCCGCCCTGGTGCTCCTTGGGCCTAGGGAGAGGAGCTTGGTCCTCCCTCCTTGGGTTTCCTGTCTCCGCCAGGAAGGAGAAGGGGGGTTGGAGGAGCTGGTTGCCCTGGGGGCCCATCTCCGCGAAACGGGAGGGCGGGCTCTCGGCCATGACGGGGGGGCGATGCATGTCCTGGACGCCGCGGGGGCGGAGACCCTCTTTCTGTTCGGCCCCCAGGATCCCGAGAGGACGGGTCCCCGGGGAGGGAGGGTTCTCCAGGGGGAGACCCCTCTTCCCTGCAGACCTTGTCGGAAACCCTCTTGCTCGCTTCCCCAAGGACCTCTCTGCATGGAATCCATTCGGGTGGAAGACGTTCTCGATGTTCTCAGGGCGCACGAGAGTCCTTCCGACCTTCTTTGAATTCGAATTCCCTTCCGTTGTGGACAGAGGTTATTCTTGATCTCTCTCCCCAGCCGAGGCAGGCTCGTTTTTCGAAAGATTCTCCTGAACCGCCTGGGCCAAGCCTGGCAACCACTGTCCCGACCTGGAGGTCAAAGATGTTTCGCAAGATCCTCATTCCAACGGATTTTGGTCCTTGTTCAGATCGGGCGATCGAATTTGCCAAAAGAATGGCGAGTCCCAACGGGACGCTTCGCCTCCTCTATGTCCTGGACGAGGGGGTGGTGCTGCCCTTCGATGGAGTCCTCGATGTGGGAGACCTCGAGTCCTCGGCCATGGACAGCTTGAAAAAGCTGGAGAAGAGGCATGGGCGGGGCAAGCTCAAGATCGAAATCGCTCTCAAGGAGGGTGCTGTTCACGAGGCGGTTTTCAAAGATATCCGCGAAAACCATTGCGATCTCTGCGTGGCAGGGAGCCACGGGAGAAAGGGCCTCCGGCGCCTGCTCCTCGGTTCGGTCGCCGAGCGCCTCGTCCGGGGTGCGCCTGTTCCCGTCTGTGTCGTGAAACCCACCTTGCCCAAGGGTCGCAAGATCAAAAAGATCGCCTTCGCGACCGACTTTTCCGATGCCTCCTTCATCGCGTTTGAAACCTTTCGGCACCTCGCTCACGAATCCGGCGCCAAGGGCTATGTCCTCCATGTCCTGGAGGACGCCGCATGGATGGCGGACTTCGCCATTCCCACGGCGACGGTGGAGGAGAACTGGGTGAAGCTCAGAGAGCACCGCAAAACCCAAATGGAGGACCTGGTCCAGGGGCTGCGCTCCGAGCGGGTCAGGGTCGAGGGGAAACTCTTGAGCGGGCAGCCTTGGAACGCCCTTTCATCCTTCATCAAAAAGAACGAGGTGGACCTGTTGGTGTTGGGGACGCATGGGTACCGCGGGCTGGATCGCTTCTTCATGGGGTCCGTGGCCGAAAAGACTCTGAGGATGGTGGAAGCCCCCGTCCTGGTCGTCCCGACCTCTCCCCAATAGCTCTCCCTCTCTAGCTCTCCCCCATAACCCCCCCAGCATCTTCATGTTCGAAGCGGGGAGGGGCTAAAGCTCCTTCTCATAGGAAGAGACAGCCTTGAGCAGGTCGGTGGAGGTGATGATCCCGACGACCTTGTTGTCCTTGGTGATGATCACCCTGTGGACCTTCTCCTTGAGCATGCGGTCCGCGAGAGTCCCCACCGTCGTGTCCGGGGAGGCGGTGAGGGGAGATTTGCTCATGATCTCGATCACTTCGGTCTCTTCGGCCTTGTGTCCCTCCGGGAGGTTGGTGGGGAGGTCGATGTATTCCCCTTCATCGGTCATGGTGTGGTAGGTCGGGGCGCAGACGTCGTAATCCTCGTCTGTCCAGATCTGGAAGATGTCCGAGCGAGAAACGACCCCGACGACCGTTCCTTCTCCGTCCACGACCGGGGCTCCATGAATCCCTTCGTCATTCAGGAACTGGATCAAGTCCTTGACCGTCATATTGGGGCGGACATAAGCGACATTCTTCTGCATCAAGTCCTCAGCTGTCAGGACTCCCATGGCATTTCCTCCGTTGGATTCGGGAGAAACCATTCCTCCCCGTTCTTTGGCTCCGCTAGATTACCTTCGATGACGACGAAACCTAACAAGGAACTGGAGGTTTTTCCAAATCCCAATCCAGATCGCTCCTATGAAATCCATCTGGATTGCCCGGAGTTCACCTGCCTCTGTCCTCGGACCGGCCAACCCGATTTCGCCAGGATCGAGATCCGTTACATCCCCGATCAACTCTGCGTGGAGTTGAAGAGCCTCAAGCTCTATCTCTGGTCCTACCGGGACGAGGGAGCCTTTCACGAAGCGGTCTGCAACCGGATCGCGGATGACCTCATCGCCGCCCTCGAACCCCGGTGGCTCCAGCTCGAGGGACATTTCCTGGTCCGAGGAGGGATCACAACCACAGTGCGGGTAACCCACCCCGACCCTTCGACTCTCCCCGACTGAGAAGAGGTCTCGAAGGGCCTCCTACTGGATGGTGGCCTTGAGCCCCATGGTAGTGGTGAGTCCGGCTCCGTTGGCCCCTTTGTCAAAGACCAGGGCCTGGAAATAGAGATTGAGGCCCCGGAGGGAGCTGAGGTTGGGAATGGGCCAGGCGAAGCTGGCGCTCCCGTTGCCCGCCCCGGTCCCCTTGCTGAGGGCGACCTGGTTCAAGTCCAGGGAAGCCCGGAGAGAGCAGCCTTTTGCGCCGAGGAAGCCCAGGTCCAGGGGAAGGGGGATGGCTCCGAAGCTGGTGTTGGAGAAGCCCAGAATGTTCATGACGGGGACGGCGGGGGGAAGATTGTAGGCTTCGACCGTGGTGGTCTGGCCAAGAGCTGCATTCTTGCGAATGCCGATCAGGGGGGCGAATTCCTTGGTCCCGGCGCAAGCGCTGCCGTAGGGGAGGACCTTGGAGTCGTTGACAAAGATCCGGAAGGGGGTGCCGGGGAGGTTGCTGTTGGGGCCGTACCAGGCCCAGGAGTCTCCCGAGTTCCGGCCGTTCCCATCCACGGTATTGCCTACCATGGTGAGTTGGGCGAGGCCCGTCTTGGTCGAGCTGAAGGTGAAGGTCCAGGTGCGGCTGGCGCTGGAATTGTGGGTGATGGACTGATTGGAATTGCCCGTCCTGGTTCCGATTCCCGCGGTGAAGGTTCCCAGATCCGTGTCCATGCTGAAGCCACCCTTGGTGCTGTTTTTGACTCCTCCCGTGAGGGTTGCTGTGAGTGGACTCTTCGCGCCGAGCTGGATCGAAGCGCTGGTTTTGATCAGGATCTTGACCACTCCCCGCTCATTGGGAAAGCCGGTTCCGTGGCATTGTGCTTGGCCACAAGCGGGGAAAGCCTTGGTGACATTTTTTGGGATCTGGAACTCACCCTCGATGACTCCCTTTCCCCGTCCGAAGAGGATGGAGCTGCCGATCAGGCCGAAGCCGACGAGAAGAAGGGAGGAGGCGATGAATTTCATTGGTTTTCGCATTGGTCCGAGGCTCCGAGGAGGGATTCCAGGGGGAAAGACTCAGGAAAGGAAATGAGAAGAATTCCTAGTGTAACCGAAAACTTCACTTGGCAAGGCAACATTAGGGATTCCATAGATTTGTTACGGCCCCCATGCGGCCCCTACTCCCCCATTCAGGGGAGGATGCGGATCTGAATCGGGTTGCTCGCGAAGCGTACCCCGAAGTTCTTTCCTCCGAGATCCAGGACGGCGATGCTGAGGTCCTTTCCCACAAAGGATTTTGGGAGGATTCCGGCAGGGATGGCGAGCGTGGGGGCGGCGAAGCCGAAGAAGCCTACCTTGTGGAAGAAGGAGAGGAAAGGAGGCTGGTTGACCAGGCCAAGGGCCTGGCTGCTCAGAAGGTCCAAGTTGAGGGGAAGGAGGACCGAGTTCCCCAAGGGGGTCCCTGGGCTCGTTCCCGACATCCCGATGAAAGTCAGGTAGAAGCTCCCCGCGAAGGGGCTCCCCGGCCCGTAGGTCATGCGAACGGTGCCCCCCCTGGCCGCCGAGAGGCTGGCCTGGGTCGGTGTAAGAGTAGGGGCTCCCCCCAACTCCAGGGCCGTGACGTTGATATGCCCCGCGCTGTCCCGGATCTCAAGATGGACCCTGCGTTTTTTGGGGCTCTTGAGGGTCCAGGATTTGATCCCGGGCGAGGAAAAATTGGTTTCAAACCGTCCGTCTCCATCCAGGTCATAGCGCGCGAAGAGCTGGGAGGGGGGGAGGGAGGCGTGCCCCGAGCCGCTCGAGTCCACCCGGGCGACCATGCCCTGGCTGCCCCCGCTCAGGTCCGCGATGGGGAGGTCGGCTCCCTTGTTGGCATAGCGGGCGAGTCCCTGGAACCAATCCGCATGACTCCGCGCGGTGAAGTATCGAAATGCCATGTACCCATCCGCCCCGCCCTTCATGGCGCCCCGGGCGCATGCCTCCACGGTGGCACGGGTCGTGGTCTGCCCTCTGCTGTTCCAGGTGCGGATGGCGGGCATGACCCGGCAGGCGCTCCGCACTCGGTTGACCGCCTGGACGGCGTACCGAGCGGCGACCTCGACATAGCCTTCCATATATTTGAGGTTGGTTCCATAGACATGACCGTTCGCGGTGTAGGTCATGGGAAGCATGCAGTCGAGGCGCCTAGCCATGTCCTCCCAGTTCTGTCCAAAGTGGGTGCTCAGGTAGGAAAGGGTCTGAGCATAGGTCCGGAAGGTGTTGTTGTAGCTTCCTCCGTCCAGGGCATAGGCCCCGGCGAAGAGGTAGGCGTGCAGCTGCCGTGGACCGATCTCCTTGCGGGCGAGGTCGAGGAAGCGATTGATCTCGGTGGGGTTGTGGTTGCCTCCGAACCATCGGATGTAATCCAGGGCGAGACCATCCAGGCCATAAAAGGGTTTGCCCTGATTGTCGTAGCTGTTGAAGAGATAGCGGAGGACCGTGTTCGCCAGAAAATCCTGATGTCCGTGGTCGCTGGGCAAGGGGCCTTTGCTGTTGAAGACGGTGATGACGCCGATGACCTGGAGGTGGGCTTTGTGGGCCTTTTGGATGAAGGCCCGGAGGTGGATCCTTGGGTCGATCTTCCCATTCTGGGTCTTCCAGGTCCCCACCTCGTCGTAGATGCGGAGGATGCCTGTCTTGGATCCGGTCGTACTCCAGACACTGATGTAGATCGTGTCCAAACCGGCCTTGAGGGTTTTGGAGATGATCTCGTCGGCGAAGCCATCGATGTTCCTGCTTCCCGAAAGCCAGGGCCAGACCCCCATGGCGGAGTCCTTGGAGAGGGGGACGCCTTGCGCTTCCAAGGCCCTTCCCAGGAAAGGAAAGAAAAGAAGGACTGAAAGAAGGAATCGGAGGGGGGACTTCATAGACACCTAGGGATGGGGGATCGGAGGAAGGGTAAAAGCATAGCAAATCCCCTTGCCCTCGGGGAAAGGGAAGGGAGGATGTGTTCATGCTTCCTCTTTCCCGAATCGTCCCCCCTGTTCTGCTTGTGGCCATGGTGGTTTCACTGCGTCCGGGGGACCGAGATCCCAAGTCGGGTCCCATTCTCCAGGGGGTGGGACCTCATGAGGCGACGGTTTTGCTCCATTTGCCGGGCGGAGGGAGGCCGCGGATGGAAGTCGGGGACCCCATGGGGGGGGCTTTCCAGGAGCTTGGGGCGAGGAAGGGACTCGGGGGGAGATGGGAGTTCCGGATTCGCGGGCTCATGCCGGACTCGCGCTATCGCTATCGCTTGTTTTCCCAGCAAGGAAAGTCGTTGGGAGGGGGCGTCTTCCGAACCGCCCCCCTTCCCGGCCGGGGCAAGGTTCGTTTTGCCGCCTTCGGGGATTCGGGGAAAATCCCCGGCTGGACCTATTTCCGCGACAGCACAGGAGTCCAGCCCGCGCCCTGGCTGCAGAGGATCTGGCCCGATCAGGGTGCCCAGGGTCTCCTCGCCCGGCATATCCTGGAGCGGAGTCCTGACCTGGTCCTGCATCTTGGGGACCTGGTCTATCCCTGGGGGCGTTGGGAGCATTACGGCCTTGCGGTCTTCGAACCCTTTCGAGAACTCCTTGCCCGGGCCGACTTCCGGCCCAGTCTGGGAAACCATGACCTGATCACGGCCAGGGGGGGGCCGCTCTTCCGGGCCTTTTTGTACCCGCGGGCGGACCAGCGTTATTACTCTTTTGTGCGTGGCCCGGTTCTGTTCCTCTGCCTGGACGCCTTTTCCAGTCCGATCGGAGAGAAGAGTCCTCAATTCGCCTGGATCCAGAGGACCCTCGCACAATCCCGAGAGCCCTGGAAGGTCGTGTTTCTACACCGCCCCTTCTTTACCGCCTCTCGGTCCCGGAAGGACAGGGAGAACGATCAGCTCCGGAGGCTGGTCCATCCCCTGTTCGCGAAATACCGGGTGAGCCTGGTGCTCTCCGGCCATGATCATGTCTATGAGCGTTACAAGCCCCAGGATGGAGTTCATTACGCGGTGGTGGGGGGCGGTGGGAAAAACCTGTACCAGCTCCATCCCGATCCCCTGTTGGAGAAGAGCTGCCGCTGCTTCAGCTATGTGCTCGTGGAGGCGGGAGAGCGGAGCTTCTTCTTCCAGGCCTTTTCCATCGGGAGGGAGCGCCTCGACGCGTTCCAACTAGCGCGCTAGCGCTGGTGCCGGGTCGCTTCAATTCTTCTCCAGGACGATGTTGAGGAGATTGCTGTCGTTGGCCCCAAGGCGCACTTTCTTGGGTTTATACCCCTCCTTGAGGACCAGAATCAGGAGGGGGATCTTGGTTCTTAGCCTCTCCAGGAGATAGGTTCCGTTTTCCCGCGTGAGGACCCGGACATTGCCGAACAGGAAACGCCCGTTGTGGTCCATCTGTCCATTGGGAACGATGGGGAAGAATTCATTCTTGGCGTCCGGGACTCCCCGAAGAAGGGCTCCTCCGATGGGCTCCCCTTTTTCGTCGGTCACTTTGCCGTGGATCGCCCGACCCGGTCCGAGGACCACGTTGACTTCGAGGTCCTTGGGTTGGGAGGGAATGTCCACCACCTGGACCTGGGGTTCCATTCCGGGAAAAGCGAAACAGAGTTCATACCGGCCTGGAACGAGGGCCGGGATACGGTATTCCCCTCCCTGGTCGATGGGCCAGGAGGGAGTCTCCCGGGCGACCAGAAGCTGCCAAACCTTTTCCTTCCACAGGCGAAGAACGTGGACCCTGCCCTCGGCGGCGCTTCCCCCCGTGCGAAGGCGGACCAACCCGGAGACCGAGGAAAAGGGGCCGGCCCTGAGGTCGGGAACGACCCGTTCTTCTGCCTCCATGATTCCTTGGGCGATCTCGACGGGGGTTCCATTGGGAAGGATGGTTCGGATCCAATAGCGCCATTTGTCTCCCAGCTCCGCAATCCGGAATCTCCCTTCCTGGTCCGTAACCGTTTCCCAGGGGAGAGCCCCAAAGGTTTCCTCCGAGGAGACCGGGAGGTCGGTCTCGCAGAGGATCCGAAGGCCGGCCATGGGCTTGCCCTCGGCGTCGAGGATGCGCCCGGTGATCTTGCGCCCGGATTGTAGGGTGACCTGGGCCTTATGGTCCTTGCCCTTCTCCATGGCCCCTCGGGGCGTTGCGGCAATCTGGTAGCCCTTTTTGATGAGGATCAGCGGAGCCTCCGACAGGTCCTTGCGATATGGCACCCGGATCTTCCCGTCCTCATCCGTCTTCCCAAGATTTTCGAAGACCCATGGTTTGCGGAGGGCGACTCCTGGGACGGGGTTTCCCTTCGCGTCCAAAACTTGGATGAGGAGGGATCCTTTGCCTGGAAGGAGCTTGGGTTTCTCTTGAGGGGTGGCTTTTCCCGGGACCATTTGAACCAGGAAGGGGCGGTTGGCGTAGGTTACTGCCTCGAAGGGCAGATACCCCTTGGCTTGGGCGGTGACCTTGTATTCCCAACCTCGAGGAACCTCGATCCGAAACCTGCCGTTCTGGTCGCTCTTGGTGCTCCATGAAGGGAATTCGGGGAGCTTGTAACCTCTCCAGAACTCATAGCTCGCGACCCTTCTCGGGTCGATCGTGGCTTTGATCTCGATTCCGGACATTTTTTGCCCTTCGACGGAGCGGACTTCGCCCATGAGGAAGCCTTGTTTCTTGACCTGTGCGGCAGCCAGGGATGGGAGCAGGGCGAGAAAGAGCCAGGTAGCGTGGTTCATGTTTGATGTTTCCCTTTGACGAACTCGAGTTCCGCTTCGGAAAAACCGGCGCGGCGGCGGCCCTCGCGGTCGATGGCGACCGGACGGCTCGGTTGGAATTTACGGGATATGGAGAGGAAATGGGAGATCGGGGAAAGGCCCCGTTCCCGACAAACCCTCCGAAACCATTTGGTCCCGAGGGCGACGTGTTTGATTTCGTCCAGATAGATCTCTTCGAGGATGCGTGCGGACTCCCGGTCTCCCGCCCCCACAAGCTGCCTCCGGATCTTGTGGCTGACGTCGAGGCCCCTTGCTTCGAGGATCCTGGGGACGACCGCAAGGCGGTCGCAGAGATCGGGATAAGCCCGAGCAGTGTTCCACAGCCCGAGGTGGACGGACCTGGATCCCATTTCCTCCCCCAATTCCTCGAGCCTTCGAATCAGCCAGCGCGTGTGGCGAACCTCCTCGGCGATGATGTAGAGCATGTCCCGGTAGTATTCGGCTTCCCTTCCCGGGAACTCCAGGATGGCGAGGATGGGTAGTTCCACTGCGGAGAGTTCGATATGGGCGACCGAATGGAGCAGGGCTCGGCGTCCATCCGCCTGGGTCAAGCTTGGGCGTTCTTGGAGTTCTTCGGTGGGCAGGACCCTCCAATCCTTGGGTCTTCCGGGCTGGGGGGGGATGGGCGGGCCTTGGATCTCCTTGACCCGGAAATTCCCGCTCCTGCAGATCTCCTCCGCCAGCTTGAGCTTGCGGTGGATGTCGGGTTCCACCAGCACTTCGACCAGGGCTTCTCCAATGGTTTCTTCCATCATCGCTTGCTAGTGTTTTCCTGCCCTTTTTTCGTGCAAGGAGAAGAAATGGAAAGACCTGTCCGGGACGGGACCCCTACCAAGAGCCCCTGGACGGCCCAGGACAGCGCGAAACTCTATCTCGTCTCAGACTGGGGGGAAGGGTACTTCGGGGTCTCGGAGCAGGGGACTCTCGAAGTCCGGGTCGGGGGGGAAGGGGCCAGCCCGATCGACCTCTATGAACTCAGCATGGACCTGGTGGAGAGGGGTCTCAAACCACCCCTCCTGCTGCGGTTCGGGGATATTCTCCAGGATCGAATCCGTCAGGTGAGCCAGGCCTTTTTGAGGGCGATCTCCGAGTATTCCTATCGGGGAGGGTATCGGGGCGTTTTCCCCATCAAGGTGAACCAGCAGCGGCATGTCATTGAGGAGATCGTGCATTTTGGGCGCTCCCATGGCTTGGGGCTCGAAGCAGGGAGCAAGCCTGAACTCCTGCTGGCTCTGGCAATGCAGGAGGACCCGGACTCTTTGATTGTCTGCAACGGGTTCAAGGACACGGGATTCATCGAAATGGCCCTCCGAGGGAGGCAACTTGGAAAGAAGGTTTTCCTTGTTCTGGATCGGCTCGCGGAGCTGCGCCCCAGTCTGGACCTTGCCAAAAGGCTTGGGATACGTCCCCTCCTTGGGGTTCGCGCCAAGCTCTCTTCCAAGGGTGCGGGCAAGTGGAATGAATCCTCCGGGGACCGGTCGAAATTCGGGCTGACCGCGGGCGAACTGCTCAAGGTGGTGGAGACCTGTCGAGCGGAGGGTTTCCTGGACGCGGTCCAACTTCTTCATTTCCACATCGGATCGCAGATTACGGACATCCGGGCGATCAAAGCCGCGCTCAAGGAGGCGAGCCGGATTTTCGTGGAGCTGCGAAAGCTGGGGGCACCCCTGGCTTGGATCGACGTGGGAGGGGGACTGGGGGTGGATTACGATGGATCCAAGAGCAGTTCCCACTCCTCCATGAATTACAGCCTCCAAGAATATGCGAACGATGTGGTGTTTTCGATCGAAGAGGCCTGCGACAAGGAGGGGGTTCCTCATCCCCATATCGTGAGCGAGTCGGGGAGGGCCCTGGTGGCCCATCATGCCCTGCTCATCTTCGATGTGGTGGGGATGTCAAGAGGCCTGGGAGAAGACCCCTGTCCCGACCCCGGGGAGGATGCGCCTGAAATCCTGCGAAAATTTCACGAACTCTTGGGCGAAGCGGATTCAGAGCATTTCATCGAAAATTACCACGATGCCGTCCAATTCAAGGAAGAGGCGAACTCCCTGTTCGCCCTCGGCTTCCTGGATCTTGAGGGACGCGCCAAGTGTGAGAACCTTTTCTGGGCGGTTTGTCGCCGGGTCTTTCAGAGGGCCCAGGAGGAGGAGGTCTTGCCCGAAGAGTTGGAACCGCTCCGCCGGAGCCTGGGCAAAACCTGTTTCGGCAACTTTTCGATGTTTCAATCCCTTCCCGATCATTGGGCGGTCAAGCAGCTCTTTCCGTTGATGCCCATCCAGAGGCTTTGCGAGGAGCCCCGCCAGCATGTGGTTTTGGCCGACCTGACCTGCGATTCGGATGGGAAGATCGATCTCTTCATCGGTTCGCATGGAGCGGTGGACAGCCTGCCCATCCATGAGCAGAAAGAGGGACACCCCTATTTCCTGGGAGCCTTTCTGGTGGGGGCCTATCAGGAGGTCCTGGGAGACCTTCACAACCTCTTCGGGGACACCAATGTGGTCCATGTCCGAATGGATGCAGAGGGAAAGCTGGACCTGGGAAAGGTGGTAGAGGGGGATTCCCTGGCCGAAGTCTTGAGCTACGTTCAGTACAACTCCGAGGAACTCGTGCTCAAAGTCCGGAGAGCTGCTGAAGGGGCCCTCAGGAAAGGATGGATCCAAAAAGCCGAGTTGCAGTCCTTTCTTCGCCTCTTCAAGGATTCTCTCCAGGAACAGACCTATCTCGAAGAAATTTGAGACGATTCTCTCGCCTGATTCCTTTGTCTATGAAGGTGGTGGACAAGGAGGTGAGATGAGAAGACGAGGAGAAAACCCGGGGACTTGGGGATTGGAACTGCTGCGATACCTGGCGGAGGGGAGAGTTCCCGAGGCTTTTTCGGGGCAGGGTTCGCGGCGGTGGAAGGCGCTGGTCGCTCTGGCCCTCCTGCGTTTTCGATTGGATGGGATGAATCGATGTGGAAGGGGTTTTTCTCGGAGAGTCTGGGAGGCTGCGCGGGAACTGTTCGGGCCGGGATCCCGCCTTGTCTGGATTTTGGAGAAGCGACTTGAGAGCTTGGGGGCCGGTTCCAACAGAGGCCGCTCGCCCTTCGAAAACGAAGAGGCGAGCGGTACTCATTGGATCATTCGATCGGAGGCAGATCACCGAGCCCGGCGCCGTACTCCTGGTCGATTTTTTCACATTCCGCGGCGAGACCGGGGATATCCCGTTCGCCGGATGGGGTGACGGAAACTGCGTAGCGGACGATCCCATCCTTATCGAGGATCACGGTCGCTCGGTCGTCGATCCCCGCGTCTTCCAGATAGACACCGTAGGCTTTCCCCACGGCTCCCTTGGGATGGAAATCGGCCAGGAGAGGGTAGCTGACCCCTCCCAAGCTGTCCGCCCAGGCCTTGTGGCAATACTTGGAATCCACTGACACACCTAGCACGTAGGTGTGAGCCGCAGCGAAACGATCCTTGATCGCTTCCGCTCCGGGGATTTCCTTGCTTCAGGTAGGAGTGAAATCGAGGGGATAGAAAAGAAGCATGACGTGGCCTTTGCCCAGGAGGTCCTGGAGGTCCACGGTTCGGCCCAGGTGGTCCTCCAGCTTGAAGGTGGGCCCTTTTTCTCCGATTTGGATCATTGTCGTTCCTGTTTTTGAAGAAATGAAAAGAAAAAACATTGCTTTCCAGCCCGGAGGGTTCGAGGAGATGAACTCTCCGGCCTAGAGGCATCTCTGCCCAGTCCGAAGGATCTGCCGCAGCTTGAGAGTAGACCGCTGGATCTCACGCAAGTCGCTTTCGGTCCAACGCTGTCGGGCTGGGATCCATAAAAAAAATGATCCCGCCGAACGGGGGGGAATGGGGGGAGTGTCCGGCGGGATCAGGGGAATATCGATGTGTTGTGTGTCTCTGTGGATCCCCAGAATGCCCGATCACTACCCTCAAGTCACGTCAAATCTGGAAGTGAAATTACCTTTGAGAGCTAGCTTTGCAAGCATTTGAGAAGATTTCCCAAGAGGGAAGTTTATTCAGGGGTTTCTAGGGGATGGGGGCGAGTTTGGCGGTAAAGGCTCGCAGGAAAGGCGCCTCCTCGAGAATGCGGTATCCCTTCAATTTTTCGCGATTTCGGGCGATCCCGGAGAAAACCTCAATGACCCAGTCGAAATGGCTCTGAGTATAAACGCGCCGGGGGAGAGTGAGTCGAACGAGGTCGAGGTCGGCTGGAGTCGGCTCCCCCGTCTGGGGGTCGGTCCCTCCAAACATCAGGGTGCCGATCTCGACAGCTCGGATTCCCCCTCGGAGATAGAGTTCGCAACAGAGGGACTGTCCGGGGAGTTCTTTGGGGGGAATCTGAGGAAGCCAGGCCCGGGCGTCGACATAGATGGCGTGGATCCCACAGGGTTTGACAATGGGAACCCCCAGGAAGGTCAGCGCCCGACCCAGGTACTGGGCGCTGGCCAGGCGGTACTCGAGGTAGTCCACATCCAGGACTTCGCGAAGACCCTGGGCAAGGGCTGCCATGTCCCTCCCGGCCAGGCCTCCGTAGGTGGGGAACCCCTCGGTCAGGATCAAGAGGTTTTTCGCCTGGGCCGCGAGTGCGTCGTCATTGAGGACGAGAAGTCCCCCGATGTTGACCAGGCCGTCTTTTTTGGCGGAGATCAGGCATCCGTCCGCGTAGCTGAACATCTCCAGGGCAATTTCGTCGAGAGGGCGGTCCTTGTATCCCGGCTCCCGTTTTTTGATAAAGAAGGCGTTCTCCGCGAAGCGGGCTGCATCCAGGAAAAAGGGAATCCCCTTGGCGTGGTATCTCCTGGCGACCTCTCGGATGTTTTCCATCGAGACTGGTTGGCCTCCCGTGGTGTTGTTGGTGATCGTGAGCAGCCCAAAGGGAACTTCCTCTGTAGGAGTCTCTTCCAGGAAGCGGTCGAGCTTGTCCAGATCCATGTTGCCCTTGAAGGGGGCCTCCCTGCTCGGGTCCAGGGCGCCGTCCACGGGGAGGTCGATGGCCTCGGCTCCTGTGAATTCGATGTTGGCACGGGTCGTATCAAAATGCGTGTTGTTGGGGATCCTTTTTCCTTCGGCGCAGAGCGTTTGAAAGAGGATGCGCTCCGCCGCCCTCCCCTGGTGGACCGGGATGACGTGTTTGTATCCCGTGAGCTTGCGGACCGTCTTTTCCAAGTCGAAGAAAGACTCGCTCCCTGCGTAGCTCTCGTCTCCCATCATCAGAGCTGCCCATTGCTTGGTGCTCATGGCCCCGGTCCCGGAATCGGTCAGCAGGTCGATCAAGACCTCTTTGGAATGCAGGGAGAAGAGGTTGAAATGAGCCCGTTCCAGGGCCGCCATCCTTTCTTCCTCGGTGGACATTTGGAGTCTTTCGACGGTCCGGATGCGGAATGGCTCGATGATCGTTTCCATGATTCTCCTCCAGGATGGGGCTGCCCTGGGATCTTAGCCACCCTCCTGAGTGAGGCGAAACGGGATTCCTGTGGTGGAATGTCGCTCGATGATCGCTCGGGGGGCTTTGCGCCCATCTCCCTCGCTCCACCCCTTCCACGAGGAAGCCGGTCTATAGGGGGGCGGCCAGTCCACACCGGGACAGCCGGTCTACAGGGGGGCGGCCAGTCCACACTGGGACAGCCGGTCTGCAGGGGGGCGGCCGATCCACACCGGGATCGCCGGTCAAAAGGGAGGCAGATGGGCCCTGAGGAAGCGTTTGACCCCGCGTTTGATTTTTTGGATCCCCTTTTCCTTGTCCAAGCTTTGAAACATCCAGTCCAGGTCGGTGACCTCCCGGATCGAGGTCCGGTGGATGAGAAAGTTGGCCAAGTTGGTCTTGCCCCTGCTGCAAGAATAGGCCTTTTCGATTCCAAATTTCTTGAGGGAAGCGAGGACCCGACGATCAAAGGAGCCGAAGGGAAAGGCGGCCTCCTTGCATGGGGTTCCCAAGATCTCCTCGATGATCTCCAAGGAATCCTGGATGTCTTTTTCCCGGAGTTCTCGGGGAACCTTGGCCCAGTCCAGGTGCATATGGCCATGCGTGCCGACCACCATCCCATGGTCGGCCAGGGATTTGAGCTCTTCGCGGGTCAGGTAGCCCGGTTTCCCCAGCATCCCTGTCAGGGGGAAAAAAACTCCGGGAAGCCCTCTCTCGATCAAAGCGGGCATGGCGATGCGGACGTCCGATTGGAGCCCATCATCAAAGGTGATGAGGGTGTCCCCACGCTCCTTCGCGATGTCCAGGGTCCGCAAGAATTTTTCTTCTTGTACCCAATAGGGAAGATCCGCCTCCAAGCAATCGGCCGGGGGGGTGCCGATGCCGTGAAAGACAAGCACAATGTCGATCTTCTGGGGCGTTTTGCTCATAATTTTGCAGTCCCACACTCCCAAATGGGGTTTTTGCTCCCCATGATCTTGTGGGAGGGGACCCGGGCGTTTCATGAAACATCTGGGAATATCATCGGCACCAAGGTGGGAAGGGATTTACCTGGATTGTGGACCACCCTGTTCCATGGTTACGTTTAACCCTTTGGAGATCCCAGGCAAGGAACAACTTGGGAGGCAGCGTGAACGAGCTGCTCCAGCCGGAACCCCGGGAAATCCCTTGAGGAGAATGTAGAGCCTTTTCGAAGAGGGAACATGCTTCCCTGCCTGGGGAGTTTCCTTGTTTTCTGAGCTGGAGAGAGGGACTTTGTCCGAGATCATTGCAATCGAAGACCCGGAGGAGTGGGATGATCTCCTGGCCGGGTTCCAGGACGCCAGCATATATCAGTCATTTGGATATGGGGTGGGTCGGGCCCAAGAAGCGCCTTCGGTCCGCCTGGTCTTGAACGAGGGAGGAGCCCGGCTGGGGCTCGCTCAGCTACGGGTCAAAACCATCCCCGGGTTCAGGGCGGGCCTCGCTCATTGCTATTTTGGTCCTGTTGTGCGTACAAGCCAGGATGCCGATCCACAGGAGGTCCTGGACCGTTACCAGGCTGCTCTGCGGGTACTTCTCGAGGGCTGGGTGCAACCCCGGGGATTGGTTCTTCGCCTGGTCTCCCATCTCCCCGAAGATTTGTACCCGGGGGTGACTCGGGTCCTGGAGGAGATGGGCTTTTGTCCCTTGGAGCAAAGGCCTTACCGGACGATCCTGGTGGACCTGAAGCCTGGGCTCGAGGAGATCAAAAAGAGTTTCCGTCCCAGATTCCGGACGAAGATCAACAAAGCCACCAAGCTAGGAGTCCGGATCGAGGTGGGGGGAGACCTCGAAGCTTTTCGCCGCTTCCAGGTTTTGTATGACGAGATGTATGCCCGGAAGGGTTTTCACACCAAGGTGCGGGTCGAGACCTTTGCCCGGGCGCAGTCCTTTCTCAGGGGAAAGGATCGCATGATGGTCTTTTTGGCCACCTACGAGGGAAAGGACCTGGGGGGGCTGGTCCTTTCGGCTATGGGGGACACGGGCATCTATCTCCTCGGAGCGACGCGGATCCTGGAGGAGCTGCCCAACCATAACGCCTCCAACCTTTTGCACTGGCGAGCGATCGAGGAATGCAAGAACCGCGGCCTCTCGGTTTACGACCTCTGTGGGGTGGACCCCGAGAAGGATCCAGGAGGCTATCGGTTCAAGACTGGGTTCCGCGGAAGGGAGCTGACCTACCCCGGATCCTTCGACTGGGGAGGGAGCCTCCTCTCCAAGGCCGCCGTGCGGGCCGGGGAGTTCCTGCATCGCATCCGGGGGAAAGAAGCCTAGCTTTTAAGGGAGATGGATTTTTGTTGGGTCAAGGATTCCTGGATGGCGAACATGACCTCGTGGACGTGGGCGCAGGCCTTTAGATCGTTGTGGGGGCGCTCCCCGCTGTGGATGCAATCGACGAAGTATTGGAGCTGGCCCAGGTAGGGATGGTCGGAGACGTCCCCGGAGTCGGGCATGGCGGTGGGGATGGTCGCCCACTCTCCCGGTTCCAGGCCGGGCCAGTCGAGGCTCGAAACCTTGTCTCCCAGGATGGAACCCCGCTCTCCCTGGAGGAGCACTGGAAACGTATAAGGCTGCCTGCACTCGATGCTGGTCGAGACCTTGCCGATCGCCCCGCTCTCGAACTCCAGCAGGGCTGCGATGTTGGGGTCGTATTCGTAATCCAGGGGGTTGTTGGGGCTGGTGTTGGACATGGCCATGACCCGGACCACCTTCTGATCCATGAACCAGAGGAGTCCGTCCAAGGCGTGGCAACCAGCGGTCAAAAAGGCGTCGCCCCCCATCTCCTTGGTCCGGTTCCATGGGTATTGGGGGTACCAGGGGCCGATCCCGTGAAAGTAGCTTGTCTCTCCGTAAAACACTTCTCCGATCAAGCCCTGGGCGAGGAGAGCCTTGATGTTCTTGAAGAGGCCGATCCAGCGTAGTTCGAAGCAGACACTGGTCTGGACTCCGGCCTCTTCTACGGCCTTGCACATCTCCTCGAGGCTCTCCCTGTCCAGGGCGACAGGTTTCTCGATGACGATGTGTTTCCCCGCTTTGGCTGCGGCGATGGTTTCTTGGGGGTGCATGGGGTGGGGAGTGCAAATCACCACGATGTCCAGCTCGGACTGGGCGAGAAAGGCCTCTTGGTTCTGAAAGGCCTTGGCCTCCTTCAGCCCGTGTTCCTGGATTTTGGCCCGCGCCCGCTCCTTGGAGCGGGAAAGGACGGCTCGAACTTCGCAATCCTGGATTTGTTTGAAATTCTCGATATGGGCTCCCGCCACCCACCCTGTTCCGATCACGCCGACACCCAAGGTCTTTCCCATTTCAATCTCCTTCGGGGCTTTTCCCCCGTTTGGGAGGGCCCTTCTCTTTCCCATTTTGCGAGGAAGGATCCTTCCCGGGGGAGATCGTTTCCACAGGAATCTTTTGAATATAGGGGAGAAGGCCCAAATCGGCGGGCTCTTGGAGGAGTCCCTTCGGGCCCAGGTCCAGAATGGCTCCCGCCTTGCCGAGCTTCCGGATGAGCGCCATCCCCTTCCCGGGGCTCAGGACGCTCAGGGCGGTCGCGAGGCCGTCGGCGTAGGTGCAACTGGGATGAAAAACGGTAACTGCTTTGGAATCGACCAGACCCAGCCCTGTTTTCGGGTCCACGATGTGGGAGTAGCGCTTGCCTCCCAGGATGACCCTGCCGTAAAGGTCTCCCGAAGTCGCGATGGCTCCATGAGCCAAATAGACCCAGGTTCGAACCCTGTCCCCGCTGGGAGAAATGGCGATCTTCCAGCCGGGAAGGTCGGGAGGTGGATCGGAGGCAGCGATATCTCCGCTTCCGTCCACCAGGGCGGAGTGGATTCCATTTTTCTCGAGGGAGAGCAGGGCCTGATCCACAGCGTAACCCTTGGCGATCCCTCCAGGGTCCAAAAGGATGCCTCTTTTGAGGAACTCCACCGTGTGCCGGGCATGGTCCAAGCGGATCCATTCAGAGCCTACCCGTTTTTTAGCCGCAGCCAGGATCTCGGATTTGGGGAGCCGATGCAGCTTGCGGCTCCGCCGCCAGAGCTGGGTGAGGGGGCCTACGCTGATCTCGAAGGCTCCGTTGCTGAGGCGGTGGAGTCTCTTGGAGATCGCCAGGACCCGAAAGAGATCCTCGCTTACCGGAATCGGCAGGCCGGGCTCCGCCAGGCGGCAGAGCCTCATCAACTCCGAGTCCGGCTTGTAGTTGCTCAGGGCGTCGTCCAGGGCTTGGATTCTTTGGAAGGCCCGCCGGGCGGCGAGCCGAGCCCTTTCTGGATCCAGGGAATAAATCAGAATCCTGAATTCCACTCCCATCGATCTTTGGGCAAACTCATAGCGTTGGGGTTTGGGTTTGGGGGGAGCTTCTCCTGGGTAAACGCAGGCGGGAACCAGCGCAGTCATGACTCCCCCTGCGATCAATAGAGAAAGGTGTTTCATGATGGTTCTAGGAGTCCTTTTTTGTTTGGCCGCTCTGGTCTGTGCACCCCAGGAATCTAAACCTTCCAAGGCCGATCGCGGGAAAAACTTTGCCCCGTACCGGCAGGAAGTCCCGGGGACGGGGCTTTCCTTCGAGATGGTTCCGATTCCAGGGGGGGAGTTTCAGATGGGAAGCCCTGCTTCCGAAAAGGGCCATAAAAAGGACGAGGGCCCTGTCCGCAGGGTTCGCATCTCGCCCTTTTGGATGGCTCGGCTCGAAGTCACGTGGGATCTTTACGAGCAGTGGTCCTTGGATCTGGATCGCCAGAACCGAAAAAAAAGCGCGAAGACAAGCAAATCGGATCAACGAGCGGATGCTGTGACCCGGCCCAGCAAACCCTACGTGGACATGAGCTTCGGGATGGGGAAAAAGGGGTTCCCCGCGGTCTGCATGACCCAGAAGGCGGCCAAGACTTTTTGCCAATGGTTGAGCGCAAAGACGGGGCGAACCTACCGCCTTCCGACGGAGGCCGAGTGGGAGTATGCCTGTCGCGCGGGCACGAATACCGCCTACTCCTTTGGCTCGGACCCAAAAAAGCTGGGAGAGTATGGATGGTTCGAGGGAAACAGCAAGGAGGCCTACCACAAGGGGGGACTCAAAAAACCCAACCCCTGGGGGCTCTACGACATGCACGGAAATGTGGCCGAGTGGTGCCTCGACCAGTATCTACCCCAGGGCTATCCCAAGGCGAAGAAAGGAGAGGTCCTGGTGGATCCCTTCGTGGCTCCCAAGACCCTCTATCCCAGGGTGGTCCGGGGAGGTTCCTGGGCGGACGGCCCTCTTATGCTTCGCTCCGCGGCGCGAAGAGGATCCGAACCGGAATGGAAGATCCAGGATCCCCAGATTCCGCAGAGTGTTTGGTACCATACGGACGCTCCCTTCGTGGGCTTTCGAGTCGTGCGGCCTCTGAAGACTCCTGCTTCCCAGGGAGAAGGAAAGAGGAGCGAAAAGAAAGCGTCCGCCAAGGGGAAGTAGGAAGTACCCGGGACTATCTGCTTTCCTTGGCGTAGGAGAGAAGGGTGTCCAGGTCTTTGGCGATGGCGGCGAGTCTCTCCTTCTTTCCTCCACCCACCTCGGCAGTGATGATCCCTTGATAACCGACCCTCCCCAGCTCTCGCATGCAGGCCTTCCAGTCGATGTCTCCTTGGAGGATCCCGACCCGAAACCCCTTTTTGAAACTCCAGCCTTTGATGTCCACTTTGAGGATGCGTTTGCCGAGGATGCGAATCCAGTGGGTGGGCCAGCCGAATTTCCGCATATTCCCGATGTCGAGATAGGCCCCGATCCAGGGGCTCCGAAACTCATCGATGTAGTTTCGAAATTCCAGGGGGCTCTGGAGAAAGCCATTCCAGACGTTCTCGATGGCGATTTTGACTCCTAGTTTCTCGGCGAGGGGGAGGACCTTTTTGATTTCCTTTTGGGAACGCTCGTAGACGAGGTCATAGGGGATGTCCTTTCGAACGACTCCCGGGACAAGCAGGCAGGTGGTCGCTCCATAGTCGTGGGCGTCCTCCAGGGCGGTTCGGAGAGCCCGGAGGCCCTTGGCGCGAACCTCCGGGTTGGGGTCCGAGAGGGTGTGCCTCCAATGGACCGAGTCAATGGTTCCGTGGATGCGGAGTCCGGTCGCTTTTTTGGCGGCGAGGACTTCGGAACTGTTGTAGGGGTTGGGGCTGTCCAATTCGGTTGCGTCATACCCAAGCTCCTTGAGAAGCCGGAATTTCTCTTCCAGATCCTTTCCTTCCCTGACCATGGAGAGTTTGCAGGCTTTGAATCGAGGGCCACTCCCTGGGTTCGGTCGAAGATCGGTGTCCTCTCGGGGAGCTTTTCTCGTGGGGGAGATTTGGGGGAGGAGGGGGAGGGCGGCCAGGCTTCCAAGCCTGGAGAAGAGTTCTCTTCGGTTAAATCGACTGGACATGTGTCACCTTGGATCCCTCGTTGTTATCATCGGGCGCAGGAAAACGGCGGTTTTCCCAATGTATCCCACATGGTTCATGAGATCGAATCTTTTGGCAGGCAGTCTTGCCGCCCGATCAGGTCCGACTCCATGATTCATTTGGGTGATCCTTCCGCGAGAACCTCTTTGGAGAACGATCATGGAGCGCTCTGAAAGATCCAAGTTAAGGTCCAAGTCCCCAGAAACACCGGAAAAGAACCAGCCGGAAAAGAACCCGGAGTCCGGGCAGGGGATCGGCCGACGGCATTTTCTCAAGGGCTCGCTGGGGGTCTTGGCTACCGGATCGATCCTTCCCTCCCCCCTCCTCGCGGCCAAGAGTTACGCCGGAGGGAGGGGCGAGTTGAAGGTAGGTTTGATCGGATGTGGAGGACGCGGAAGCGGGGCGGCCGTCCAAGCGCTTCGAGCCGACAAGGAGGCCCGCCTGGTTGCCATGGCCGACGCCTTCTCGGATCGCCTGGAGAACAGCCTGAGGCATCTCCTCCAAACCAATGTGAAAGAAAGGGTCCAGGTTCCCGAAGGGCATCGGTTCACGGGCTTCGATGGGTACAAAAAAGTGCTGGAGCTTGTGGATGTTGTCATCCTGACCTCGCCTCCCCATTTTCGGCCCAGACACCTTGCGGCCGCCGTCGCTGCGGGGAAGCACATCTTTTGTGAAAAACCCGTGGCGGTGGACGCTCCCGGAGTGCGCTCCGTTCTGGAGTCCTGCCGCAAAGCCAAGGAAAAGGGGCTCTCTCTCGTCTCAGGTCTTTGTTGGCGCTACCACAACGGGATGCGCGCAACCTTCGAAAAGATTCACGAGGGGGCGATTGGTGAGATCCGGGCGATCCAAGCCACCTACAACACCGGAGGGCTCTGGCACCGAGGATTCAAAAAAGAGTGGTCCCAGATGGAGAACATGGTCCGGAATTGGATCTATTATACTTGGCTCTCCGGGGACCACATCGCCGAACAGCACATCCATAGCTTGGATAAGATCGCCTGGGCGATGAAGGACGAGTATCCGGTGCGGGTCACTGCGAGCGGGGGAAGGCAAGTCCGGACGGATCCAAAGTATGGAAACGTTTATGACCACTTCAACACGGTCTACGAGTTTAAAAACGGGGTCAAGGGCTTCGCCTCCTGCCGGCAATGGAATGGTGCCGCGAACGACGTTTCGGATCATGTGTTCGGAAGCGATGGGGTTTGCCACGTTTTCAAGCATCAGATCGTGGGGAAGCATCCCTGGAAGT